>JBDTXR010000566.1:0-4957 GCA_040006075.1 Byssovorax sp. | reverse complement strand
ATCCGCGGCCCGAGCGGCCCGAGCTGCTCCTCGGCGCGCGCGCGGAGATCCTTGAGCAGCAGCGCCAGCAGCTCGACCAGCGAGTGGGCGCGGTTGAACACCGTGGTGTGATCGAAGGTGCGATCGGCCAGGTACGATTTGAGCGACTGGATCAGCCGCCCTTCGCCGGTGGCGTCGAGGTAGCGATCGATGGCGCGCATCCCGGCGATGGGCGTGGGCCGGTTGGTCTTCGGATCGCGCAGATCGGGGTGAAAATAGAGGATCGATCGGAAGGTGTCGGAGACGCCGCCCTTGTGCGCGAAGCGCGCGAGCGTGACGTTGCCGTCGTCGCCGACCACGCCGACCGCGCTGTTCGTGGTGCCGAAATCCATCCCGACGCTTCGAACCATCTCGTGCCTCCTCCGAGGTGCAGGTGAAGCGCCGTGGGGAATGCACGGGCGCGTCGGCCCCGCCCGAAGAGCGCGGGAGGGACCGAGGGGGCGGGCGTTCTAATGGAACGCTGCCCGTCGCGCAAGACACGGTTACGCGATCGTGGAGGGAAGGGGAGTGCGGCGCTCGACGATGAAGCACACGCTGGTGGTCGCGCTCCCGCCGATGTTGAGCGTGGCGGCGCGGCGCGCGCGCTTGACCTGCATCGCCCCGGCGGTGCCCGCGACCTGATGGGACGCGTCGAGGAGCATGCGCACGCCGCTCGCGCCGACGGGGTGGCCAAGGCCCATGAGGCCGCCGCTGGGGTTGAAGGGCAACGTGCCTCCGAAGGCCACGATGCCGGACTCGATGGCCTTCCACGACTCGCCCGGGGCGGTGAGGCCGAAGTGGTCGATTGCCATGTAGGCGGTGGTCGTGAAGCAATCGTGGCACTCGACGAGATCGACGTCGCGGACGTCGTCGATCTGGGCGCGGGCGAAGGCGTCGGTGATCGAGGTGCGCACGTGCGGGAAGAGCAGGCCGTCGCCCTGGCTGTCTTCGAGCTTGTCGGCGAGGGCCATCCGCGAGGTGCGGTGTCCCCAGCCGGCGATGCGAGGGACGTCGAGCAGGGTGAGATCCCGGCGCGTGGCCCACTGCTTGGCGAAGCGCTCGGACACCAGGATCACCGCGGCTCCGCCGTCGGTCACCTGGCTGCAATCGAGCTTGTTGATCCGGCCCGCGACCACGGGGTTCTCGGGCGAGTCGACGTCGAAGGCGCTCTCGCCGAACTCCCATTTACGCGTCTGGGCGTTGGGGTTGCGCTTGGCGTTGGCGAAATGGCTCTTGGCGAGGGTGACCAGGTGCTCGCGCTTCAGGGTGCCATAGCGCTTCTCGTACTCGTCGCCGACCTGGCTGAAGAGGCTGGGCCAGGGATAGGCCACGCCCTCGGTCTCGCGCGGGACCCAGGCGGCGGCGCCGAGGTTCTTCGCCGCGTCGGCGCCGTTGCGCATCAGCTCGACGCCGACGACCAAGGCGATGTCGTAGCGGCCGGCCTCGATGTCGGCCATGGCGGCGAGCGCGGCGACGCTGCCCGAGGCGCAGGCGGCCTCGTGGCGGGAGGTGGGCAGTCCGCGAAAGGCCGGATCGGCCTCGACCAGCAGGCCTCCGAGGTGCCCTTGCCCGCTGAAGAGCTCGGCGGCGAAATTGCCGATGTGGCCGACCTCGATCTCGTCGGCGGTGACCGAGGTGGCCTGCAAAGCACCCTGGACCGTCTCCTGGATCAGATCGGCCAGGGTCTTTCCTTCGCGGGTGAAGTTGCGGGCAAAGTCGGTCTGGAAGCCGCCGAGCAGGTAGACGGGCTCCCCGGTGGGGCGGACGCGATCGCGCTTCACGAGAGCCGATCCATCGGGCGTTGCTGCGCGAGCTCTTCGGCCGGGATCCACCAGGTGTGGTAGCCCGTGGGTACCCGGGTCGGGATCTGGACCCGGGCCACCGGCTCCTCGTCCACGTGGGCCGCGTCGAGGATGTAGAGCTCGGACTCGCCCGTTTGCTCGTCGGCCACGAAGGTGACCAGATACCCGTCGTCTTCGCTCTTCGAGCCGACGCGCGGGGCAAACACCGTCTCTCCGCCGAAGCGACCCGCCGGGTAGCGGTGCGTCCATTGCTTGCCGGAGTCGGTGTCGTACTTGATGACGCCGTCGAAGAACATGGTCTCGGCCGGGGCGATGCGCGGGTGGTAGCTGAAGCGCGATTTGCGGCCGAGAGCGCGGTTATCCATGCGCGGGAACTCGGCCAGGGTGTCGTCGATCTCTTCTTCCTTCACGGCGCCCGTCTTGAGGTTGAACGTCCACCGGTGGTAGTGCGGCTCCAGGCGAAGGAATCCAATGCTCGGGGCCTGAACGTTCTTCGGGTTGCTCGCGTCGCCGGCCAGGGGATTGACGATCTTGCAGCCCAGGAGCACGATCTCGTCGCCCTGCTCCCAGGCGTTGACGGTGTGGTACATGTAGCAGGGCGAGGCCTCGAACCAGCGAATGCTGTCGCCCTTGCCGAAGCGCGGGATGATGCCGAAGCGCGTGGGCTTGTCGCGGAAGAAGCCCACCTTGGTGCGCCCCTCGGCGAGGAGCTTGGGATCCCACATCATCGACATGTCGAAGAGGATGGAATAGTTCTCGGTGATCGCCATGTCGTGCTGCAGGCGGGGGCCGGGCAGCTCGATCTCGGTGTGATGGACCAGCTCGCCCGCGGCCGAGATGACGCCAAGGGTGAGATACGGCGGGAAGGGCTTGTAGTCGAAGAAGACCATCTCCTTCGTGACCGGATCGACCTTGGGATGCGCGGTGATCGTCTTCACCTTGCCCCCCCACGTCTCGGTCCCGCAGGTCTCGAGATCGGGGACCGAGACCACGTAGGCCTCGCCGCCAAGCCACCACAGGGTCAGGAGCTTGCCGGCGTGGAAGACCAGATCGGTGTTCGAGGTGTCCTTGAGCGGGCCGCGCGGGTTGGTGAAATCGGGCCGCTCGGTGATGCCGTTCCAGAGGGCCTCGCCAGCTTCCTGCTCGGCGAGGAAGGCCTTGGTGCGGATCCACCGGTTCTTGTAGGTGGCCACGCCGTCCTCGAAGTGCACCGCGTGGATCATCCCGTCGCCGTCGAACCAGTGGTGGCGGGCCTTCGGGGCGAAGCGCGGGTTCGGGCTGTTGCGCACGAAGACGCCGGCGAGATCTCGGGGGATCGCGCCGCGCGAGCCGAGCCCACGGACCTCGGTCTCGGTGGAGACCGGCGCGTAGTTGCCTTCGAGGTACGGTCGCCGAACGAGTTCTTGTGCCGCCATGCTGAGGATCTTCCTGGTGCTACGTTCGCGAGGGCCGCGCGATGCTCGGCGGCCTCGGGAGTCTATGCGCAACCCGGCCGTCGCGGATCCTCTTCTCGCTCGAAAACGTCAGCCGTAGCGGGGATCGTAGAGGTAAGCGCGCTTCTGGACGGCCTCTTTCCCGTCGGGGTTGCGCACGATCACGTCGACCATCTTGTTGGCCTCGCCCGGCGGCGTCTTGGCCTCGAGCGTGGTCTTGTCGACGAGCTTGACGTACTTCGCGGGCTTGCCATCGACCAGGATCACCGTTTCTTTCAGGAGATTTTGCCCGGTGACGGTGATCTCGGTGCCCCCGGCGGTGCCGCCCCGGTTCGGCGCGACCGAGGTGATCGTCGGCGCGGGGATCGCGTCGTACCGGAAGGCGTTCTTGAGGACGGCCTTGGGGACGTCGGGGCCTCCGACCTCGACGTCGACGACGCCCGCTATTTTCCGGGGCGCGGTGATCGCGTGGATCTCGGTGGCGCTCTTCACGACCAGGTCCTTCGGGTACTCGCGGCCGATGTAGACCTGGCTGTCTTTCGTGAAGTTGTGGCCTTCGATCACCAGCTTGGTGCCGCCGGTGCTGGGGCCGAACGCGGGCGAGACCGAGGTGATGCTCGGAGCCGGGCGGGACTCGTAGGTGAACGCGGACTCGAGCGCGGCCGAGACGCCGTCGGGGTTGGTGATCTCGACGGTGACCGCGCCGGGGAGGGGCGAAGCCGGGACCACGACCTCGAGCTGCTTGCGCGTGAGAAAGCGGACCTGCGCGGCGATGGTGCCGAAGCGCGCGGTGCACTCCTCGTGAAAATCGTCGCCGAAGAGGCCGACCTTGAGGCCGCCGAGCACCGAGCCCGCGGCGGGGCTGACCGTGGTGAGGACCGGCGGCGGGAGCGGCGCGATGTAGCGAAACACCTTCTCGGCGAGGTGGATCTGGCCGTCGCGGTTCTGGACGCGGAGATCGACGAGGCCGTCGCGCGCCACGGCCGGCGTCTTCACGGCGAGCTCTTCCGAGGACCTCACCTCGACGCCGGCGGGGAGGCCGCAGATGGTGACCTCGCACCCCTCGCTGAAGTCGGCGCCGCGGATCGTGAGCAGGTTTCCACCGGCGTTGCTGCCCGACGCGGGAGATACGGTATCGACGCGCGGCGGAGGGATCTTGAAGAAGAACGCGCCATAGAGGCGGTGCTGGAGGCCAGTCGGGTTCTTCACCGCCACATCGACCGAGCCTTCCCCGGCGTGAGGCGGGGTGACGACGCGGACGCGGGTGTCGCTCTCGAACACGACGTCGACCGCGACGGTGCCCAGGTGGACCGTGCAGCCCGCCTCGAAGCCAAAGCCGGTGAGCGTGAGCTCGGTGCCGCCTTTCACCGATCCGATCGAGGGC
Organism: Byssovorax sp.; assembly: GCA_040006075.1. Lineage (GTDB taxonomy): Bacteria > Myxococcota_A > Polyangia > Polyangiales > Polyangiaceae > JANYGI01. The sequence continues at coordinate 320 of JBDTXR010000566.1, read as the reverse complement.
GAGAGCTCGCCCACGGCGGGCGGGACGGCGAGCTTGAGCGCGCGAGCGAGGCAGTCGCTCTGGCCGTCGGGATTGACCACCTCGACGTCGACCTCGCCCGCGGGGAGCTGGGGGCAGATGGCCTCGATCCGGGTGGCGGAGGCCCGGCGACACGCCACCTCGGTCCCACCGATACGGAGCGTACATCCATCGATGAAGTCGGCGCCGAGGATCTTGATCACCGCGCCACCATAGGAGGCGACACAGGCCGGCTCGACCAGAGCGACGCAGGGCTTCGGCGGCGGCTCGGGCTCGGGCTCCGGCTCGGCGGCCTTCTCGGG
>JBDTXR010000565.1:0-4981 GCA_040006075.1 Byssovorax sp. | reverse complement strand
GCGTCCAACAGGGGCGCCGGCGACCGAGAAGCGCGCAGTATACACGCCGCGAGGCACTTGCCCCTGAACGAACGGCACCACGCGAAAAATTAATCGTGGGGCCTCCTCTTTTTGCGGCGCGGACGGCGAATTTGTGCCGGATCCCGAAATTCGACCGGCGCCGGCGCCGCCAAACTTCCTCGCGAACGCTCGTCAAGGTGAATTCGTCGCGGGGCCGGCCGGTGCGCGGCCCGCGCGGTCACGCGATCGGGCCGGCGCCGAGGCCGAGCGCGCCGAGGACGCCGGGCCAGCGCTCTTCGATGGCGCGCGGTGGCTCGGCCTCGTCGGCGCTCATGTCGTGCCGGATCGAGTCGCCGCCCTTGAAAAAGTACGCGGCGCCGTCGGGGCCGACGCAGGCGCCGTCGACGCCGTCGGGCCAGAGGCCCTTCCAGCCGTCGGCGATGGGCTTCGGGTAGCCGGGATCGGCGCGGTCGAGGGCGAGATCGTAACGGAGGTACTCCGACCCCTTGAAGAAATAGGCTTTGCCGTTGCTCCACACGATCCCGGCGTCGATGCCGCCGCGCCAGAGGCCGGGAAAGTAGGTGGCAACGTCGCGCGGGCCGGGCTCGGCGTGGTCGCGGGCGACGTCGAAGGCGTAGTAGCGGCTGCCCTTGAAGAAGTAGGCTTTGCCGTTGTTCCAGGGCACGGCGGCGTCGATCCCGCCCGGCCAGATGCCGCGCCAGAAGGTGGCAATCGCCTGAGGAAAGGCCCGATCCACGCGGCCTTCGGCGAGATCGTAGCGCACGTAGCGGACCCCCGCGAAGAAGTAGGCTTTGCCGTTGCTCCACACCACCGGGCAGAGCTTTTCGGGCGCCGGCGCGGGCGCGTGGTGAGGCAGAGGAGGCCTGACCGCCGCCGCGGGGCGCACCCGGAGCTGGTCGATGGCGATCGGCTGATTGACCAGCACGCCGCCGTGCGCGTCCTCGAGGACGAGGCGGATCTCCTGGCCTGCGCGGTCGAGATCGACGTCGATGATCCCGTAATTCTCCGACTCGTGCTCGGTGACGATGAAGCGATCGGGGCGGCCGAGGCGAGCGATGGTGTCGGTCCAGGTGTCGTTGGCGAGGGGGCTCGAGGTCAGCTCCCAGAGCTCGGGGCCCACGCGGCCCCCGGGCAAATGGCGGCCTGCTTCGTGGAGCAGATAGCCGAGGTGAACATCGCCACTGGCGAGGACGACGCCGCGGATATCGTGCGCCGAAAGGAAGGTGACGAGCTGCTCGAGCTCGCCCGGCGCGTCGCGCCGCCAGCACTCCCAGCCCAGCGTCGCCGCGGCCTCCGGGAGCACCTGAGAGCCCGAGACGAGCAGCTTCACCGGCGCCGAGCTGGCCTCGAGGCGCTCAAAGAGCCACGCGAGCTGCGCCTGGCCGAGGATCTGCCGGCCCTGGATCCGGGCGTAGCGGCCGTCGAGCAGGAACAGCTCGACCGGGCCCATGCGCACGGTGGAGAAGATGCCAGTCACCGCGTCGGTGCCATAGGTGCGCTGCGCCCAGAGCCGGCGGAAGATCGGGAGGGACACGGCCTTGTTCGCGAACGTACCGTCGGAGTCGTCGGGGCCGAAGTCGTGATCGTCCCAGATCCCGAGCACGGGAGTCGACTCGCCGAGTCGGCGGAAGTCGGCGTGGTTGCGGTTGCGGAGCTGGGCCAGCATCATTCGCTCGGCGCTCAGCCATTCTTCCTGCACGTAGTAGCAGTTGTCGCCGGCCATCACGAAGACGTCGGGGCGGCCCTCGCGGGCGGCGTCGAAGGCCGGCGCGGGGCGGTCGTGGTAGAAGAAGCACGAGCCAAAGGCCACCCGGAGGCGGCGGGCGCTCGCGGCGGGCGCGGTGGAGAGGCGGTATCGCCCGGTCTCGCCGTTTTCGCTCGAGAGGGTGTACTCGTGGGATTGACCGGGCGCGAGATCGTCAATCTGGAACACGCCGCACAGCCACTCTTGCGCCGAGGGGGTGAGCTCGTAGGGGCGGTCGCCCTCGGGGTGATGGAGCGTGAGGGTGAGCGGGGACTCGTCGCGGGCCTGGAACCAGACGCGCGCGAAGGTCTCGCCCACCTCGCCCAGCATCGGGCCGGCGAGGAGCGGGCCCTCGGAGAGGCTGCTATATCCAGCGAAAGAAGGGTCGGGCGCCATGGGGATTCGCTCCTTTCGCTCAGTCTATCAGTGCTCGGGGGCGGCCTCGGCGGCAAGTGAGCGTGCCAGTGCGGATAGACGATCGGGCCAGTCCCACACGGCGATCGGCGGGCCCGGCTCGCTGGTGGGCGAGCTGAGGGAGCCGGCGATCTGGTCGCACGAGTCGCGGGCGGAGGCGTCGAGCGACTCGGGCGAGGCGCCGGTGAGGTTCGAGGCGTCGAGCATCCGGCGCACCACGGGGACGCAGCGCGGGATCATCGCCACGCGCGCGGCCTCGAGGCGGGCGGCGCGGGCCGGATCCGGCGGGACGGCCACGTGCGCGCCGAAGTTCCACTGCCACCAGGCGAGGCGCGGCCCGATGGTGACGCACGGGGCGTCGATCTCGGCGCGGAGATCCTTCGCCAGCGCCGCGGGATCGTCGACGAGCATCGAGAGCGACGCCGGCTTCATCCGCTCGTCGATCGAGCGGCGGATCGAGGTGCACGCGGCGTGCATCTGCTCGCCCCCGGCGAGGTTTCGTTTCACGTTGTACCCGTACGTCAACGCCGCCGCCGCGAGGGCGACGATCGCGGCGTTGCGCTTCGTCTCGGGGCGCATGGCTGCCGCCTCAGCCTTCGCGCCAGTGCGGCGGGTAGGTGGCCTCGTACCCGGGGATGGCCTCGATGCGGGTGACCCACGCGGCGAGCTTCGGGAACGCGCCGCCGAGAGGGCGCAGGCCGTGATCGACGGTCTCGGCGCCGGGCTTGGCGAGGGCGCGCTCGATGGTCTTGATCAGCGGGAAGACGAAGATGTCGGCCGCCGAGACCGCGTCGCCGACGAAGAAGTCGTGGCCGTCGAGCTGGGTCTCGAGGCGGGCCAGCTCCTCGCGCATGGCGGGGAGGCCGGCGTTGACGATGTCGCGTTGCGCGTCGAGCTGGCCGAAGAGGAGCGGGCGCGTGACGACCGAGATCAGCGGATCGCCGTAGCACTGGTGCTCCATGATCACGCGGAGGATGGTGCCGGTGTCCTCGGCCGTGGCGCCGAAGAGCGGGCGCTCGGGGTACTTGCGATCGAGGTAGCCGAGGATCGCCAGCGACTCGTACAGGGCGAAGGATCCGTCGCGGATCACCGGCACCTTGCCGCGGCCGGTGAGGGCCAGCATCTCCGGGGTCTTGTGCTCGCCCTTGGCGAACGAGAGCAGCCGCGACTGGTACGGGATGCCCTTGATCGCCAGCGCGAGCAGCACGCGCCACGCCGGTCCGCTCCCGCTGCCCCAGAAAACTTCGAGTGCCATGATCGGTTTGCTCCTTGTTTTGCCGCGCGGAAACGCTGTGACGAGGCGTGACACACCTCGCCCGACCGCGGGCGCGGCACGCTACCGCGATCGGACGGGGGATTGAAGTCGGCGCGGCGCGCGGATCCCGGGAACAAGCGCGGTGGGCCGCGGTCGCTGGCAAGTCGCGCCCCGAGCGCTGGAGGAGCCTCATGTCCGAGTACGCGCGCATGCCGCAGATCGCCTACCCTTTCGCGGTCTTCGGCGCTGCGGCCGGGTGGCTCGCGGCGGGGTTTCTCTGCACGCCGGTCGTCGATCTCACCCACGGGCACAGCGAGCAGTGGCTCACGGCGGGCTGCTCGCTCGGGATCGCGGCGCTGCTCGGGCGCTATCTCACCCGGAGCGTGGTCCACGCGCCGGTCTTCGCCGATCCCGCGGCGACGTGGTTTCGCCTGGTGGTCGCGCAGGTCCTCGGCGGGGCGCTGAGCGGCGCGCTCGTCGGCGGGTTCATCTGGGGCAACGAGCGCGCGCTCAGCTCGGGCGGCTTCGCCGGCGCGCTCGCGGGGATGGCGTTCCTGCCCATCGGCGCGCTGGTGGTCGTCTCCGCGAAGCGGGCGGCGCGGGCGCGGATGGGATCGATCGTCGCGGCCTCGGATCGCCGCGCGATGTGGGGGATCCTGGCCGCGGCGCTCGCGGGCGCGACGCTGCTCGCGCTGCCGGACTGGCCGGCGTCGATGCCCGGCTCCCTCGCGACGCCGTGGGCCGCGCTGGTGATGACGCTCGCGTGCGGCCTGCTCACGGTGGGGCTGCTCGTCGCCGATCTCGAGGCGCTGACCCGGGTCCGGCGCCTCGAAGGCGAGGCTTCGTCGATGGAGGTGCGCGAGCCTTCGATCGAAGCCCGCGACGATGATCCCGAGCCCGAGGTCGACTTCGGCCTCGGCGCCGGCGTGCTCGCGCGGACGGCGCGCGGCGCGGCGGCGTACCGCGCCCGCGATCGCGCGACGGCGCTGCTGCTCGGGAGCGCGGCCGAGGCCCGGGGCGCGCTCCGCCGCGGCGTGCGTCGCGACGCCTTCGGGATCGCGATCGTCATCGCCGCGCTCGCGCTGCACGCGCTCGCGGCCGGCCCCGAGGGGCTGCACGCGCACCTCGACTATCGCTGTGGGACGGGGCACCTCGAAGACTGCCGTGGCCCGATCCTCACGAGCGACCCGAGCGCGGGCGCGTGGCGCTGAGGCTCCGGCGCGAACAAACATTGCGGCGCAACCGGCTCGCCCTTACGCCGCCCGGACCTTGAGCGCACTCCGCGGCAGCCTCACCTTCTCTCGTTTCTTCGTCGACGGCGACGTGCCCGGCGATCTCGCCTCAGCGACGCTGAAGCGGATCCGCGCCTCGGCGGCGCAGCCGCTGGTGGCCGAGGAGGATCAGAGCGAACGCCACGGCTGGTGCTCGATCGAGGACGTGATGGACACCGATCTCGATCACGAGAAGGTCTTCTTCAACGAGTACGTCTGCCTCGGCCTGCGCATCGACAAGTGGGTCGTGCCGAAGCCGCTCCTCAACGCCCACCT
>JBDTXR010000564.1:0-4987 GCA_040006075.1 Byssovorax sp. | reverse complement strand
TGGTCATGACCATCGACTACGGCAGCGTCCCGCACCTGCCGCACATCCCGATGCTGGTGGTCTTCACGCCGACCGTGCACTGGGATCTCTCGCTCACCGACAAGTCGCCCGAGAAGCCGGTGCTGCTGAAGATCCCGCTGCAGAACCAGCAGGCGATCAACGAAGGGCTCGACGTCGGGTTCGCCGACGCCTCGGGCAAGGTCTTCAAGATCACCAAGTTCGACTTCGTGATCCGGCGCGACCACGGCTTCGAGGCCGGCGAGTACGATCTCAAGATCAAGCGCGAGGACGACGGCGTGCAGCTCGGCCAGACGCTGAAGCTCACGCTCAAGGGCGACAACGTGGTCGTCGATCGCCGCGCGATCACCTTCGCGGGCGACAAACCCAAGGGCAAGAAGGGCGACAAGAAGGACGACGACGCCAAGAAGGACGACGACGCCAAGAAGGACGACAAGGACGCTCCGAAGGAGAACGAGACGCCGCTCGAGAACGCCGAGCCGAAGCCGGACGAGGCGCCCGCGCCCCCGCCGGTCGCGCCGAAGCAGGGCGGCTGCGGGTGCGTCGTCGCCGGCGACACCCCCGCTCCGGGCGGCGCTGCGGCGCTCGCGGCGCTGGCGTTCGGCGCCGTCGTGATCCGGAGCCGGAGGACGCGCCGAGCCGCTTGAGCATGGGCCCCGCGCGCGACGAGATCGGCGAGATCGAAGGCTCGGGTCCGCCGATCGGAAAGGCCGGCGGCGTGATCGCGGGGATGCGCCCGGGCCTGGTGCTCGACGGCCGCTTTCGCCTCGTCGACGCGATCGGGCGCGGCGGCTTCGGCGAGGTGTTCCGCGCGGAAGAGCTGCTCCCGAACGGCGCGGCGATCCGCGAGGTCGCGCTCAAGATCCTCTCGCCCGAGAGCGATCTCGGCGCGTGGGCCGAGGAGGCCAAGCTCCTCGCGTCGTTCAGCCACCCGTCGCTGGTGACCATCCTCGCGGCGGGGTTGCTCGCGGTCGAGCACGACGGCGCGACCGTCCCCGTGCCCTTCGTGGCGATGGAGCTGCTCTCCGGCGAGACCCTGGGCGCGGTGCTGGCGCGGCGCGGGAAGATCCCGTGGCGCCGCGTGCTCGCCTGGGCGCGCGACGTCGCCGCGGCGCTCGATCTGATCCACGCGCGCGGCGTGGTTCACCTGGATCTGAAGCCTTCCAACCTCTTTCTCACCCGCGACGGCGGGATCAAGATGCTGGACTTCGGCATCGCGCGGCGGGCCGGCGCGCTCGGCGGCGGCGCGGGCGCGATGCTCCCCGGCGACGACGGCGCGATGGGCACCGCCGAGTTCCTCGCCGAGCAGCCGCCGCGGCCGAGCTCGCCTCCCCCGCCGTCGCGCGGGGGCAGCTCCGGGGCGCGCGCGCGCGTCGTCGGAACGCCTGGATTCATGGCCCCGGAGGTGATCGAAGAGCGCCCCGCGACGCCCGCCGCCGACGCCTACGCGCTCGCGGCGTGCATCGTCCACCTGGCCACGGGCCTGCTCCCGCAAGACGTCCCGGCCGCGCCCGCGAAGACCGACGCGCACACCGATCGCCAGGCCTGGTGGGCCGAGGTCCGCCTCGCGACGTCGGCGGGGCGCCTGCGCGATCTCGACGAGGCCGGCCTGCCTCACGGCGTCGCCAGGCTCTGTCGACGGCTGCTCGCGCTCGATCCCGGCGCGCGACAAGTGGAGACGGGCGCGCTGAGATCCCTGATCGACGCCGCGTGGGAGCGTCCGTTCGGCGTCCCCGATCCGCCGTACCTCGGCCTCGGCGCGTTCGGCCCGGCCTCGGAAGGCATGCTCTTCGGCCGCGATGAAGACATCGCTCGCCTCGCCCGCGAGCTCGAGACCGAGACCGCGCTGGTGCTGCAAGGCGTGAGCGGATCGGGCAAATCCTCGCTGGCCATGGCCGGCCTCGTGCCGCAGCTCGCGCGCCGCGACGCCGCGCGCGGCCCCGACTGGCGCTGCGTCGTCGCGCGCCCCGGCGCCGATCCCGACGCGGTCCTCGATCGCGTGCTCGCCGAGATCGCGGGCTTCGCGCCCCCCTCACCCGAGGTCGCCGCGGCGCCGCTCGTCGACGCGGCCGGCGTCGCGGCCTTCTGCGCCGAGCACGAGCTCGGCGTGGCCTTCGTCTTCGATCAGCTCGAAGAGCTGGTCACGCAGGCCGATCCGCACAAGCGCGACCGCTTCCTCGCCTTCCTCGCCGAGGCCGCGGCGCTTCCGCGCGAGGCGGGGGTCCGCGTCGTCGGCACGCTGCGCGAGGACTTCACCACCGGCTTGCTGGCGATCGAGCCGCTGGGCGAGCGCCTCCGCGACGCGCTGCGATTCGTTGGAGCTCCAACGATGGCCGCCTCGCGCGCCATCGTCGCCGAGCCCGCGCGCGTGGCCGGCGTGCGGATCGAGGGCCTGAGCGAGGTCGCCGCCGACGTCGAGCGCGAGCTGCGCGCGGGCGAAGGGCGCCTCCCGCTGGTGGCGCTGGCCCTCGCCGCGTGGTGGAAAACGAAGGACGGCAGCACCCTGCGCGCGTCCGACTGGGCCCGCCTCGGCGGCGTCCGCGCGATCTTCGCCGACCTCGCCGACGGCGTCTTCGCCGGCCTCGACGAGCCCTCGCAGCAAGAGGCCCACGCCGCGCTGCTCGAGCTCTCGACCGACGGCCGCACCCGCCGCAGCCTCCCGCGCGCCGACCTCCGCGCCCGCGCCCGCAGCGGTGTCGCCTTCGACGCCGCCATCGCCGCGTTCATCGAGAAGGGCCTGCTCGTCGAGACCGGCGGCGCGATCGAGGTCGTGCACGAGTTCCTGTTCACCGGGTGGGATCGCCTCGCCGGGTGGCTCGCCGACGCGCAGGCCAGCAAGCGGATCGCCGCGGCGCTGCGCGAGGGAGCGCGCACCTGGCAGGATCTCGGCCGCCCGGCGACGAGGCTCCCGGGCGACTCCGAGGCCGCGCTCGCGGGGATCGTCCTCGCCGAGGGCGGCCTCGATCTCGAGGGCGCCGCGCTGGTGCGCGAGTGGCTCGCCGCCCAGCGATCGCGCCTCCGCCGCGACCGCGTCCGCGGGGTGATCGTCATCGCCGCGGCGTTCTCCGCGCTGCTGATCGGCCTCGCGGGCTGGGGCAAGACGGTCTCCGACGCCCAGGAGCACGCCGAGCGCTCGAAGCACGAGGCCGAGATCGCCGGCGCCAAGGCCCGCGACAACGAGATCCGCGCCGAGCTGGCCCAGGAGCGCGCCGAGGTCGCCCAGCGCGAGGCCGACAAGAGCGCCCTCGAGCGACAGCGCGCCGGCGACCTCGCGCGCCGGCAGCAGGAAGAGTTCGAGCGCCTGCTCCACAACGCCGAGTCCGAGACGAAGAAGGCCAAGATCCGCTGCAGCGTGATCGAGAAGAAAGAGCAGATCCAGGCCGGCGGCTGCCCTCCCGGCGATCCGCTCTGCTCGTCGCTGCAACCCGGCTTGCCGTCGAGCTTCCGCTCGTTCGGCAGCGACAAGAAGTAACCGCTTCTCGGCCACGCCGGCAGCCACGACGGTCGTTCACCTCCACGCCGACGGGCCTTGCCACGGCGCGGAAGGCGGGGCTCCACAGGCGGCGAAAGGAGCCCTTTTCGCCGCGGGCCTCGACGTGTAGAAGGGGCGCTCCTTCCAGCCCGGAGCTGCCGCCATGCGATTCGTCCGTTCGATCCGCGAGGGATCCGCGCCCGCGATCCACACGACCTCTGCCTTTGCCATCGCCGCGCTGGTGCTCGCCGCGGGGGGCGCCGCCTCGTGCGCGGCCGAGCCCATGCCGCCGATCCCGTGCCCCAAGGTCGAGGCCGCCCCGGTCACGGGCGGCGCCGGCAAGCCCGAGCTGCTGGCCGATCCGGCCGCCACGGTCGAGGAGGCGCGCGCCTTCTTCGCCACCGTCGACACCGATCTGCGCCGCCTCTGGACGGCCTCGTCGCGGGCCGACTGGGTCAGTCAGAACTTCATCACCGACGACACGGAGGCGCTCTCGGCCAGCGGGCAAGAGGCCAGCATGGAGTACCTCACGCGGCAGGTAAAGGCCTCTATCCGCTTCAGCACCCTCCAGCTCCCGGCCGATCTCTCGCGGCAAATGCTCCTGCTCAAGCTCGGGACCTCGCTCCCGGCGCCGAGCGACGCGAAAGAGCGGGCCGAGCTCGCCGACATCAGCGCCTGGATGACGGGCGCCTACGGCAAGGGCAAGTATTGCCCCGACCGCCTCAAGAACGATCCCAAGAAGAAGTGCCTCACGCTGGGCGATCTCTCCAACATCATGTCGAAGAGCCGCAAATACGACGAGCTCCTCGACGCCTGGACCGGCTGGCACGCCATCGCCCCGCCGATCAAGGCCAGGTACCAGCGCTACGTCGAGCTCGGGAACAAGGGCGCCAAGGAGATTGGCTTCGCGGACATGGGCGCGCTCTGGCGGAGCGGCTACGACATGACGGCCGAGCAGTTCGAGGCCGACACCGAGCGTCTGTGGCAGGAGGTGAAGCCCCTGTACGACGAGCTCCACTGCTACGTGCGAGCCAGGCTCCAGGCCAAGTACGGCAAGGACAAGATCGCCGACAAGGCCCCGATCCCCGCGCATTTGCTCGGCAACATGTGGGCGCAGGAGTGGAACAACATCTACGATCTCGTCGAGCCCTACAAGGGCCAGGGCTCGCTCGACGTGACCCAGAACCTGCAGAAGAAGAAGCTCGACGAGAAGGCCATGGTCCGGATCGGCGAGAGCTTCTTCGTCTCGCTCGGGATGGACAAGCTGCCCGACACCTTCTGGGAGCGCTCGCTCTTCAAGAAGCCGGCCGACCGCGACGTGGTCTGTCACGCCAGCGCCTGGGACGTGACCTTCTCCAACGATCTGCGCATCAAGATGTGCATCGAGCCCAAGGAAGAAGACCTGATCACCATTCACCACGAGCTCGGGCACGACTACTACTATCAGCAGTACTTCAAGAAGCCGATGCTCTTCCAGCAGGGCGCCAACGACGGCTT
>JBDTXR010000563.1:0-5012 GCA_040006075.1 Byssovorax sp. | reverse complement strand
CGCCCTGGAGGATGAGCGAGTAGTTGCCCGAGCTGTGCTTGAGGGCCTTGAGCACGCGCGCCGCGCAGCCGACCGGGTAGAGGTCTTCGGCGCCGGGATCGTCGGTCGACGGATCGCGCTGGGCGAAGATGGCGATCACCGGGCCAGGGAGGTTGTCGACGTCTTCGACGAGGGCGACCGACTTCTCGCGGCCGACATCGAACGGGGCGACGTTGCCGGGGAACAGCACGGCGTTGCGGATCGGGAGAACCGGCAGCTCGTCTCCGAAAACGACCTCCTCCTCGGAGCGGGGCGGCATCGGCGGGTTCTTCTTATCGGACATGTCGGATCTCCTGTGGGGCTCCGGCGGGGTCACCGGGGTCCGGTCGGCTCGGGATGGAGCCTCGGGGCAGCTTTTCGGCTTCCTGACGAACGATGTGAGCGTCGACTTCCGCTGGAATCCCGCGACGGGCCTTGCCGGGCGGGGCGAATGGGCTTGACCTTAAACACTACGCATCGTGCGTGCCAGCACGCGATTGCATTTTTGATCTTCTTCACGGCGCCGCGGCGACTCGCCCACGTTTCACCCGCGGTTTGGAGCTTCGGCGACGCTTCGCGTCGGTGAGGCGACGGGCCCGTGGCGCCCGCCGTGTCAGCCCGGTTAGGATGCCGCCCGATGTCCCGCGTCCCCCTTCCCCCCGCCGAGCCGATGAAGCTCGCGCGGCTGGCCGAGATCGCCCGCGGCGGCATGGGATCGGTCGAGCTCGCGCGCGTCGAGGACGGCCGGCTCGCGGGGCAGATCGTCGCGGTCAAGCGGCTCCATCCGAACATCGCGTCGGATCCCCAGTTCGTCTCGATGTTCCTCGACGAGGCGTGGCTCACGGCGGCGCTTCATCACGTCAACGTCGTGGCCGTCGCGGCCTGGGGCGACGACGACCGGGGCATGTTCCTGGCGATCGAGTTCGTGCAGGGCGTGTCGCTGCAGCGCCTGCTCAAGGAGTCGAAGGTCAACAAAGAGATGTTCGCCGAGCGCACCGTCGCCAACCTCTGCTCGCAGATCTGCGCGGGGCTGACGGCGGCTCACGGGCTCGTGGGCGCGGACGGCGCGAAGCTCGGCCTCGTGCACCGCGACCTCACGCCGGGCAACGTGCTGGTCACGTTCGAGGGCGTGGTGAAGGTCGTCGACTTCGGCATCGCCAAGGCCGAGGAGCGGATCAGCCACACCCGCACCGGGACGTTGAAGGGCAAACCGGCGTACATGGCGCCCGAGCAGGCGCGCGGCGGCAAGGTCGACGCGCGCGCCGACATCTTCTCGTTCGGCGTGCTGATGTTCGAGCTGCTCGCGGGGCGGCGCCCGTGGACGTCGAAGGCGGCGTTCGACGTGATGATGGAGATCGCCGGCGACCCGCCGCCGAAGCTCTCGGATCTGCGGCCGGCGCTGAACCCGGAGTTCATCGCCATCGTCGAGAAATGCCTGGAAAAGAAGCCTGAAGACCGCTTCTCGTCGGCCGGCGAGATCCAGGCGCGGCTCGACGCGTGGCGGGTGGCGAAGGGCTTCACCGGCGACGATCAGCAGTCGCTCGCGGCCTTCGTGGTGCGCAACTCCGACGCGCAGATCGCCTGGTATGCCGCGGCGCTCCGCGGCGATTTCATCAAGGTCGAGAAGGCCGAGAGCTTCAAGGATCTCGAAGAGAAGATCGACGCGCAGCGCGAGGACAAGGACAAGCCGAAGAAGAAGCCGCCGCCGCTGCGGCCCGCGGCGGGTCGACCGGCCGCGCCGCCGCCGCGCCCTGCGGCGGGTGTCCCGGGCGCCGCGACCGAGCCGGCGCCGTCGAGCGGACCGGTTCCGTCGAGCCAGCCTGCGCCGTCGAGCGGGCCCGTCTCCTCCGCGCGCGACGACGCGCCGCGGCCCAGCTCGAGCCCCGCGGTGAGCACGTCGGACTCGTCGCGGCTCCTCGCGGGCGCGGGCACCGAGTACATGGTGATGTCGCCGTTCGCGACCGGCGAGATCAAGCTCCCGCCCATGCCCTCACCGCCCTCGGCGAGGCCGCCGCCGGCGCCGCCGCCTCCGCCCGGCGCCATGAGCACGAGCCCGAGCTTCGGCAGCGGCGTTCACGCGGCGCCGCCCCCGAGCATGAGGTCGCCGCAGACCGCGGATCCACGCCTGAGCGCGCCGCAAACGATCGATCCGCGGACGAGCGCGCCGCCGCGCGCGACGCAGGCTCCTCCGGTGGCCGCGTCGGCGTCGCACCTCAGGCTGGTGATCTTTCTGCTCCTGGTCGCGCTGGTCAGCGCCGGCTCGGTCGTCGCGTGGCAGCTCATCGTGCGTCGACGCGCGGCGGAGGCTCCGCTCCCGGCTCCCGTCCCCGCGGTGACGACACCCCCGCCCGCGGCGAGCTGAGCGAGCGATGCTCTCGCCCCTGCTCGATCTCGGCGCCTTCGCGCTCACGTTCCTCAACGTCTCGCTCGCGCCCTCGCTCGATCCGGGGCCCTCGCCCGAGTGCCCGAGCGACATGCGGCTCGTCACCGGGCAGCACCACGACGAGATGGAGCACCTCTGCATCGATCCGCGGACCGACCTCAAGACCACGCACTGCTTCGCGTACTTCGAGGGCATCTCGGCCGAGGAGGGCGCCGTCATCGACGTCCGCGTCTGCATGGATCAGTTCGAGGCGCCGAACATCCGCGGGGAGAAACCCTTCGTGATGAAGTCGTTCAACGCCGCGAAGAAGTGGTGCGGCGAGCGCAGCAAGCGCGTGTGCTCCGAGCAGGAGTGGGAGACGGGCTGCGAGGGGCCCGAGCTCCGCCCGCTCGCGTACGGGTGGCACGTCGATACGGCGCTCTGCAACAGCAACAAGAGCTGGCGGCAGTTCGACGCCACGAAGCTCTACAGCGAGGGCGCGGACGCCGCGAAGGAGATCGAGCACCTCTGGCAGGGATCGCCGAGCGGGGCGTACTCCACCTGCGCCAGCTCGTTCGGCATCTTCGACCTGATGGGCAACGTGGAAGAGTGGGTGTCCACGCGCCCGGGCCGCAAATTCCCGGGCGCGCTCATGGGGGGATTCTGGGCCAAGCCGTGGACCGGCTGCCGCGGGACCAACGACGCGCACGAGCCGGCGTTCACGTTCTACGAGACGGGCTTCCGCTGCTGCGCCGAGCCAGGCACGCTCGACGCGGACGGCAAGAAGAAATAGCGCCGGATCCAGCGCGGAACGGGGAGATTCGATGAGCTATACAGCGGCGCTTCGGGTGGCGATCGAGGCGGCGCTCGCGGCAGGCGCGGTGTTTCGCGCCGAGATGCATCGACCGGATGGGCCGCGCGGCGGCGGAGACAAAGCGCCGGCCGACACCGAGGTCGAGCTCCAGATCAAGAGCGCTCTGCTCGCGGCGACGCCGTATGGCTACCTCGGCGAAGAGACCCACGACGAGGTGATCGGCAGCGATCCGTCGCACGTGTGGATCGTCGATCCGAACGATGGAACGGCAGCGTTCTTGAAGGGTCGGCGCGGAGCCTCGGTGTCGGTTGCCCTCGTCCGCGAGGGCACGCCGGTGCTCGGGGTGGTTTACGCGTATGCGTATCCCGACGACGATGGGGATCTGATCGCCTGGGTGGAAGGCGCGGGATCGATCACGCGCAACGGAGTCGCCGTGGAGCACCGGCTCGACGATGTGACGCTCGCGCACGGATCAATCGTGATCGTCTCGCAAGACGCCGACGAGGCCTCGAGTGTGAACGCGCGCTGCGTCGCGCCGGCGCGGTTCCTGGCGATGCCGAGCATCGCTTACCGGCTCGCGCTCGCATCGGTCGGCGACGGCGTCGCGGGCGTGTCGCTCGCGGGATCGCACTCCTGGGACTACGCCGCCGGGCACGCGCTGGTGCGTGGGGCCGGGGGGACCCTGATCGATCAGGACGGCCAGGGGGTGACTTACGATGTAAGGGGCAGAAGCCGCGCCGCCCGGTGCTTCGGCGGCGCGCCCGCGGTGGTGGGTGAGCTCGCGCGGCGCCCCTGGGACGACTTACGCCGTAAGGCGACCGCCGAACCGCCGTCGCGTTACCCCCTCTGCCGCGCCGTGCCCGGGCGCCACGAGCGCGACGCGGGCCGCCTCCGCCGCGCTCAAGGCTGCTGGATTGGCCAGCTCGCGGGCGACTCGCTCGGCTCGCTCGTCGAGTTCAAGTCGGCCGCGGCGATTGCCAGTCTCTACCCGGGCGGCGTGCGCGATCTCGCCGACGGCGGCGAGTGGGACACGATCGCTGGACAGCCCACCGACGACTCGGAGATGGCGTTGATGCTCGCGCGAACCCTGGCGCGCGACGGCCGCTTCGACCGCGCTGCCGCGCTCGACGGGTACGTCCACTGGCACGACTCCGATCCTTTCGACATGGGCGGGACCACCCGGGCCGCGCTCCAGGCCGCCTCGCGCGCCCCAACCCGCGACGAGCGCCTGGCTCGCGCGGCGGCCGCGGCGAAGCAGGAGAGTCAGGCCAATGGCTCGCTGATGCGGATCTCCCCGCTCGGCATTTTCGGAACGAGCGATCCGGCCGCAGCGGCGGATTGGGCGCGCGAGGACAGCGCCCTCACCCACCCTCACGTGGTCTGTCGCGAGGCCTGCGCCGCCTTCGTCGCGGCCATCGCCTTTGCGATCCAAACTGGCAATGGCGCCGAGACCACCTATGCCGCCGGGCTCGCCGAGGCGCGACGCGGCGGGAACGAGGTGGTGATTGCGACGATCGAGCGCGCCCGGCACGAGCTGCCCGCGAGCTTCACCCATCATGAAGGCTGGGTGCTTGTCGCGCTCCAGAACGCCTTTTACCGGCTGCTCAACGCGACGACGTTCGAAGAGGGGTTGATCGCCACGGTGATGGCCGGCGGCGACACCGACACCAACGGAGCCATCGCGGGAGCGCTGCTCGGGGCGGTGCACGGGAGAGAGGGTATTCCGCGGAGGTATCGAGAGCAGGTGCTGACGTGCCGACCTTTGCGGGAGATCGGCGCCTTGCAGCCGCGGCCGCGGGAATTCTGGCCGGTCGACGC
>JBDTXR010000562.1:0-5055 GCA_040006075.1 Byssovorax sp. | reverse complement strand
TGCTTGTCGACGAAGACGTTGACGTGCGTCCGCAACCGGCCCCGCTCGTCGCAGATATAGAAGCCGATGCCCGGTATCGTGCGCTCCAGGGCCTGCACCACCTCGCCGACCGTCGACGCCTCGACCGCGATCTCTTTCCCCTCGATCTGGGGAAAAAAGCTGTACAGGTGACGGGTCAGGTGCACGGTGACCATGGCCGATCCCTCGCACAGGTGGGCGCCTTCGCGCAAGAGCCTCGCCACGACACCCTACTTGGGCGCGCGCATGACACCGGCGCTGGTCAACCAGTAGACGCACGCTTCGTCCACGGCGATCGCCGTGGGCCCGGGCTGGTCGCTCGCGATCACCACGCGTGGGCCGCCGCCCTTGTGCATCTTCACCACCTCGCCGCCGCCGTCGGTCGTCCAGTACACGTGAGCCTCGTCGATCGCGATCTCGAACGGGTAGCTCTCGCCACTCGATAGCTCGACCTCCGGGCCGCCGCCCCCCTTGGGCGCCTTCACGATCGCGCCCTTCCCCCCGTCGGCCCAGTAGACCGTGGCGGTGTCGAGGACGAGGGAAAACGCGTTCCCGGCCTCGCCGAGGAGGATCGTCGGGCCTCCGGCGCGGGGCACGGCGATCAGGTGCTCGGGAGCGAGACCGGGGCTCCGGGCGAACGTATACGCATGGTCGTTGTCGAGCGCGACGCCTTCAAAGCCCGCTGCGCTCGCGAGGAGGTCGAGCCCTCCACTTTGCTTCGACGTCGAGAAGACCTGGCCGGGCTGGTTCACCGTCCAGACCACGGACGTGGCGTCGACCGCAAGCCAGGAGGAGCCCCCGCTCGGCGGACCCTGCGTCAGGATCGTCGAGCCGCCGCCGGCCTTCGGGGCCGCGCGGACGACGCCCGAGTTCGCCTCGAGCCAGTAGACGTTCGACCCATCGACCGCGAGGCCGCCGGGCGGGTCGACCGACGCCTGGACGACGACGGCGGCGCCACCATGCTTCGGGACCCGGCGGATGGCCGCCGGCGGAAGGTCAATCCAGTACACGTTGAGCTCGTCCAGCGCGATCAGCGTGTTTGGCGCGGTCGCGACGAGCAGATTCGGTCCGTCGCCGCACAGCGATCCGCCGCCCGTGCTCTGCCCACCCCCGGTCGCGGCGCTGGTGCTAGACGACGAGCTCGGGCCCCCGCCGGCGCCGGTCGTGCCGACCGTGGTGGCCACGCTCTCGCCGGACGAGAGCGTCGTTCGCGCACCACACGCCGACACCGCGAGCGCGAGCGACGCGCCGATCCATTTCCAGTTCGACGCCATGCTCGCCGAGCCTATCACCGGATCTCGACGTCGTCGCCTGAACGCAGACCCACCTCGGCAACCGCAAGAAGGCGCGCGGGCTGCTGACGACGGCGCACGCGATCCGCGTCGACAAGTAGCGGCGCTCAGGGGGGCGCCTTTGCATCAGGGAAGGGGCTCGGTCACCTCCCGAGATCGGTGAGCACGGCCTGCGCGGCGTTGTGGCCCGCGGCGCCGATCACCGATCCTGCGGGGTGCGTCCCGGCGCTGGCGGAGTAGAGGCCGCCGAGGCCGAAGCGGTAGGGCACGCGATCCGCGAAGCCATACCCGTTGTCGATGTGGTGAATGTGGCCCCGGGTGATCCCGAAGTGCTCCTCGATCCCCTTCGGCGTGAGCGGGAAGGTGTCAATCACCAGCTCGCTCGTGCCGGGGGCGAAGCGGTCGCAGATCGAGAGCAGGTGCTTGACGTAGCTCGCCTCCTCGGTGGCCCAGGTCTTCCCGCCCGAGAGCTCGTACGGCACCCACTGCACGAAGAGAGCGGCGTTGTGGTTGCCCTCGGCGTCGCGGAGGCTCGGATCGATGGGCGTGTGGAAATACCACTCGATCGCCGGGAACTCCGGGAGCTTGCCCGCCATCGCGTCGGCGTGCGCTTTTCGGACCGACGCGAGCACCACCGCCTCGTCGGGGAGGAGGTGAATCGTCGGGCCGTACTGGCCCTTGTCGGAGGGCAAGCAGGTGAACTTCGGTAAGCCCTTCATGGCCAGGTTCACCTTCATGGTCGAGCCGTCGCGGCGCATGCTGTCGAGGCGCTGCGAGAGGCCGGCGTCGATGTTCCCGGCGCCGGCGAGGGCGCGAGTCCGGTACGGATCGGCGTTGGCGACCACGACCTTCGAGGCGATCGACGTGCCGTCCGCGAGGAGCACGCCGGTGACGGCGCCGCCCTGCGACTCGATCTTCTCGACCTTGCAGCCGGTGACGATCACCGCGCCTTCGCTCTCGGCCTTCGCGGCGAGGCGGCTGGTGATGGCCCCCATCCCGCCCTCGACGATCATCCACGTCCCGTCGGCGCCGGGGAGGCGACACATGTTGTGGACCAGGAAGTTCATCCCCGTCCCCGGGGTGTCGAAGCCGCCGTGGAGGCCTGAAAAGGCGTCGGTCACGGCGTACATGGCCTTGATCAGATCGCTCTTGAAGTCGAACCGATCGAGGTAATCGGTGATGGTGCCGCGGCAGAGCTGCACGAAGACCGAGCGCAGCTCCTTGCGGATGTATTTCTCGGCCGTCTCCTCGATCGAGAGCGGCTCTTGCAGCCAGGTCGGGGCCACGTCCTCGCGGAGCTGGCCAATCTCGGCCTGGAGGCGGGCGTTGGCGTTCCAGTCCTGCTCGGAGAAGAACTCCAGGAACTGCCGCTTCATCTCGGCCTGGTTCGATCCGAAGAGCAGGTAGCGGCGGTCGGTCGTGGGCAAGAAGTAGTGCGGATCGCGCCGTTTCAGCGGCAGATCCACGCCGATCTCGCGCAGGAGCTCGGGCGGGGCGAGGCCGAGGAGGTAAGCCCCGCTCGACACGCCGAGGCCGGGCGCGTTCTTGAACGGGCGCTCGGTCTTGGCGGCGCCGCCGACCATCTCCTTCTCTTCGAGGACCACGACGGAGAGCCCGCGCCGCGCCAGGAGCAGCGCGGCGACGAGGCCGTTGTGGCCGGCGCCGACGAGGATCACGTCGGCGGTGCGCGGGATCGCGTTACTTCTTTTCACCCATCATCTCCTTCATCAAATCGTCGTTCGGATCGGTGCTGGGCTTGGCCGACGGGGCCGCCGTGGGGGCGCCCTTGGGTTTGTCGCCCATCATCTCTTTCATGAGCTCGTCGGCGTCGTCCTTGGGCTTCTCGGCGGCGCCCTTGGGGGTGTCGCCCATCATCTGCTTCATCAGATCGTCGGCGTCGTCCGAGGGGGCGGCGGTCTTCGCCGGATCCGGGACCGTGATCACCGCCGCCGGCTTGGTGTTGTAGGGATCCTTGGTCCCGTCGTCCCCGAACCGCAGCTTGTCGGCCGCGCTGCAGGGACGGGGATTGGACCGATCCTCCTGCACACACTGCATCAGCCAGGCCTCGCGCGGAGCTTCCCTCTTCTGCTCGGCCGCGGCGAGAGCTTTCTTGATGTCGCCGTCCACGAGCACCGTGGAAATTCCCGGGATGTACATGACCAGGAAGAGGCCGAAGGCCAGGATGGCCGTGAAGGGGAGCACCACCTTGTAGAGCGCCACCAGAGGCTTCTCGAAGCGGAAGCTGGCGATGAAGAGGTTGAGCCCGAGCGGCGGAGCGCAATAGGCCAGCTCCAGGTTGAGCAGGAACATCATCGCCAGGTGGAACGGGTGGAGGTTGAACCGGGCCGCGAACGGAAGGATCAGCGGGACGGCCACCAGGATGGCGCTGAACCCCTCCATCAGCATCCCGATCAGCAGGAGGAAGATGTTGAGGACGATGAGGAACTGCCACGTCTGCGTGAGCCCGAGGCTGAGCATGTAGTCGAGCACGCGGCCCGGGATCCGCTGATCGACCACGAAGTTGATCAGCGCGTTGGCCATGGCCAGGATCAAGATGATCGCGCCGGCGAGGATCAGCGACGCCTTGGCGACGCGGGGAAGATCCTTCTTGAACGAGAGATCTTTGTGGATGTAGCACTCGACGATGATGATGTAGACGGCGGTGAGCGCCGCGCTCTCGTCGAGCGAGGTGAGGTGGGTCCCGAGGCCGCCGAGGATCACGACGGGGACGCCCAGCTCCCACTTCAGCATCCAGATCGCGCCGCCCATCTCCTTCAGGTTGGGCCAGGCGCGCGGGACCTTGTACTTCACGCCGATGTACATCGCGTGGATCGAGAGGAACGCCATGATCATCAGGCCGGGCAGGATGCCGGCCTTGAACGCCGCGTTGAAATCGATGCCGGCGACGAGGGCATAGACCAAGATCGGGAGCGAGGGCGGCAAGAGCAGGCCGAGCGAGCCGCCCACCGTGACCAGGCCGAGGGCGTAGCTGCTGGGATATCCCTGCTTGCGGAGCGCGGGATAGAGCAGGCCGCCGATGGCGACGATGGTGACGCCGCTGCCGCCGGTGAGGGTGGTGAAGAAGGCGCTGGCGACGATGCAGACGATGGCCAGGCCGCCGGGCATCCAGCCGAAGAAGGCCGCCGCGCCGCGGACGATGCGGTCCGGCGCCTTGGACTCGGCCATCATGTAGCCGACGAAGGTGAAGAGCGGAATCGTCACCAGGATCGGTGATCCGGCGAACCGCTCTTCCATCACGTTGGGGGCGATGAAGCGGAGATACCGCTGCGTCGGGTTGTCGTGGAGCATCCACAGGAGCTCGCTCGCTCCGCCCATGATGGCGAAGAGCGGCGTACCGAGGAGCGCGAGCGCGGCGACGATCAGGGCAATCAGCGCACCCATCACACGCCTCCTTCGTCAGCAGCGGGCTCTTCGCCGGCGGCGGCGCCGCGGAGCTCTTCCTTGTGGGCCTCGTCGGGATCGGCCGAGAGGTGCCCGCTCAGCGTCATGATCGCCCGGAGCAAGAAGCGGAGAGCGATGGCGAAGAGGCCAAACGGGAAGACCAGCCCGAGGGTGTCGTTGAGCATCCCGCGGGTGTTGTCGCCCTTCGGCGAGAGCACCAGCGGCACGTGATAGCCGTTGTCCCCCGGGACCTTGATCGACTTCACCTCGTCGGGCGTGAAGCGGTCGTCGAAGCCGGCGTCGTCGACCCAGGCGTTCCACGCCGGGGCCGTCATCCACTGGT
>JBDTXR010000561.1:0-5064 GCA_040006075.1 Byssovorax sp. | reverse complement strand
ATGCGCCAGGCCCGCTCCCTAGCGGTCGCGGCTATGCGGCAGTCGAGCGAGGATCGTGGCCGCTGATTTAGCTTTCAGCGCGCCCGGCGGCCTCGTGTGGAGGCCGAGAGTCGGCCGAGCGCCACGACCCGGAGCGCGATAGCGCAGCTCTCGTGCTGATCCTGCTGCCACACCACCTCGGCCAGCATCCGCGCGGAGATCCGTTTGAACAGCGGCAGTCGTTTGGCGATCGTCGCCGGAAGATACGCGGGCACCGGACCGTCGAGCCCGCCTCCCGAGAGGAGCGCGCGGATCCACGCGCCATCCAGCAGCTCGCGCTGCTGGTAGCGCCGCTGCTCCAGCAACACCCGCTCCACGCCCGCGCCCACGTAGCCCGCTGGCAGCGAGCGGTTGGCCTTCGTCCAGGCCTCGCGAATGCGCGCGGACAGGGTCTCTGCGACCTCGGGCATGCCGCGCAAGGGCGTCTTCAGCATCTCCGCGGCGAGATCGAGCGCGTCCTTGAGCTTCTTGTCCGACGCGCCGAGCGAGCTCGCGGCGACGACGACCGCCTCGAGCGTGGCGACTTCGTCGAGGCACAGCTCCAGATCCCCGCCTGCAAGTACCAGCGCCGTCGCCGGCGGGCCCTCGTCCTCGGCGGCCTCGATCGCGGCCGCGAGCTCGCTGCCGATCGCGGGCGGTCCCAGCGTCAAGGCGTCGTAGATCTCCGCGCGGAGCAGCTCGGTCTCGAGCTCGGGGCCGGCCTTCGGGGGCGCGCTTCGCTTGTACAGCGCGAACGTCGGATGGCGACGCAGCGCCGGGACAATGGCGGGATCGAACCAGATCAGCTCGACCGCTGGGCCCGGACCGGCGGCGCTGGCTGCGCTCGCCTCGGGCTCGGGGCGCGTGGCCGCTCCCGAGACGCGGGCCGCGGCGTTGGACGCGTCCATGACCCCCAGCGGAGCGACGACAGGCACATGGAGCGGCGCGATGTCCGGGCCCGGAGACGGCGCCCAGAGCGGTGCGGGCGGCGCGGACCCGAGCCGCGACGGCGCGGCCACGACGGGCGCGGGCGCGACCCTCGGCGCGGGAGGCAACGCGACGATGGCCGGCGGCGGGACGATGGCCGGAGCGCGCGGCGGTGTGGCCTGGAGCCACGTCGGAAGCGCCGAGCGAAAGTCGTTCATGTCGAGCGTCTGCGTCGACACCTTGGCGCTCTCCGGAAGCGGGACGGCGAGCGGGACGGGGAGCGGGACCGGCGCCGGCCCGAACGTCACCGTCGCCGGCGGCGCCTGCCAGCGTTGCGGCGTCGTCGGGACGGGCGAGGACGGGGCTTTCGGCGATGCCGGCGGGTCCTCGATCCGCAGCTTCTGGGTGTCGCTGGCGAGCACGGCGTCGCTCCCGACCCGCGTTATTTCGAGCGAGTCGTCGCCGTCGACATCGACATCGACATCGATCTCCGCGGCCGGCGGCGGGGGCACCACCACGGCACTCACGGGCGGCCGCGAGCGCGGCGTCGGCGGAGCGATCGGGGGCCAGGCGATCTTCTTCCCGGCTTGGTCTGCGGCCACCAGGATCCGGCCTTCGCGCGCGGCCGCATCGACGTCGATCTGGCCGCGGAATGTCAGCGTGCAGATGGCGCGATCGGTATCGATCCACAGCGTGTCCGGTGCGAGCGTGATCTCGCGCGGCGACCGGCCGGCGATCTCGACGAGCGCTCGGGGCAGCAGATCGGGCAGGTCCGTGACGAGGCGGGCATTCCTGGCGAGCAGGTTCACCAGCGTGATCCGCTCGGTAGGGCGGAGCGAGTCGACCTGTTGGTCGGCGGGCGCCGCCTGGAAGTAGGTTGCGTCGAACCCTTCGCCGAAGGGGGCGCGCACGAGATCCGCGGGAGCGGCGCCGCCCGCGCGCCGCCGACGATCGATCCAGTCGGCGGCGATCGGGCCGAGCCCGATGGGATCGATGGCGTCGTCGGCGATCCCCGGCGCCTTCAGGTTCGGCAGGCTGCGCTGGCCGTAGAGGTCGCGCGGGCCGTCGCGGCGAACGCCGACCGGGTTGGGCGTATCCGGTCCGCCCGCGGCGCGCTCCCAGAGGAGCGGCATCTTCGCCCACCGCTTGCCCTCGCGCAGCTCGCCCTCGCGCGTACGCAGGCGCGGGCAGACGACCTCGACCGATTTGTCGATCGCGCCCACGGTCATCCGCACCACCAGCGCGCGCACGGGCTGGCCGTTCGGCGCGTGCGCGCTGCCGACCAGCACCACCTCCGCGCGCAGCTTGAACGGGACGAGATCGCTCGGCGTGTAGACGCTCGCGAGCGGATCGTCGTCCCAGTGGTGCTCGTGCTCGCGGATCGGCTCCTGCTCGACGGCCAGCGCCGACGCGCCCGGGGAGAGCGCGTAGGTGGCCTTGCAGACGACGGTGAGCGCGTGCCGCGACGGTGCCGGCTGCCACACGAGATGGGCAGCCGGCAGCGGGCAGAGCGAAACGAGATCCATGGCGGGCCTCCGGAGCTCGCGTTCGAGCCCGACGATCGATCAGGTGGGCATCGGGGAGATGCAGACCTCGGCGCCTTCGATGGTGATCTTGCCCTTGGCCTTGATCTCGATATCGTCGCCCTTGAGCTCGATCGTCGCCTTGCCCGTGGTGATCCGGATCTCCGAGGGCTGGATGCGGATCGAGTTTCCCGGCGAGATCTCGTCCATGATCTCCGAGAACATCGCCAGCACGGGCTTGAGCTTGTTGAGCAGCACCTCGGTCGGGTTGACCTGCTGGATCGGCGCCTGCGAGCCGGGCGCGGGGTTCGGATCGGGGAGCGACGCCATGAGCTTGCCGAAGAGGCCTTGAAGGTCGCCGAGGAGCTGGCTTATCGAGGTACCCCCGGGCGGCGGCGGCGGGAAGGCGCTCTCGATGATCTGGATCAACGTGGCGAGATCCGGCGCCTGCGCGAGCTGCTGGAGGATGGCCTGGAGCACCTGCGGCGAGACCGATCCGAGCAGCTTGAGCAGCGGCTGGAGGACGCCGACGAACAGGCCTTTGAAGTCGGCGATGAGGTTGTCGATGTCGGCCTTGGCGTCGACGGGAAGGGCCATGACGACGCTCACGCCGGGCGGCAAGCCCATGTTCGGGTTCCACCCCTTGGCCGCGGCCTGGGCTTGAAGGATGGCCAGGAGATCGGGCGGGCCGGCGGGGAACGCGTCGGCGACCTTGCTGCGGATCACGTTCACGGCCAGCGTGGCCAGCACCAGCGGGACGAGCGGAGTCACGCTGGCCTCCCACTTGAAGCCCGAGACCATGGTCAGCTCGAGGCCGGCGGTCTGACTCAGGGTGTGCTTGGCGACGACCGAGTACTCGCCGCCGGTGATCGTCGAGTGCTCGCCGACGACGCCGCGCTGGTAGGCCCCGCCGGTGACGTGGGCCTCCTCGCCGTGGATGGCGGTGGTGTCGTCGTTGCCGATCAGGGTGAACACGTCGTGCTTCACCACGTTGAGCCGATCCCGCTCGGCCTGCTCGCAGAAGCCCTCGCTCCCGGGGATGTCGACGTAGAGGATGATGTTGGAGTTGGAGTCGCTCTTCCAGGTGCTCCACATCTTGCTGTCGGGCAGCTTGTAGGGCACCTGTGCTGCGCCGTTGAAGACGCGACCGGTGATGATCGGGTGATCGGGATCGCCCTCGAGGAAGCTCACCAGCACCTCGTGGCCCACGCGGGGCAGGTTGACCATGCCGTAGCCGGGGCCCGCCCAGGCCTGGCTGACGCGGATCCACGCCGAGCTGTTGTCGTCGAAGCGGCCCTCGCGATCCCAGTGGAACTGCACGCGCACGCGGCCGAACTCGTCGGTGTGCACCTCCTCGCTCTTCGGGCCCACGACGATGGCGCTCTGCACGCCGTAGATCCTCGGCTTGACCGCGGTGGCAGCCGGGCGGTACGCGAGCTCCGCGTGGTGCGCGGTGCAATGCGTCTCCCACTCCTTGCCGACCTCGCCCTCGAAGGTGAACGACGTGACGAGGAGCTTCTTCTCCGGCGCGAGATCCCGGCGCGGGTGGCTTCCGATGCTGAAGACGACGCCCGGCGCGAGATCGATGGCGTTGGTCTTGAAGTGGACGAGCTGCTTCGACGCGCGGTGGCCTTCGAGCCGCTGCGAGGCCGCGCGGTGCCCGGCCGCATGGTGGAAACGCGCCACGCCGCGATCGTCCGCGGTGGGCGTGTCGCCGCCCTTGTGGCCCTCGGTGAGGAACGCGCCGGGATGGTAGTGGTACTGCTCCATGCGCGCGTCGACGCCCGCGTGCGCCGGCGACTCGCCGTACAGCGCGAAGCCGGGGCGCCGGAAATCGAAATCGCGAATGGTGATCTTGCCCGGTCGCACGTGGTTCTTCACGCGCACCGCGGTGACGTGCTCGCGATCGGCGGCCTGGGCCGAGGGCTCGTCGATGAACGGGAGCGGCGGGGACTCACGCGGGTCGTTGATTTGCGGACGATCGTGGAGCACGAGCTGCGAGCCGTCGAGGAGATCGTCCTCGAAGTAGAACGAGATCCCCGCCTCTTCGAGCAGGCGACTGACGAAGGCGTAGTCGCTCTCGCCGTACTGCACGCGCAGCTCGAGCCGGGGGTAGGCCTCGCGCTCGAGGCGGAGCTCGTGCCGGATCTCCCAGCCGCGGAGCACCTTGCTGACGATCTCCGGCACGCTCATGTGCTGGAACATCCGGTGGTCGCTGCGCTGGGTGAGCATCCAGAGGTTCGGGACGATGGTGAGCGCGTACGTGGAAAGCCCCGAAGACTCCACCCGGATGAGCTCCATTTCGCTGCACACGCCGCTCCAGGAGCGCATCTCCGCGTGCGCCCCGGCGAGGCCGCTCACCACGCGGAACATCGAGGGCTTGCCCACGATGGATTCGAGATCGATGTCGTCGTTGGGGCATCGCGCCTGGATCGCGACCGAGAACAACCCGGACATGGTGTCGCGCACGGTGAACTTGCGCACGGAGAGAGTGCTCTCCCCCGACGCGAACGAGAGCTCGAGGATAGACATGGGCTTCGCCTCCTGCGCGCCAGCCTACCGTGAACTGCCGGCGTCCCGCGATGGCCGGCAAGTA
>JBDTXR010000560.1:0-5078 GCA_040006075.1 Byssovorax sp. | reverse complement strand
AGCGTGAACATGCGCGGCACCGGCTGCTCCGGCGGCGCCTACGACTTCTTCGAGGACCTCCAGCTCCTCGACGGCTACGACATCGTCGAGACCGTCGCCGCGCAGCCGTGGGTCCTGGGCCACCGCGTCGGGATGACCGGGATCTCGTACCCCGGGATCTCGCAGCTCTTCGTGGCGCGGACCCACCCGCCGAGCCTCGCGGCGATCACGCCGCTCTCCGTCATCGGCGGCGCCAACTCGACCATGCGACCCGGCGGGATCTTCAACGACGGCTTCGCGCTGACGTGGATCACCGAGGTGCTCAACAAGGCCGCTCCGTACGGCCAGGGCTGGGAGAAGGCCCGCGTCGACGGCGGCGACACCGTGTGCGAGGAGAACCAGCTCCTCCACAGCCAGCGGATCGACGTGATCGAGAAGGCCAAGACCAACGCCTACTACACCGACGAGATCGCCGCGCCGCTCGATCCCACGGCGTTCGTGCACGAGATCGACGTGCCGGTGTTCCTCGCCGGCTCCTGGCAAGACGAGCAGACCGGGCCGTTCTTCTTCACCTTGCTCGATCAGTTCAAGTCGGCGCCGCTGACGCGATTCACGGTCTACAACGGCGTTCACCCCGACAGCTTCGCGCCGCAGGTGCTGGTCGAGTGGAAGGCGTTCCTCGACATCTACGTGGCCCACGCGGTCCCGAAGATCAGCGACGAGCTCCGGATGATCGGCCCGCCGCTCTTCCAGAATGCATTCAAGGTCTCGCTCAATTTCCCGCCGGATCGCTTCTCCAAGTACGCGACCTGGGAAGAGGCCAAGAAGGCCTACGAGGCCGAGCAGCCGCTCCGCGCCATCTTCGAGGACGGCGCCGGCAACCAGGGCAAGGCCGCGATCGGCTCGCCCGAAGGCAGCTTCGAGATGCACTTCGACGCCTGGCCGCCGCCCGCGACCAAGCCGCTGCGCCTCTACTTCCACGCCGACGGCTCGCTCGACGCGAGCCTGCCGATCGAGGCCAGCGCCGCCTCCAGCTTCCAGCTCGATCCCGACGCCGGCCACCGCGGGATCATGGCCCCTGGAGCCAACGTGTGGGATCCGCTCCCGGACTACGACTGGAAGCCGCCGACACCCGGCGCGGCCGTCGTGGTCGAGACCGCGCCCCTCACGGAAGATCAGGTGATGCTCGGGACTGGCAGCGTCGATCTCTGGCTGCGATCGCCGGTCGACGACGCCGATCTCGAGGTCAACCTCATGGAGATCCGGCCCGACGGCCAGGAGCGGTATCTCCAGAGCGGTTGGCTCCGCGCGAGCCTGCGCAAAGACGCGACCTCGGCCACCGAGCTCTGGCCGACGAAGACCTACCTTCAAGCCGACGAGGCCATGCTGGTCCCGGGCGCGTGGACCCAGGCGCGCGTCGGGATCGCCGGCTTCAGCCACGTGTTCCGCAAGGGATCGAAGATCCGCGTCATGGTCGACACCCCCGGAGACAGCCGCGCCGCGTGGCTCTTCTCCCTCAAGCCCTATCCCACCAAGGTGGTCTACGACATCGGCCAGAGCGCCACGCACGCGTCGAGCGTGGTGTTGCCGCTGCTCCCCAGCGTGGTGTCCACCACGCCGATGCCGGCCTGCCCCTCGCTCCGCGCGCAGCAGTGCCGCACCTATACGCCGTACGTCAACACGCCTTCGCTGCCCTGATCGCGATCGCGAAACAGACCGGACCTGCAAACCGCGAGGGCGCAACGGACGCAAGGGTCAGAATGAGCCGGGTTTCTCCGGCCCCCTTGCAACCCTCGCGGTTGATCTCGATTCTGGTCTGGAGACGGCCTCCGACGCGGGCTCAGTCCGGCTTCGGGACCTCCTCGGCGAAGCCCACGATCTGGCCGCTGGGCTCGCGCACGAAGGCCTCGCGGGCGCCGTAGAACGTGGTGCGCATCGGGACCAGGATCTCGCTGCTGCCGGCCACGGCGGTGAGCGCGGCCTCGAGCGACTCGACGTCGACGTAGAGCAGGCTCGACACGCCGGTCCTGGAGATCGCCGGCAGGTCGGCGGCGAGGCTCGATCGGGTCTGGAGCATGACCTGCCCGATGTCCTGAGCCAGCAGCACGAAGCCGAGGTGATCGTCGTGCGGGACCGAGATCACGGCCGTGTAGCCGAGCTTTTCGTAAAATCTCAGGCTCGGCTCGATCCGGTCGACGACGAGCAGCGGGGTGACCTTCTTGATGTTCACGCGAGTCCCTCTCTTTCCTCGTGAAGAAGCGGCAGGGTAGCCTCTCAGTTGTGGAGCTTGGTGAGCTCGGTGCCGCCCGGGTACCAGTAGCTCGTGTACTGCCCGTAGCCGTACACGCTGATGCCAAAGGGCTGCGCGCTGCTGATGGTGTGGTTGCCCGATCCCGCGTTCGAGAGCGCCGCGCGGGCGACCGCGAAGCCGCTGTTGCCGATGGTCGTGAAGCCCGGCACCGCGGCGCCGTCGAGGGTCACCGCCACGCCGACCGCGGCGGTGATGTTGACGTAGTTGGCCTCGTAGTTCGTGGGCGCGTGGAAGAGGTAGCTCTTGCGGTACTGCGCGCTGGGGATGGCGATTGACAGCGACGGATCGCCGGTGTTGCCGCCGGCGGCCTGCCCCGCGAAGTAGGTCGCGACCAGCACCGGATCGGTGGCGTTGATCTGGAAGTCGGCGGTGGTGCCGGCGATCTCGGCCCACTGGCCCGCTTGGGTGAGCAGCGTGGGCGCGCCCGGCTGCGGCGGATCGTAGGTGATGCCGGTGTTGGGCTTGGTGGCGATGATCCGCACGTACTCGACCTTGGTGGTCGCCGGCACGCTCGGGATCAGCGGGGCGGTCACGATGTACGAGGTCGACAGGGCCTCGAAGGGCAACATCGACTCTTCGAGGTGATCGCAGTAGCCGGTGTTGTCGGGCACGTAGATGCACTGGTGTCCTCCGAGGACCTGGACCGGCTTGGTGGCCGAGACCAGCGTGCCGGTGACGTCGTCGGGATCGCTGAGGCTGGCGCCGCCGTTGGTGACGATCTCGATCACGTCGCCGGAGTTGAGCGTCACCGCGCCGTTGCCGCTGGTGGCGATGCCATTCACGCCGGCCTTCACCGTGCCCCCGCCGGGCCCGGCCGCGACGGTGACCACGGTGTTGTCGTCGCGCGCCGTCACCGCGTAGAAGCCGGATCCGCCGGCGAAATGGTGGCGCGCGGCGACCCGGTAGGTCCCCGTCCAGGCCGAGGTGGGGAGGAGGATCGACGCGTCGTTGGAGAACGAGAAGTTGCCATTCAGCGTGTACTCGATCGGGCTGAACTGATAGACGCTGACCGGCTGGGTGGAGCGGAGGCGATAGGCCCCTTGAGCCACCTTGACCGAGGCCGGGAAGGGGATGACCGAGCCGCCCGAGGGGCCCTTCAGCGTCATCTCCCAGGGCAGAGTGACAATCTGCACGTTGTTGGGAGCGACGACGACGGTCTGGATCACCGCGGCGCCCTTGGTGATGGTCAC
The DNA here is from genome assembly GCA_040006075.1 of Byssovorax sp. Classification (GTDB taxonomy): domain Bacteria; phylum Myxococcota_A; class Polyangia; order Polyangiales; family Polyangiaceae; genus JANYGI01. The sequence goes on along the minus strand of JBDTXR010000560.1, from coordinate 1,598 downwards.
CGTGGCGTTGTTCGCCGAGGTGTTCGACACCGCGACGGCGAAGTGGAAGGTGGGATCGACGAGGTTGGCCGTGACGGTCGGGAAGTAGTCGCAGCCGAGGTAGCTCGCGCCGAGCGAGGCCTGGCTGCACACGCCCATGCACTGGCCGGTCTGCGGGTTGCAGCTCATTCCCTCCAGCGGATCGCAGTTTTCGTAGGTGTAGCCCAGGCCGTTGGAGCAGTACTGTCCGAGGCTGCCATTGCACGAGCCAGTGCCGGCCGTGCACGGCACGCAGCCGGGGGCCTCGGGCGCGCCGTCGCAGTCGTCGTCGAGGCCGTTGCACTTCTCGGGGATCGGGATCACCTGGCCGACGCACGGTCCCCACGAGGTGCCGTTGGCGAGGCAGGTCTGCGTCCCGCCGACGCACACGCCCACGCCCAGGGTGCCCGGCGCGCCGCTGTAGCAGCTCTGGGTGCTGTTCGGCGCGCAGGTGCAGGGGCCGTCCTGGAGATTGTTGTGCTCGCAGCCGTCCGCGGGATCGAGGTTGCAGTCGTCGAAGCCCGGATCGCAGGTGAAGCCGCACATCGCGGCGACGCAGGTGCGGACCGCGTGCGGGGGTACGGGACAGGCCTTGGCGCAGTCGCCGCAGTGGCTGACGCTGGTGTCGAGATCGAAGCACGAGGCCGCGTTGCAGCAGGTGTCGGTGCCCGCGCACCCTTGCGTGGCCGAGCAGCCGGCGGTGCAGGCCTGCCCCTGGCCGCAGACCGATCCCAGCGGACAGTCGGTGTCGGCGACGCACCCGACACACTGGTTGGTCGGCACATCGCACACCGTGCCAACGGTGCAATCGGTCTGATCGGTGCAGCCGATCGCGCACGCGTTGGTCGGGGTGCAGTACTGGCCCATGGGGCAGGTGTCCTGCGTCGGGAGGCAAGCGACGCAGTCGCCGGACTTGGTGTCGCAGATCGTTTTGGCGGGATCGGAGCAGTCGCTCGGCCCCATGCACCCCGGCATGCCGCCGGTGCTGCTGCTGCTGGCCGTGGCGCTGGTGACGCTGCCGCCGCCGGCTCCCCCGGTCGAGGCCGACGTCGACGGCGCGCCCCCGGAGCCGCCGGAGCCGGTGGTGAACGTGGTCCCGGTGCCCCCTCCACAGGCCGGCGCGGCGAGGCCCAGCGCGGTCATCAGTGCGGCGAAGAGGGCGAAGCGCGCAGACGAAGAGGGCACCGGCATGTCGCGAGCATAGAGCAGCGCGAGGAGCCGCGGTGATCGACGACACGCTCCCGAAAAATTAATTTCAGCCGCGCGGCGCGCCGTCATCGTTCCGTCGGTGGTCCTCTTCAGCCGTCCGCGCCGCCGTCGTCGACCCACTTGCGAGCGCTGTCGCTGGTGAGCTTGAAATTCGCGGCGACGCGCGAGCGGCTCACCGCGGTACCCGCCGCGTCGAACACCGTCACCATCGCGTGCGGATCGTCCTCGTCGGGCACCACGTCGAGATCGACGCGCACCCGCGCGCCCTCGGCGCTCACCGCCGTCACGCTGCGGTGGAGCTGCGCGCGGCGCTGCTGAGCGTGGCGCGCGAGGATCTCGTTGGCGGTCTTCACCAGGGTGGCGAAGGCGCT
>JBDTXR010000559.1:0-5089 GCA_040006075.1 Byssovorax sp. | reverse complement strand
GCAACATCAAGATCGATCACGAGGTGATGTTCGATCGGATCAGCATCACCGATCGGATCGGCGAGCTGGTCGAGAAGCTCGCGGTGCGCCACGCGATGAGCTTCGAGGATCTGGTCCTCGATCCAGGCGAGGGCCCGCGCACCCTCACGCGCTTCGACGTGATCATCACCTTCCTGGCGATCCTCGAGATGGCCCGCCTGCGGATGATCCGCGTCTTCCAGACCGATCCGCTCGCGCCGATCCACGTCGAGCTCTCGGTGCAAGACACGGCCTCCGAGGACGGACAGGTGGTCCGCGGCGCGGTGCGCGAAGAGGACTACTCGTGATCCCGCCGAGGCGCCGCCCGAGCACGCTCCCCGCGGGAGATCTCGACGAGATCGAGCCGCGCGAGGGCCTCTGGCGCTTCGCCTACCTCTGGCTCACGCGCGCCGATCGCCCCGCCGAGGACGACGACGTCGCGCCCGATCCCCCGGCGTCCACGGCCGCTCCCTCGCGCAAGCGTCGCTTGACGCGGCGCGATCAGCAGGCGCCCGACCGCGCGGCGTGGCGCAAACGAGCCTTCCTCTGGCTCGCGCGATCGGCGCCCACCGCGCTCGAGCCGAAGCGTCGTCGCGTCTCGAAGCCCCCTCTGCCGTCGCTCGCCTTCCGCGCCCGCGCGGCGGCGTGGCTCGCGCGATCGAGCCCCGCGCCCGCGGCCGAGCCCCGTCGCCGTCGGGTCTCGAAGCCCCCTTCGCCGACGCTCGGCCTGCGCGAGAGGGCCTTTGCCTGGCTCGCGCGCAAGCCGGTTGTCGCCGCCCGCGTCGCGCCGCCCGCCGCGCCGGAGCCGAAGCGCAAGCGGATCCCGATAGCCGTGCTCCGCGCCTTCCGCAAGCGGGCTTTCATCTGGCTCTTGCGGGCGCGAGAGCTCCCGCCCGAGCCGGAGATCATCGAGCCCGTCGCCCCCGTCGCCGAGGCTCCTCCGGCCGCCCCGCCGAAGCGCAAGCGCGGCCCCAAGGCCCCTCCGCCGCCCCCGCCTCCTCCGCCGGATCCGGTGACGCTCTTCCGTCGTCGGGCCTTTGCGTGGCTCGACGAGGGGGGCGCGACCACGCCGCTCACCGGCGTTCAGCACCCGGGCGGCGACGTCGCGCGGACGCACCTCCGCGGGGTGCTCGAAGCGCTGGTGTTCGCCTCCGAGAACCCTTTGCCCGCCAAGGAGCTGGCCCGCCTCGCCAAGGCCGAGCTCCGGCTCGTCAAGGCCCTCCTGGCCGAGCTGGTTCTCGACTACCACGGTCGAGGCTTCCGCCTCGACGAGGTCGCGGGAGGCTATCTGTTCCGCACCAGCCCGGCCTTCGCGCCCTTCGTTCGCGAGCAGGTGGCGAAGAAGCCCGTCCGGATGTCGCGGGCGCAGATCGAGACGCTGGCGATCGTGGCCTATCGGCAGCCGATCACCAGGCCCGAGGTGGACGATGTCCGAGGCGTCGACTCCGGAGCGGTGCTGAAGTCGCTGCTGGAGCGCGATTTCGTGCGGATCCTGGGGAAGAAGGACGAGCCGGGGCGGCCGATCCTTTATGGCACGACCGGGGATTTTCTCCAGTTCTTCGGGCTGAAGTCGCTCGGGGAGCTGCCGACTTTGCGCGAGTTCACCGAGCTCAACGACGAGTCGAAGCGGACGTACGAGCGCGAGATGGGGGAGGAGCCGCCGGAGGAGGGGAGCGTTGAAGGGGGGTTGATGGGCGGGGAAGGAGATTTGCGGAAGAGCCCTGTCGAGGTGGTGCCGCCTCGTCCGATTGAGGATTACGAGGATGCCATCGAGGGGGACGGGAACGGGAGCGCCGAGGTGACGGAGAGGGTCACGGCGGAGAACGATGTTGACGCTGGGGACGATGTGGAACCGGCGGAGCCGGGAGGGGACGCCGTGGACGGGGCGGAGGGGAGCGAGCGCGAAGACGAGGACGAGGACGACGAGGACGAGGACGAGGACGAGGACGACGAGGACGAGGACGACGAGGACGACGAGGACGACGAGGACGAGGACGAGGACGAGGATGACGAAGAAGACGATGACGACGAGTGAGCGTCAGCCGGGGGGCTTCGTCGGATCGGTTGGATCGGCGGGATCGCTGTAGGGGTCGGCGAGCTTCACCACGGCCGTGCGCAGCTCGGGGTGGGCGAGGAGCTTGCGCAGCAGCTTCCAGATCGTCGGATCCGCCAGCAGGGCGTGAGGGGACGAGGGGGCGTTTTTCTTTGGCTTGCGCGGGATCGCGGACGGGCCTTGCTTGCGAAGCTCTTCCATTTTTCCGACGAGGCGTTTGGTCGGGAAGAGCTCGCCGCGCTCCCAGGCGAGGACGGAGTCCTGCTCCAGGCCGAGGGCGGTCGCGAGCTCGCGGGCGCTGCACGAGAGCTCGGTGCGGAGAGCCTTGATGTCCTCGGGGGCCATGGGGCGCGAGCGTAGCGCCACCCCGGCGCGAAAATCGACGGCGACCACGCAACTTCGGTGGGGCTCGGGTCGATGAGCAGTCATGAGCCAGATCTCCCGCTTCTTCGCCGGTCCTCATCGGGCCGCGCTCGTTCTCCTCGGCTGCGGACTCGTCGCTGGGGCCTTCTCTGCGTGCCTCGAGCGATCGTCCCTCCCCGATCGATCGTCGCCGCCTCCTCCCCTCGCCGACGCGGGCGCGCCCGTCGACGATCCGGTGCACGTCGAGCCCGCGGCGCCCCTCGACGCGGCGCCGAGGGTGCTGTGGATCCGCGCGGAAATGCCGGTAGATCCAGCGCGGATCGTGCTGGTGCACGGTCACGCGGGCAGCGCGCAGGTGAGCCAGGTGCGGCGCGACGAGATCTCCAAGACGCTGCAAGCCCAGCTCGTCCCGGTGACGATCTGGAGCGACGAGGCGAGCTTTGGCAGCGTGGTGATCGTGCCGAGCGAAGCGCTGGTCCCCGGCGATGACTACACGTTGCTGAGCGGCGAGCCCGCGCGCGCAACGCCTCTCCAGGTTGCGCCCGAGGATCCAGCGCCGCTCCTCGCGCGCGTGTGGCCCCCCGCGGGCGCCTCGGCGACCGCGCGCTACGCCGTGTGGTGCGGCGACGCGGCGTTACCCCCGATCGATCAGGCGATGGAGCTTGCACCCACCGGGCTCGCTGGAAGAGTCATCCGCGGCGTCGTCGACGGGGACGCCGCGACGAATTGCCTGCGCTTCGAGGCGCCGGGCGCGGCGGAGATCACCGACGCGCGCGGTCAGCCGCCGCCGAGCGTCGCCGATGGAAACGCTCTGTTTCGCCTCGATCCACGCCCGATCGAGGCCGACGCGCCCGGGCATCCGATAGCGAAGCTTCCCTGCGAGGGCGCGGAGATCGCGTTCGGTCCGGGCTGCGCCCTGGTCGCCGACGATCGGCTCACCGTGCGCGCTCCGGCCGAGCCCGCGCTCTGGTCGATCGCCGGCAGCGGGATCGATCGCGTCCTGGTCACCGCGGCCAGCGAGTCGTTCGTGGTCACCGGCCTCGCGCCGGCGTCCAGCGCGACGCTCGCGGTCGTCGTGGTCGACGATGCCGGCGCCGCCCAGCGCGCCACGGTCACCTTCGCCACACTGGCATCCATGCCTCACCTGATCCTGAACGAGATCCTCGCCAATCCCCTCGGGCCCGAGCCCAGGCAGGAGTGGGTCGAGATCCTCAACGATGGAGCCATGCCCGCGGAGCTCGGTGGACACGTGCTGATCGACGTCGGGGGAGAGACGGTTCTCCCCGCGGGGACGCTCCTTCCCGGGGCGTTCGCGCTGATCGTCAATCAAGCGTTCGTCGACGCGGACGGCGTGGATCCGGCGCCGGAACCGGGCTCCCTCGTCGTGCGGGTCCCCAAGCTGGGGCATAACGGTCTATCGAACGACGGCGAGCCTCTCTCGCTCCAGGACCCGAGCGGCGTGGTGATCTCCCGATCTCCCGTGGGCCCGAAGACCAAAGCAGGAAATAGTCTCTCCCGCCTTGCTCCGGCCGCTCCCGACGCCGAGGAGGGGTCGTTCGTGCTGGCAAAACCGACCCCTGGGCGCGCCAACGCGCCGTGAATTGCAGATTATGGACGAATCCCTTCTTCCGTTCCGCTCCGAGATCTGGAATCAAGAGCACGAGGTCCTGAAGAAATAACGCGCAAAGCGGGTGGCGAGCCACCCTGTGAAGGTTAGGTTTCCTTCTCACCTGGGCCCAGAGTGGCCCATTTTCGTGGAGCTACCGCGATGGCCGCCGTTCGAGAGAAGCTCTTGACTGCTTCCGACCTCGCCGCGTTGTGCGAGGTCGATCTGAAGACGATTCACAACTGGGTAGACCGCGGGCGGATCCCGCATTTCCGTACGCCCGGACGACATCTGCGCTTTCGCGCGGCCGACGTCGCCGAGTTCCTGCGAGCGTGGGGGTACTCGGTTCCACGAGAGCTGGCGCGAGCGAGCGCGCCAACCGTCCTCGTGGTCGGAACCAGCGAGACGCGAGCCCTCGTGCACCGCGCGCTCAGCGAGGGCGCGCAGCCCCCCGGGGCCCCACCGGCGTCGTCCGGACAGCCGGTGCGTTTGGTCAGCCACCCGTACGACGCGCTCCTCCTCGCGGGCGCGGATCCTGGCGACGTCTACGTCGTCGACCTCGAGAGCGTCGCCGCCGAGATCGAGCCAAGCGCGATGTTCGAGGCCCTGCGACGCGCGTCGCCGCAAGGCTCGCTCGTCGCGCTGTCGGACGAGCCGGCGACGCTCCCGGCGTTCGTCACCCGGCTCGCGCGGGGCGACACGGCGGGCCTGAAGAAGATGATCGCGCCGACCGCGCCCGTCGCGATCGCGGCGACGCCGAACAACGGCGCTGCCAGCGCCGCGACAGTGAGCAGGCTCCCGGAGTCGCCTCCGGAAGAGCAGCCCCCGCGCGCCGTGAGCAGCGGCGGGCGCTGATCGCGAGCCCGCGGCGGACTACGCTGCGGGCTTCTCGTCGTCGGAGCTTCCGGCGATGGTCATCGCCGAGACGCGCAGCGTCGGCGACGCGGTCGCGCTGCGCAGATCGAGATCGTCGCCGACGGCGTCGATGCGCTGCCACAGCTCGTCGACGTTGAGCGAGATGGTCACCTCGCTGACGGGGAACGCGAGCT
>JBDTXR010000558.1:0-5127 GCA_040006075.1 Byssovorax sp. | reverse complement strand
TCGCCTCGCGGAGGATGACGTCGGCCGCGAGCGAGGAGCCGCCGCCGGTCTCGATCCGGAAGACGACCGATTTGACGCTGGCGTCTTCGCGGGCGCGGCGGAGGGCCCGGGCGATGGTGGTGGAGCCGGCGAGCTTGATCCCGATGAAGGGGATGAACTGGCTCTCTCCGTCGACCATGTCGCCGTTGAGGTAGACCACGGCGACCTTGGGGATCTCGCTCCAGCTCTCGGCGGGTCGAGGCGGGGTGTCGTCGTCGACCACGTGGGCGCGCGAGCCCAGCATCTCCTCGGCGACGCGGTCGATCTCGTCGCTGTAGGCGAGAGTGTCAATCAGGCCGGCCTTGCGGGCCTCTTCGGCGAGGAAGGGGCCCCCGGCGATGCGCTCCTTCAGCTCCTGCGACGGGATCCGGCGGCCGCCGCCGACGTCGTGGAGATAGACCTCCTCGAACTTGTCGACGAGCTCTTGATGATCGAGATCGCCAATCGCGCTGCCGGCGGGCAAGGTGTACTGCTCGGCGGCGCCCTTGTGGTCGCCGATCCGGACGAAATCGGCCTTCACGCCGAGCTTTTTCAGCGTTCCACCGAAGTACATGTACGACGACGAGATCCCCGCGAAGCGGAGCCCGCCCGCCGGGTTCATCGCGATCCGGTCGGCCTGCGAGCAGACGAAGAGGGCCTTGCTGCCGGCGTCCTCCAGGTGGCAAAGCACCTTCTTTCCGCGCGCGCGCAGGCCGCGGATGGCGTCTCCCACCTCTTCGGCGTGGGCCAGCGAGCTGGCCGGATCGGCGCGGAGCTGGAGGACGACACCGGCCACCTCGGGATCTTCGGCCAGGCGCCAGAGGCGCTTGAGGAGACGCGTGTTGCCGCGGACGCCGGGCACGTCGCTGATCCGGATTCGAACGACCTTGAGCGGGAGCGGGATCCCGGGCTCACGATACCCACGGTACGCCGCGCCGAGGTAGAAGCCGGTCCCCGATCGGGTGAGGGCGTCGCCGAGCATACCGCCCGCGGAGAGCTGGAGTCGATCGATGTTGACGTCGACCCCGGCCATGGCCAGAAAACGCCGATCGCCGCCCGGATACACGGTGATATCGCCGCGGAGCCGGCCGACGCGAGGCACGTTGAGGCTGAGCATGCCGTGGGCGCTCACGGTCTCGCTCTTCTCGTAGAGCGCCAGATCGGCGCCGGCCTCGATGGCGCGGGTGGCGAACGGGCGAAGGGCGACGCCCCATTGAAAGCTCCGCTCGATCGGGAGCCCCGCGGCGCTGACGGGCTCGTTCCAGTCGCGGATGACGAACGACGCCGAGAGCCAGGGGAAGAGTCGCGAGGTGATCCCGCTGGTGAGCGAGACATAGCCGTCGAGGACAGGGCTCCTGGAGAAGCCCCAGCCAATCGTGGTCCCGAAGCTCGCCAGGGGGTTTCCCACGGCGATCCCCCAGCGGAGCCAGTGATAGTTGCTCTGGAAGAGGGCCGGCGCGCCGCCGGGTGGGCTGAACCAATCGAGGCGTAGACCCGTGGCGAAGGGGCCAATGGGCATGCCCACGCCAAAGGCCATTCCCCGGTTGGGCTGGGGCGACGCGGAGCCGGTCCAGGCCAGGCTCCAGCGAAGCTCGGGCGCGGGGAGATACGCGAGGTTGGCGGGATTGCCGGCGATCGCCGTGGTGTCGTCGGAGCTGGCCAGGCTGCGGCCGGGATCGGGGATGACGTCCGAGGCGCGCGGAGGAGGCGCCGCCGCGAGCGCCGACGTCGATGCGAGGCCGACGACGCCGAGCGCGGAGAGCCCCGCGAGCGCGCGTTTGCAGCGGAAACCAGGCTGTTTCATAGCGTCGCGAGCTTGCGGAGGGTGTCGGCCTCGGCGTCGTAGGTCTTGCGCACCTCGGCCAGCGCGAGGCGCTCGACCAGGCCGCCGATCATCGGCACCGGCATCACGATCTCGAGATCGCCCGCGACCACGCGGCGGGTGCGGCCCTCGGGGAGGGCCTCGAGCCGGTAGGTCCCGCTGGCGCGGAAATAGCGGCGATACTGCTCGCGCGGCTTCACCTCCCAGGTCGAGGTGCGATCGGACATGCGGTAGAACGCGAACGTGTCCCAGCAGAGCGCGTCGCGCGCGACGGTGATGCCTTTGAAGATGGACAGGGGCGCGCTGGCCTGGAAATGAAGGGTGCGGTGCAGCTCGCCGTCCTTCACTTCGTGGAGCACAGTCTCGACCGACTCGACGCCGGGGGCGAGCGCGAGGGCGAGGAGGCGACCCATCTCCGGGGAGAGGAAGGCAAGCTCGATGACGTCGATCGGAGCGTCGAGCTCGTGGCTGATCTCGAAATGCACGCGGTCACCCTACTCGGGTTCGAAGGATCAGACGAGCATCCCGCGCGCGCGGGCGATGGCCTCGATTTCGGGACGACGGCGCTCGAGCTCGGGGACGTCTTTCACCGGGAGAAAGCGGGAGACCGTGCCTTCGCGCGGGACCCGGAGAAAGTGCGCGGGGAGGCCGGCGGTGATCTCCCCGAGCAGCCGCTCGAACTGCACCGCGATGCGTCCGCCGATCTTCTTCTCGACCTCGACGTAGGTCCACTCCATCGCCAGACCGTCGAGCGCGGCGGCGTCGACCAGGAAGGTGTTGGTGTTGAAAACCGGCACCGTGGTGGGATCGAAGCCCACGGGGAGGCGAAACTCTTCGGTGATGATCGGCTTGCCGTTCCAGCGCACCGGGCCGCCGCCGCGATCGCTGCCGACCTTGTCGACGAGCTCGACCGTGACCGGCCCGCCATGCTCGAGGTGGAAGCCGACGATCGCCGGATCGACGGTGGCGCCGAGGTTGTCGATGTTGGCGATGACCACGACCTTGCCGCCGCGAGCGAGGAACTTGGCGAGCAAACCGCTGGCACGCAGGGCGTCGGGCAGGTCGCCGTGGCCGGTGGCGTGGACGCTGGGGTGGCCGTGCTCGTCGAGGAAGAGCGCGGCGTTGCCGCTGTTGTCGGCCGTGGACTTTGTGAGACGCGGCGAGACGAACTGCTCGAACGTGGCCAGGTAGTCGTCGTCGATGCGGTCGCCCAGCGCCGCGCGGATCGGGCCGTCGGTGGGCTCGCTGGTCATGAGCCAGAGAGGGACCTTGTGGCCGCCGAGGCGCGCGAGGTGAGCGTTCTCGGCGAGGCGCAGATCGAGGAACGTGCGGCCGGGGAGCGCTTCGACGAGCGACTTGACGACGCCGCCCATGCGCGTGGCCATGCCGCCCGCGAGGACACAGAGCGCGACCTCGCCGCGACGGAGCGCCGCGAGGCCGAGCGCTTCGAGGCGCGCGTGCTCGGGGGTTCCGGCGACCGGCGCGTCGACGACATCGCCGGCGGCGGGCGGCTCGACCGTGCCCGGGAGGCGATTGCGCGCTTCGGTGCCCGTACCGAGATCGCGCGCCCAGGCGCGGAGCCGCTGCGGATCGAAGCCCCGGGAGTGGAGGCGAGCGAGGATTTCAGGGGCGAGCGCGGCGAGCTGTTGATCGAGACTCATGAGTCCACCTTTACTCCTTCTTCGCGGCGTCTTTCCAGGCCCCTGCATAGTGAGCCAGCGCTCCATCGGAGAGTCGAACCGTCGTCGGTGGAGCGTAGTAGCCGCCCGGCAAAGGCAGGTCCCAGTGGCCACCTTGCCAGACCCAGCGGCGCGCCTTCCACAGCCACTCTCCGTCGATCCAGACCGCGTTCTTGAGGTTGGCCGGCGCTTTGCCCACGACCTCGACGCGGGCGGCGGGCGCCGGGTACGGCACGAGCACCGGCTCTTCGCCCACGTGCGGTCCGGTCGGCGGGACAGGGATAATCGACGCGGCGGCGCAGCCGAAGAGGCCCAGGGCGGCGAGAGAGACGGTGAGGAGGGCGAGGAGCCTCATGGCGTGTCGATCCACGCGAGGAACAGGGCGGGGACGTCGCGCCCGAGGAGGAGGCACTCGATCGTCGCCAGGATCAGGAAGGGGCCAAAGGCGATGCGGGCCTGGCCCACACCCTCGCCCGCCTCCTCGGCCAGCGGATCTTCGGCCAGCTCTTTCTCGGCCGCCGCGCGGTCGTCGGGCGACATGGCCGAGAGCTCTTTCTGGATCTCCTCGCGCTCGAGCCTCACGGCCTCCGGCTCCTCGATCTTGCCCCGGAAGAGCAGGACTCCGAGGGTGGCTATCGTCCCTTGAACAGCGCCGGCGCCGAGCACGATGAGGGCGCCGCCCCAGCCAAACCACGCTCCCGCGAGGGCGAGGAGCTTGGCGTCGCCCATGCCCATCCCCACCTTGCCGCGGATCTTCGAGTAGAGGACCACGAACGGGATCCAGACGATGCCAAAGCCCGCGGCGGCCCCGAGGAGCGATTCGAGGAACGTGAGGCTGCGGAACGAGCTGGTGGCGATCCCGAGGATCGTGCCGCCGATCGTGATCGAGTCGGGCAAATACATGTGCTCGAGATCGATGAACGCGGCCGCCGTGAGCGCTAGAACCAGCGCGAGATCGGCGACGAAGACCGCGAGCCCGCGCGCGAGCGTGGTGCTCGGGCCGAGGCGAAACACGACCGACTCCAGAATCGCCAGCGCGAGGACCCCGCCGATGGCCTCGACGAGCGGATAGCGCGGAGAGACCTTGGCCCCACAGCAGCTGGCTTTGCCGCGGAGGAAGAGATACCCGAAGAGGGGGATATTGTGCCAGGCGCGGATCGGCTTGCCGCAGGCGGGGCAGGTGGATCCCGGGCGGACGATGCTCATCGCGCGGGGGACGCGGTGGATGACGACGTTGAGAAAGCTGCCCCAGATCAGGCCGAACGCGAGCGCGACGACGCGGAGAAACCAGGGCGGGAGGTCGTCGATGAGCACAGGTTCAGCGGCCAGTGCCCGCGGTGCTGGGACCGCCCGGCTGCTGCGCGGCGAGCCGGAGCATCATCGTGAGGGCAGACTCCAGCTCTTCCCGGCTCGGCTGGACCGGCGCCTCGGAGAGGGCGTGCTTGAGCTCGATCATCCGGGCGCCAAAGTTCTCGTAGGTCCGGCGTGTGCCCGCCGTGGGAGCCTCGGCGATCCAGCGCTTGACGACCTCGCGAAGCTCGTCGAGGTCGCTCTCGGCGAGGAGCTGGGCCATCTGGGCGGCCATGGGGTCGACCGTGGGGGAGAGCG
>JBDTXR010000557.1:0-5128 GCA_040006075.1 Byssovorax sp. | reverse complement strand
CTCGGTGCGCGAGCGCGAGGTCGCCGCGGTGCGCCTCGATCTCGTCGCGGGCGAGCCGCGGGAGATCGCGCTGACGCCGCCGGGATCGTCGGACGGCGTCCTCCGCGCGACGGCGCTCGACGCCGCGGGCGTACCGCGCGCCGAGCGCCTGGTGTTTCGCCGCCCCTCGCGCTCGCTCCGCGTCACGGTGGAGATGCGATCCGCCGGCCCCGCGCCCCCTGCGCGCGCCGACGGCGTGCCGCGCGCGGGCCAGCGATCGCCCGTGCTGCTGCGGGTGAAGACCACCGACGAAGGCGGCGCGCCGTGCGCGGCCACGGTCACGCTCGCCGTCACCGACGACACCTTGCTCGCCGCGATCCCCGCGCGCGAGCGGGCCGCGCGCTTGCCCGAGCAGGTGCTGCTCGGGGGCGAGGTGCTGGAGCTGGCCGACGCCGCGGCCTACCTCGGGCCCGACGACGCCGCGGCCCATCGCCTCGATTTGCTCCTGGGAACGCAGGGGTTTCGTCGCTTCGTGTTCCTCGACGTCGCCCGCTTCGCCGGCGAGCACGGCGACCGCGCCGAGCGGCTCCTCGCCCGCCAGCGCGCGCCCTCCGGGGCGCTGGCGCAGGCCGCGCTGCTGGTGCCGAAGGGGAGGAAGACGGCGGGCCCGCGCGACCTCGAGCCAGCCGAGGCGAAGACCCGGTACCTCGTCGCCCCCGCGCGCGCGGGCGGCGCGCCCCCGCGCCTGATCGCGCCGATCTTGCCGCCGGGGTGGGCGCCGGAGCGCGGGCGCAAGATCGCGCCGCGCCCGACGCCTCCGCTCCTCGTCGTCCGCGAGTACGCGCACCGCGCCGGCGCGCCCGGCGGCGGCGCCCCCGGCGACTTCACCGAGACTATCTACTGGCACGCGGGCGTGACGACCTCGCCGGCCGGCGAAGCGCAGATCGCCTTCGATCTGAGCGATTCCGTGACGATGTTCCGGGCTCGCGCCGACGCCTTCTCCGACGGCGGCGCGCTCGGCCGCGGCGACGCGCTGCTCTCGGCGACGCGCCCGTTCTCGGTCGAGGCGCGCCTCCCGCAGGAGGTCACCTCGGGCGATCTCCTGGAGGTCCCGATCGCGGTCACCAACGGCACCGCGACGCACGCCGACGTCAACGTCTCGCTCTGGGTCACCGGCGGCTTCCTCGCGAGCCGCGACGCCGTCCCGCTGGCGATCGGCGAGGGGCGCCGCGAGCGCGTGCGGGTCACGCTCGCCGTGATGAAGGGCAGGGGAGCCTTCCCCGTCACGGTGCGGGCCTCGGCGGGCCTCCGCGGCGACGAGGTCACGCGATCGATCACCGTCGTCCCGACCGGCTTTCCCCGCGTCGAGGTCGCGTCGGGGCGCCTCGATCCCGACGGCGCGGCGGTCCACGTGATCCGCCTCCCCGAGGCGATCGAGCCGGGATCGATCGCCACCGAGCTTTTGCTCCACCCGTCGCCGGTCGCGGCGCTGATGGCCGCGCGCGAGGCGCTCGCGCCCGATCCCGCGGGCGGCTTCGAGCCGGCGGCCTCGTGCGCGTTCCTCGAAGCGCTGACGCTGCAGCTCCTCCTCGCGCGCTACCACACCGAGCCTCGCGCCCTCCAGCGCGCGGTCGACGCCGTCGCGCTCGGCCACGCGCGCCTCGCGGCCTTCGAGTGCAAGGGCGGCGGCTTCGAATGGTTCGGCGGCGAGCCCGCGCACCCGGCGCTCACCGCGTGGGGCCTGCTGGTGCTCACGCAGCTCGCGCGGGTTTTCCCGGTCGATCCGGAGCTCCTGAGCCGCACGCGCGCCTGGCTGCTGGCGCGGCGCGACGGCGGCGGCTTCGTCGCGAAGTCGGCGCTCCACTCCGCGTACATCGTGTGGGCCCTGGTTCGCGCCGGCGCGACCGATCTCGCCGCCGAGATCGCCGTGGCCGAGCAGCAGGCGCTCGCGAGCGACGATCCGTACCACCTGGCGCTCGCGGCCGGCGCGATCGTCGAGAAAGGAAGCGCGGCCGACGCGTCGCGGGTCCTCGCTCGGCTCGCCGAGAAGCAAGGCCTGGACGGCGCGGTGCGCGGCGCGGCGACCTCGACCTCGATCACGCGATCCGCGGGCGACAACCTCGTCGTCGAGACCACCTCGCTCGCCGTCGTCGCCTGGCTCCGCGCCGACGAGCCGGGCCGCGCGGCGCTCGCGGTGCGCTGGCTCCTGGATCACGGCAGCGGCGGCCGCTTCGGCGGCGCGCAGGCCACCGCGCTCGCGCTCCAGGCGCTCGCGGCCTTCGAGGCCACGCGCTCGCGACCGAAGCACGCGGGCGTGGTCCAGGTGCTCGTCGACGGCGCGCCGTGCGTCACCGCGCCCTTCAGCGCCGGGACCTCGTCGGCGATCGTCATGCCCTCGTTCGCCGACGCCCTCGGGCCCGGCGATCGCCAGCTCACGATCCGCATGAGCGGCGGCGTCCCCATGCCCTACACGCTCACGGTCCGCGCCAGCACGCCCGAGCCGCCGAGCGCGCCGCTGTGCAAGGTCGCGCTCACCACCTCGCTCGATCGCGCGGAGATCCTGGAGGGCGAGCCCCTCGAGCTCCGCGCCGTGCTCGCCAACGTGACCGGCGATCCGCTCTCGCTCGTGACGGCGATCCTCGGGCTACCCGCGGGGCTCGAGGCCGTGGAAGAGCGCTTGATCGAGCTCAGCGCGCAGAAGACCATCGATGCCTGGGAGCTCCGCGGCCGCGAGATCGTGATTCACCTGCGCGGGATGGCGCCCGCCGAGCGCCGGGTCATCGCCATCGGGCTCCTGGCCTCGATCCCGGGGACGACGACCGGGCCCGCGTCGCGCGCCTACCTGCCCTACACCGACGAAGAGAAGCACTGGGCCGCTCCGCTCCGGGTGCGGGTGATCGCGCTGCGCTGACGCCGAAGAGAGAGAGTCGATGTCTTGATGATGACCATTTGCGGAGAAGGCCGCGAGCGCGGTCGCGCCGACTTTGCGCGTCGGTTCGAGCGCAGCGGCTTTCGGTTGAGCCGGGTGTTCGAGACGAAAGGGAGACGGCGCGAGAGCTTCTTCCCTCTCGTGGCTGCAAGTTAACGAGCAGGTCCACTCGAGAGCAGGATCCTCCTCTTTCGCCTCATGGCGCGCAGCACACCGTCGTCATCGACGACCCTTCCTTCAACGACCCTTGCGGGGCTCCCCCGCTCGCCGGGCAGCTCCCGCTCTTGGTCACATCCACCTTGATCGACGCCCCGCCGGCCGCGTCCACGCACGAGCCATCGTTTGGCACCTCCGCGACCGGGACGCCACAGGCACCGTCGCTGAACACCTTCGTCTTCGCCGCGCAGGTCGCGCTGGCTCCTCCGCACGCGCAGAGCCCGCACCCTCGGGTGTCAATCACGCTGTTCACGAACAGGTGCTTGTCGCCGAAGCCGTTGGGGCACGGCTGATCGCCGCTCCGGTAAACGCACAACCCCGCCTCGAACGGGGCGCCCGAGACCGCGGCGCAAGCGGCCTTGTTGCCGCAGCCGCCTCCCAGGCCTCCTCCCGCGCACGCCAGGCCGGCGCCGCCCCAGTCCGGCGGCGGGAGCGTGGCTGTCCCCCCCGAAGCTGCGCATCCGCCCGCGGAAAAGGCGTCGGGGGCGATCGCCGTGTAGCTGGTCACGCCGCCGGGAGGGCTGATGGGCCCGCATTGTCCGGGCGCCGGCTGCGTCGCAAACCCCTTTTGCTGATTGCACCCGGCCGTGTCGAATTCGAGCTGCTTCACGTTGCAGGCCACGTTGGGCGCAGAGCAGGCGCAGGCGCTGCAGATCGCGGGGGTGTCGTTGAGATCGTGGTTCCCCTCGTAGCTCTTGAGCGGGTGCTCACCGGGGCAGGCCGCGGGCTTCATACCGGGGACGCCGTCGTACAGCGCGACTGGCCCGTTCCACGCGGGAGGGGCGTTGCTCACGCAGGTGAAGCCTCCTCCACAATCGCTGTCGGCGCAGTCCACGTCGCCGTCGCCGTCGTCATCGATGTTGTTGAGGCAATCTTCCGTGGCGCCGGAGGTCGTGCTGCTCGCGGCCGAGCTCGACGCGACGCTGGACGACGCGACGCTCGACGACGACGCGCTCGACGACGACGCGACGCTCGAAGACGACGACGCGCTCGACGACGCTGTCATTCCGCCGCCGCCGCCGGATCCTCCGGGGCCCGACGAGGTGCTCGCTCCGCCTCCGGCGCTCGACCCGCGCGTGGGCTCGAACTGATTGAAATCCAGCGTGCAGCTCGCGGCGAGCGCCGGGACGACGACGGCGACGAACGCGACGATGGCGACGAGGGAACGAGTGCGCACGGCGAACCTCGAGCGAGAGAAGGGAGGGATCCCCATCCTCGCACGGCCCGCGGAGGCGCCTCCACATTTGCGCCCGCGTCGCCTCTCCGCTACGAGTCGCGGCCGTGAAAAGCACTCTCTTCGCCGCCCTCGCGGCCCTCGCCCTCGCCGCCTGCGGCGAGCCCGCCCCGCCGAAATCGCCCACCGACACCGCGCCCGCGGCCACCGGCTCGGTCGTCGTCGCGCCGCCCGCCGGCGCGGTCCCGCCGGCGATCCAGGCCCTCCTCGCCGCGCCGGATCGCAGCGACGCCGACCGCGCCCTCGACGCCGGCCGGCACCCCGGCGAGATGCTCGCCTTCTACGCGATCGCCCCGGGAATGAAGGTCGCCGAGCTCGGCGCCGGCGGCGGCTACACCGCGGAGATCCTCGCCCGCGCCGTCGGCGCGACCGGCGTGGTCTACGGCGAGAACAACAAATTCATCGTCGAGAAGTTCGCGCAGAAGCCCTGGACCGAGCGCCTCGCGAAGCCGGTGATGAAGAACGTGGTCCGCGTCGATCGCGAGTTCGACGATCCGCTCCCCGCCGAGGCCCACGATCTCGACGCGGTCTTCATGGTGCTTTTCTATCACGACACCGTGTGGATGGAGACCGACCGCGCGAAGATGAACGCCGCTGTTTTCAAGGCGCTGAAGCCCGGCGGCGTCTTCGCGATCATCGATCACAGCGGCCGCGCCGGCACCGGCACGACCGAGGTGAAGACGCTCCACCGCATCGACGAGGAGGCCGTGAAGAAGGAGCTCCTCGCGGCCGGCTTCAAGCTCGGCGGCTCCGCCGATTTCCTCCGCAAC
>JBDTXR010000556.1:0-5150 GCA_040006075.1 Byssovorax sp. | reverse complement strand
GTTGCCGAACATCAGGTTCTGGCTCGTCCAGTAGGCGGTGTCGTAGCCGGCGGCGCGGGCGTAGTCCCAGAGCAGAGGCACCGAGTGGAGCGTGTCGCGCCGCTCGGTCGGGCGGACCCCGGACCAGATGTTGGAGATCGAGATCGCCGTGGTCGACGCGTTGGAGCGGAGCTGGCGCAGCGGGATCCGGTCGGGCAGTAGCTTGTTGGTGAAGCGCGTCGCCAGCTTGCAGTCCTTGTCGTAATCGATGCACGTCACGTCGGCGCGCTGGCTCTCTTGCAGCACCAGGAGCACGTTGCGCGGGCGCGCGGGGCGCGGCGTGAGCGTGGGCACCTCTTCGGGGGAGCGGCGCTGGACGCGGAGATCGGGGGAGTCGTGGGTGATGCCGAGGTGCTCGCGGATCACCGCGGCGACGCCGTGAAAGTAGATCAGGTCGAACGGCGTCGACTGGAGCGTTCGATAGCTGACCGGCACCCGGATCACCGCGTAGAGCACCAGCGGTATCGCCAGCGGCGCGATCCGCCGCGGCCAGAGCCGGGGCCGGACGAAGCGCCGCGCCAGCACCACCAGCATCACCCCGAGCGCGAAGGCCCCGAACACGTGGGCGAGGACGATCGGCCGCGAGAAGGGCAGCGTGCCGACGATCGACCAGGGGATCGACTTCGAGTGCACCTGCCCATCCATCGAGAGATAGATGTTGTAGAAGGCGTGAAAGGCCCCTTCGATCCCCATCGCCAGGGTGAAGAGCACCACGAAGAGGCCGGCTATCCCCTTGGAGAAGCGTCCCTGTCGACGTGAGGCCACGTGGAGGAGCACGCCCCAGAAGACCAGCGACTCCACCACCGAGCCCAGGTAGCCGTAGGTGTGAGGCCGATCGAACGCCAGCAGCGCCTTCCCTCGGCGAAGGAAGTCAGTCCCCACGACCCAGATCGTGGGGACCATCAAGATCGCGAGCCCCGCGAGCTGCCGCAGCCGCCGTCCCCGCCGGCGTCTCGCCATGGACGCCATGGGCGCTGACGCGCGCGGTCTCGGGTCGGGCTCCACGACCGGCGCTCTTAGCACGCCCGCCGCTGAAACGAGAGAGGTCGTCGAGGCCTGCACGGAGGGCTTGCGCGGGAGGCGCGCGGGTGCTCCCCTCCGCGCGCGATCAGCGGCCCCCACGGCCGTCAGGAGGTACGACCACCCGCATGCGCCACTTCCTCTCCACCATGGATTACTCGCGGGCCGAGATCGAAGGGCTGCTCGAGAAGGCGGCGCGCCTGAAGAAGCAGCCGATCGATCCGCGGCTCCTGAACAAGACCATCGCGCTGGTCTTCTTCAACCCCTCGCTCCGCACGCGGGCATCGTTCGACATCGGCATCCGCCAGCTCGGCGGGCACGCGGTGATCCTCGAGCCGGGCAAGGGCTCGTGGCCGATCGAGTTCGAGGACAACGCCATCATGAACGGCGATCCCGAGGAGCACGTCCACGAGGTCGCCCGCGTGCTCTCGCGCTACGCCGATCTCATCGGCGTGCGCGCCTTCCCGAAGTTCCAGCGCTGGGAAGACGATCGGCGCGACCACGTGGTGCAGAGCTTCGCGAAGTACGCGACCGTGCCGGTGATCAACCTCGAGACCATCACCCATCCCTGCCAGGAGCTCGCGCTCGGGATGGCGATGAAGGAGCGGCTCGGCCCGCTCGACGGGAAGAAATTCGTGCTGACGTGGACCTACCACCCGCGCCCGCTCAACACCGCCGTCGCCAACTCCGCGGTGCTGATCGCCTCGAAGCTGGGGATGGACGTGACGCTGCTCTGCCCCAACCAGGACTACCTCCTCGACCCGCGCTACCTCGACGCCGCGAGGCAGAGCGCGGCGGCGAACGGGCGATCGTTCACGGTGAGCCACAACGTGGACGACGCGTACCGCGGGGCGCACATGGTCTACGCCAAGAGCTGGGGCGCCCTCCCCTACTTCGGCCGCTGGGACGAGGAGAAGCCCATGCGCGACGCCCACCAGCACTTCATCGTCGACGAGCGCAAGATGGCGCTCACCGACGGCGGGCTCTTCTCGCACTGCCTCCCGGTGCGCCGCAACGTGAAGGTCACCGACGGCGTGATCGACTCGCCGAGCTCGCTGGTGATCGAGGAGGCCGAGAACCGCCTCCACGTGCAGAAGGCCGTGATGGACAGCCTGATCAACGGGTTTTGAAGAGGATCTGAGCACAGCGATGGCAAACCAAGAAGTGGTCCTGGCGTTCTCGGGCGGGCTCGATACGAGCTTCTGCGTGCCCTACCTGAAGGAGAAGGGGTATCGCGTCGTCACGCTCTTCGTCGACACCGGCGGCGCGACCGCGGAGGAGCGCGCGTACATCGAGAAGCGCGCCGTGGATCTCGGCGCGGCCGAGCACGTGACCGTCGACGGCGGCCAGGCGATCTGGGCCAACGTCGTGGTACCGCTGGTGCAGGGCGGGCAGCTCTATCAGGGGCAATATCCGCTGCTCTGCTCGGATCGGTACATCATCGTGGAAGAGGGTCTGCGCCTCGCGCAGGCGCGCGGGATCACCGCGTTCGGCCACGGCTGCACCGGCATGGGCAACGATCAGGTGCGCTTCGATCTGGCGATCCGCGCCCTCTCCGACGTGACGATCCTGGCGCCGATCCGCGAGATCCAGGCCGAGCACCCCGACGTGCGCGCCTACGAGCAGGGCTACCTCGAAGAGCGCGGGTTCGAGGTCCGCGCCAAGACGTCGAAGTACAGCGTCAACGCCAACGTGCTCGGCGTGACCACCTCGGGATCGGAGATCGATCGCTTCGCGGCGCCCGGCCCCGAGACGTACTCGATCACCGCGGCGCCCTCGGCGTGGCCGAAGGAAGCCCTGCAAATGAAGCTCCGCTTCGATCGCGGCGTGCTCAGCCACCTCGACGGCGCGCAGCTCCCCGGGCCCGAGATGCTCGCGCGGCTCAACGCGGCGTTCGGTGCCTACGGGGTCGGCCGTGGCATCTACACCGGCGACACCACGATCGGGCTCAAGGGACGGATCGTCTTTGAATGCCCCGGGATCGTGGCGTTGATGACGGCGCACCGCGCGCTCGAGGAGGCGATCCTGAGCGCCCACCAGAACGCCTTCAAGCCCACGGTCGCGCAGAAGTGGGTCGAGCTCGTGTACAAAGGGTTCTTCTTCGAGCCGCTCAAGCGCGACCTCGAAGCGTACCTGGAGAGCTCGCAGGAGTTCGTCACCGGCGAGGTCACCCTCGCGACGCAGGGCGGCCTCGTGCACGCCGTCGCGGTCGAGTCGACGCACGTGCTGCTCAACAAGAAGGCGGTCTACGCGCAGTCGTCGGACTGGGGCGTGGCCGAGGCGGAAGGCTTCATCAAGCTCTTCGGGCAGAGCTCGACGCTGTCGGCGCGCATCAACCCGATCCGGACCCTGTGAGCGCCGATCTTCCGGAGGCCCTCGCGCTGCTCTCTCGCCTCGTCGCGTTCGATACGCGGAACCCCCCGCGCGCCATCGATCGCGGAGGGATCTTCGCCTGCCTGATCGAGGCGCTGGGGCCCGCCTTTTCGTGCTCGATCGAAGATCTCGGCGACGGGTGCCTGAGCCTCTTCGCGGTGCGCGGGGCGCCGCGCCTGCTCTTCAACGTGCACCTCGACACCGTGCCCGCGGACGCGGCGTGGGCGACGGATCCGCACCGCCTGATCGTCGAGAACGATCGCGCGATCGGGCTCGGCGCGGCCGACATCAAGGGCGCGGCGGCCTGCCTCGTGGTGGCCGCGCAGACGACCACGGGCGATCTGGCGCTGCTCTTCAGCTCCGACGAAGAGGCCGGATCGAGCCGCTGTGTGAAGGACTTTCTCGATCGCCACCCCGCGTGGGACGGCGCGGTCATCGGCGAGCCGACGCGCTGCCGCGCGGTGATCGAGCACCGCGGGATCGCCACCTGCTCGGCCACGTTTCACGGCACCGGCGGCCATGGATCGGCGGCGCGCGCGCTCACCGACAGCGCGATCCACGAGGCGGTGCGCTGGTCGGCGCGCGCCCTCGCGTACGCCGAGGAGAGCGAGGGCGTGCGCTACAAAACGCTCGCGGGGATCCGGCTCAACCTCGGCGTGCTCGCCGGCGGCACCAAGGCCAACATGATCGCCTCGTCGGTCTCGCTGCGCTTCGGCGCGCGGCCGCTCCCGAGCCAGGGGCCCGAGGCGCTCCTCGACGCGCTCACCGAGCTCGCCGCGAGGCCGGATCGCGTCACGTGGCAGCCGGGATTCCTCGCGCCGCCGCTGCCCGCCCCGCTGGCCGGACGCGACACCGAGGTGCGCGTACGAGAGGCCGAGTCGCTGGCCGCGAAGCTCGATCTCGCGATCGGCGATCCGGTCGATTTCTGGACGGAAGCGGCTCTATTTTCGGCGAAGGGCATCCCCTCGATCGTGTACGGGCCAGGCGACATCGCCCAGGCGCACACCGCGGGCGAGTGGGTCGCCACCGCCGATCTCGCGCGCGCGATCGCCGACTACCGGCGCATCCTCGGAGGACTTCGATGAGCGAAACCAAGGACGTCATCGTCCGCCTGCTCCGCAACCTCGGCAGCCGCAAGGAGGTCGAGCAGTACCTCAAGCAGTACTCGAGCGTCGACTCGCAGAAGTTCGCGATCATCAAGGCGGCGGGCTCGATCCTCGCAAAGGATCTCGACGCCCTCGCCTCGTCGCTCACCTTCCTCCAGCGCGTCGGGCTGCACCCGATCGTGCTCCACGGCGCGGGCCCGCAGATCGACGACGCCGTCAACGAGGCCTCGGTCCCCAACGATCGCTTCGAGGGCCACCGGGTGATCACCCCGCGCTTCCTGGAGATCGCGCGCAAGGTCTACCTCCGGGAAAATCTCCGCCTGGTCGAGGCCCTCGAAGAGCTGGGCACGCGCGCGCGCCCGGTCACCGCGGGCGTGCTCCAGGCGAGCCTCGTCGATCTGGAGCACCTTGGTTTCGTGGGTAGAGTCGACAAGGTCCACGTCGACGCGATCCAGTCGAGCATCCGCGCGGGCCAGCTCCCGATCGTCGCCTGCCTGGGCGAGACGACCGGCGGGCAGATCGTCAGCGTCAACCCCGACGTGGCGATCCGCGAGCTGGCGCTGGCGATCGAGCCCTTCAAGGTGATCTACCTCAACGAGGCGGGCGGCCTCC
>JBDTXR010000555.1:0-5170 GCA_040006075.1 Byssovorax sp. | reverse complement strand
ATCACGAAGAAAAGAGAGGGGTCGCAACATAGGGTATGTCCTTGTGACTTGGGATGAACCGCCGGGGAGGTGAGCGGCGTATTTGCCTCTCACCGCCCGTTGATTCCCGCGCTGCCAGCGACGCTTTCACCGCGTAGTCGCGAGTGAGGAGCGTCGACCTTGGTGGGCAGCGCAGACCAGCCGAGGCGACATTAAGCAAGAAGATAGCCACGTCGTAAACATGCTTGCCCGGCGGCCAAACGAAGGTCGCGTGGGCGGGAGGCGACCGCAATTCCGCCTCACATGAGGCACTTCCGTCCGACCCGACGGCGCCTCGGCGGACCGGGTACGCGCGGCGGGCCGCTCCGGATCACCCGCGCGGCAGCGCTTCTCCGGGCTGGATCCGCCCCTCGGCGAGCGCTTTCACGTACGGCGGCTCGGCGCCCTTGCGCAGCGCCTGGATGTCCACGCGCAGGGTGACCGCGTCGGGATAGCGCTGGGCCTTGGCGAACGCCAGGGACCGATTCACCACCGCGTCCACCCACACCGAGCCCGTCGCCAGCGCCGGCGCCTGCTGCGTGGCCGCCGAGATGAGGAGGCTCGCATCGATGAGATCCCCGTGGATCCCCGCGCCGGAGATCAGATGAAACATAGTTGCTCCGAGCGCGAACAGATCGGCCCGGCCGTCAATCTCGCGGACGTGGCCAATCGCCTGCTCGGGGGCCATGTACTGACAGCTCCCCATCGCGGTCCCGGTCTTGGTCCGGGTCTTCTCGGGCAGCGCCGTCCCCTCCGGCAGCTCTTCCAGGACGCGGGCGATCCCGAAATCGATCACCTTCAGGCATCCATCGTTGCCCAGGTGAAGGTTCTCGGGCTTCAAATCCCGGTGGATCACGCCATACGCGTGCGCGACGACCAGCACCGCCAGCACCTGATCGGCGAGCCAGAGCACCTGACCAACAGGCAACCTCCCCATCCGGGCGAGCCGATCGAACACCGTCTCTCCGTCGAGCAGCTCCATCGCCAGGTAGGCGATCCCGTCGTCGGTGACCCCGGACTCGTAGATCTGCGGCAGCCCCTGGCAGAGCGGCCCGACCGCCATCAACGCGGCTCCAATCGGCCCCTCGCGGAGGAACCGCGTGCGCAGCTCTTCCACGCCGTGGAGGTACGCGTGGAGGATCTTCACGGCCGCGGTGAAGCCGTCGCTCCGCCGCCCGAGGAACACGCTCGCCATCCCGCCGATGCCGAGCACCCGCTCCAGCCGCCAGGCGCCCACCTGGGCGCCGAGTCGCGCGTTCGCCAGCTCCTCGTCCGGATCAATCATCGGCGCAACCCCAGCGCCACGCGCGCGTGCAAGCTCAGGAGCCCTCCCTTTCCCTTGCTCGATCCTTCCCGGTCGAAGGCGATCTCGCTCCGGAAGCGACCCACCGCCGAGAGCAGCCTCTCCGTGGGCGATCCCGCGACCGGCAGCTCCGGCCAGATTGGCGCGCTCGCCGAGCCGCGCTGGGGATCGCGCACCCCGTCGTCGCCCAGCGTCCACTGGCCTCCTTCGGGCGGGACCGGCATGCACCCGAGCGTGGCGATCGCGCGGGCGCGGATCGCCGCGGGATCGCCGCCGAGATCCTGCGCGCCGACCAGCCACGCCTCGGCGAGCTCCCGCGAGAGGCGGTCTCCGGTCCTCGACTCTTCGGTGAGCAGCCAGGAGATCACCGTGAACAGCGCGCCTTGCTTCTCGCCCGCGAGATCGACGACGAGCTGCGATCCACCGGCGCTGGCCGTCGCCGGCGTGGGGCCGTGTCCGTCGAGCACGTCGTCGACGAGGCGGCGCAGCGTGCGCCCGTTGAACGAGGCCAGAAACACCCCGCGGGTGAGGGCATAATAGATCTCGAGATCCTTCGGCTTCACGCTCTCGCCCGCCGCGGCCTCGTCGCGACCGCGGCCGAGATCCTCGGCCACGGCGATGCGCACGATCCCCACGTCGCGCTCCTTGCCCTTCTCGGCCCAGGTGATCGCGCCGGGGAGCACGTCGTCGCTGATCCCGTGCATCGCCGCGAGCGCCAGCGCTGCGCCGGCCATGCTCTTGATCCCGATCGCGACGTAGGCCGGGACGGTGGCGAGCGCGGCGATCTCGTCGGTGTGCTTGCGCTCTTCGCCCCCGGGGAGCTCGGGCAAATCACGCTGCGACGCGAACACGGCCTGCGCCACCGCGGGCCGATCGTCGATCCCGATCATCGCCCAGTCCCCCAGGAAATCGAGGCCAAAGTCGTGCTTGCCCGCGAAGCCGCGCACCAGGTGGGCGAGCTCGCGCCGCACCCGCGCCTCTTGCCCGATCCCCACGACCGCGCGCGCGCCGCTCCCGAGCGCGGGGACCTCGACGCGCGCCTGCCCCGCCGTCTCCAGGATCTCGCGGTAGTCCGTCCCGTCGATGAGCGGGACGATGCGCAGATCGGCGGTCAGCGTCGTCCCCGCGGGCGTGGTGTCGACGGCGACGCGCATCGCGGCCGGATCGATGTAGGTGCGCCAGTAGGTCTCGTAGCTCCGGCTGAAGCGCGCGTACGCGTCGCGCTCGCCCTCGGTCACCAGATCCGGATCCGGCAGATCCAGGAGCGGCGTGAGCGCGGCGGGCGTGCCGAAGACCGAGCGCGCCGAGTCCCCTGGTTTCCAGGCGATCGGCGCGCCGCTGCCGTGCTTGAGCTCGTCCTTCGTGAGCAGCTTCGAGGCCAGGAGCTCCTCGACCGACGTCGCGCTGCGGCCGGTGATCCACCCGTGGAGCAGCGCCGCGAAGCCCGGCGTCATCAGCTCGGCCAGCGCGATTTGCCGGCGCGATTCGAGCACTTTTTGCCGCGGGCCGACCACCTCGCCGACGAAGCGATCGCCCATGAAGCCGAGCGCGTCGGCGCGCACCGAGGCGTCCCGGGCCATCAGGTAGGCGAAGTCTTTCTCGTCGGCGAGCCGCGGCCGCTTGCCCTTGATCGCCTCGATGATCCGCCGGATCGCGGCCGGGCTGTTGGAAACGATCTCCACGTCACCCACCGTCGCGCGGTGTTGATGAACGGCGCCGTCGGGCGACGTCGCGACCCGGATGTCAACGCCCTGGTACGACGTGGTCGCGGCGGCCACGCTGCCGTGCTCGCGGGCCCGCGCCGCGAGCGTGCTCGCGAGGCCGACCTCGAAGAGACCGCGCTGCTTCACCTGGAAGATCACCGAGACGTCGCTGCCCTCACGCAGGTAGGGATCGCTGCCGACCAGCGCGACCTGGGCGACGACGTCCTTGCCGAGGGCGCGCGCGAGCGCGGTGCGCGCGAGGCCGAGCTGCGTCTCGTAGCGGCCCGCGAGATCCTGCTCGGCGGCGCGGCGATCGAGCGCGTCGACGATCGGCGTCGCCCAGGCGTCGAGCTGATCCGAGAGCTGGAAGAGCACGTCGAGATCGGCCGCGCGCAGGTAGTAGAACTCGGCTGGCACCAGCGCCGCGAGGGGCTCGGCCGGCGCGGTCTTCCCGAGCGCGCGCGAGAGCTCTTCCCACGGGTGCGGCGCCGACTTGGGCCCGGCGAGCTTGCCAATCGGCACCGAGGCCCTGTCGCGCGCCGCGCGGAGCAGCAGCGGCCGATCCATCTGCAAGGCCTCCTGGATCGACATCGCGCCGGTGGTGGTGTCCATCAGCTCCATCAGGTCGGTGCGCCCCTCGCGGAGCGCGCCCCCGGGGCGGCCGGGCTTCCCCGCGGGCTTCGTCTTCGGGACGAACACCTCCTCGACACGCTGGGCGGCGAACGCATGCCACGGCGTCGATCCCCGATCGCGGAGGGCGCCCGCGAGCGCGTGGCCCCACTGCGCGAGCGTCGCGGGCGTGCTCTTCTTCGCCGGGTCGACCGGCGCGTGAAACACGAAGCGGTCGCCGGGATCGCCGCCGTCGTGCGCGACGAAGAGCGCGCCGGTGATCGGCAGGTCCTGGTGGGCGCGGGGCCGCCTGATCCACACCGTCAACGGTGTGCTCGCGTGGGATCCAGGGTTGTCGCCGCGCGACGGGAAGTCGTCGCGCCCCGTGAACGAGACGAAGGCGTACGGGCCCACGCCGCCGAGCGAGACCACGACGCCCGAGGCCGATCCCCACATGCCCGAGGGCACCGCGGAGGGGAGCGTGAGATCGACCGCGAGCGTCTCGAACGTCGCGTCGACGAAGCGCCCCGTGACCTGCCCTTCGATCACCTGCGGGTGATCGATCCGCGCGAGAGCGCCGCTGCGCGGCTTCGGTACCGGCCCCTCCGGCGCCTCGGCAGCGACCGGAGCGGCGACGCTGGCCACAACCGACGCGCTCGGGGCAGCGATCGGCAACGTCGGAGGCGGCGTCGGACCGCCGCACCCAGCCGGAGCGACGACCAGGGCGAGGACGAGAGAGCACAGGGCTCGACGCGGCGTGGGGCTCATCGCCCGGTACGATAACGCGGATGGGCGTCGCGTCGCAGCCTTCCGACACGACGCGTCGACAGGCGTTTCGCGCGTCGGCCCAGCGAATGAGGCTAGGCGAAGCGAGGCCCATCCGTTAACGTGCGAGCCTCAAGAGGTCCCCCCATGCGCACCCCCGGTATTCTTGCGTTCCTGGCCTGCTCGTTCGTACTCGGCGGATGTGGCGGCGACGAGACCACCCCGACGGGCGGTGGGACCACCACCGGAACCCCGGGCGAGACGGCGAACGCGCTAACCATTCACACGGGCGAGTTCGAAGTTCCGGCCGGCGACAGCTTTGAATGCTTCTACACCGACACGATCACCGACAAGGAGCTGAGCGCCGTCTCCTCCACCGCGATGCAAGGGCCCGGCGGGCACCATGTCATCATCTATTACACCGACACTCCCCGCAAGGCGCAGCACCACACGTGCTCCAACGCCGAGATGGCGAGCTGGCACCAGATCAGCGGCGCCGGTAACGGCACCTCGGGCGCCGAGGGCCTGATCAAGCTGCCTCCCGGCCTGGCGGTGAAGGTCGCCGCGGGCAAGCAGATCGTCGTCCAGACGCACTACATCAACACCACCGGCGCGACCCAGAAGGTGAACGACTCGATCACCCTCAACCTCATCGATGCAAAGGACGTGAAAGCGTACGCGAACTACTACGTCGTCAACGACGACGAGTTCGAGGTCCCGGCGCAGGGAAAGCTCACGAGCCAGCGGACGTGCACGGTGGACAGCGACCTCG
>JBDTXR010000554.1:0-5171 GCA_040006075.1 Byssovorax sp. | reverse complement strand
GCCAGGACGTTGGCCTCGACCGCGTCGGCGACGAAGGTGAAATCGCGGGTCTGCTCGCCGTCACCGTAGAGCGGGATGGCCTGGCCGCGGCGGATCGCCTCGATGAAGCGGTGAAACCCCATGTCCGGCCGCTGCCTGGGGCCATAGACCGTGAAGTAGCGGAGCGCCACGGTGGATAGCCCGAAGTTGGTCCGGTAGAGATCGCACAGGTGCTCTCCCGACAGCTTCGTGACGCCGTAGGGGGAGAACGGCGCGGTGGCGCTGCCCTCGCGCATGGGCATCTCGTGGGTTTGCCCGTAGACCGACGACGACGAAGAATAGATGATCTTCCGCGCCTCGCCGCGGACCTTGGCGGCCTCGAGCAGGCGCTGGGTCGCGAGCACGTTGTCGTGGAGGTAGGTCTCGAAGCGCTCGCCCCAGCTCGCGCGCACGCCGGCCTGGGCCGCGAGGTGGAACACGATCTCGGCACCGTCGAGGTGCGGCGCGAGATCGGCGGTCGCGAGATCGACCTCGGCGAGCGAGAAGCGCGCCTCGTCCCGGAGCCGCGCGAGGTTCTTCTCCTTCAGCGCGCGCGGGTAGTAGTCGGTGAAGCGGTCGATCCCGACGACGTCGTGCTTCAAATCGATCAGGCGCTCCGCCAGGCGCGAGCCGATGAAACCCGCCACGCCCGTCACCAAACAACGCATCCGTACGCTCCGTCCTCTTCGCCGCGGTGCGACGCGGCGGCGGGAGCTTACGCGAAGGGGCTCCGGGGGCAATGACCGATGCGCCGCCGACCGCGCGCGGCCGGGGTCCGATCCTTGAAGTCTGGTACCGGGTCTTGTACATTGCGCGCGCGCTGGGACGTGGCGCACCCCGCGAAACGCCCTGAATTGCCCTCGATCCATGCCTGACAATGCCTGAGCTCAGCCCGAGCGCGAGCGCCCCCGGACCCGGCGGCGTCACGAAACCAAGCCGGCTCGACCGGATCCGCGCCGTGGCTCTCCCGCTCGTCATCGTCGCGGCGGCGGTGATCTTCGGCCGGACCGTCCACGGGCATTACCCGGTTCAACAGTGGCTGTTCTGGCGCTACGCGGAGTACTGGCTCCTCTCGGCGGCCTGGGTCTTCGCGTGCGTCTCGTCGGGCCACGTGGTGCTCAAACGCCTGCTCGGGCGCACGCTCCCGCTCCTCGAGCACGCCGTGGTCAGCTTCGCCGTCGGGCTGTATGTCTTCTTTCTCGCGATGCTGCTCGGAGGGCTCCTCGGGCTCTACGGCGCGGCGTTCTTCGTCCTGCTCCCGCTGCTGATGTTCAGCGCCGGCGCGCGCCCGCTGGTCCGCACCGCGCGACGATTCCTCCGCCATCGCCGCTTCCATCGCGCCCGCGCGCTCCCCGGCTCGCCGTGGGCGCTGCCCATCGCCCTCTTTGGCGTGCTCGGCGCGGGCATGGTGTATTTCTCGATCCTCACGCCGAACAACGTCGCCTTCGACTCGCGCTGGCAACACCTGCCCATCGCCGAGCACTACGTCGCGGAAGGGGCGGTTCGCCGCTTCCCCGAGGGCTGGTACATCGGCGCTTCACCGCACCTGTCGAGCTTCGTTTACACCTGGGCGTTCATGCTGCCGAAGAGCACCCTCTTCGATCGGGTCGAGCTCTCTGCCCACCTCGAGTACGTCTCGTTCCTCTGGACGCTGGCCGGGATACCCGCGCTGGTCCGCCTCCTGGTTCCGGGTCTGCGCAAGGCCGCGAAGCCGGGCGCGCCGCGCTCGCTCGTCGGCCTCTCGTGGGCTGCGCGGTTCCTGTTCCCGGGGATCTTCCTCTACGACTCCAGCCTTTGCGTCGGCGCCGATCACATGGCGGCGGTGTTCGCCGTGCCGATCTACGCGCTGCTGGTCCGCGCGTACCGCGATCTCTCGCCGCGCCTCTGCCTCGTCCTGGTGATGATGCTCTCGGGCGCGTTCCTCACCAAGTACACCGGCGCGCTCACGCTGCTGAGCCTCCCCATCCTGGCGATCGTCGCGCGAATGGCCTGGATCGGGGCTGGCACGCTGATCCGCCGGATCCGCGCGCGCCGCGATCCTTTGCCGCCGAGAGAGGCAATCTCCTGGTGGAAGGGCCCGGCGGCCGCGTTCCTGGGCGGGCTCGCCTTCACCGCGCCGCAGTGGGCGAAGAACTGGGTTTTTTACGGCGATCCGCTCTATCCGTTGCTCGCCAATCGCCTCCACGCACGCCCCTGGACGCCGGACTCGGCCGAGCGCTTCGAGTGGGGCTTCATCAAGGCCGAGCTCTGGAAGCCGACACCCGATCTCGCCGGGCTCAAGCAGTCTCTCAAGGCCTTGATCACCCAATCGTTCATCCCCAACGACTGGCCGAAGTTTCACGGCGTCGTCCCGGTGTTCGGATCGCTGTTCACGCTGACGCTGTTCTTCTTGCCGCTGCTCCGCAAGACGAACCGGATCGCCGGCCTGTTCCTCGCGGTGCACCTCGGTATCTTCTGCTGGTACTGGACCCATCACCAGGACCGGTATCTGCAAGCGATGCTCCCCTGGATGGCGGTCGCGACCGCGGGCGTGCTCATGCTCGCGTGGCGCACCCACGTCGTCAATCGCGTCGCGGTGGCCGGGCTCGTCGCGCTCCAGGTGGTCTGGGGGGCCGACGTCTACTTCATCCCGGGACACGCGATGATCAGCTCCCCGATCCCGGTGGTCACCGCCCTGATCTCCTCTGGCTACCGCAAGGACGAGAAGAGCCGTGAAGCGGGCCTGTTCGCCCCGTTCCCGGACATCGCCCGGGCGCTGCCGAAGCACGCCAAGGTGCTCGTCCACCAGATGCACCCCCACCTCGGCCTCGAGGCGATGTCAGTCAACGATTTCACGGTGAATCAAGGTGGGATCAGCTACGGAAGGCTCCTGACCTCGCGCGCGGTGTACGATCTCTTCAAGGGCTACGGAGTCACTCACCTGCTCTACTCGACGGGGGTCTCGGGCGACGCCGAGACCTTCGCCGGAGATCTGGTGTTCTGGAGCTTCGCGCGGAAGTACGGAAAGGGCCCGAAGACCTTCAGCGGCATGACGCTCGCGGCGATGCCCGACGCGCCGCCTCCGGACGAGACGTCCGACGTCGTGGCGATGCTGATGTGCCCCGCCGGGCCGGCGTCGGGCCTTTACCATTTGCCCGCCCTCCACGTGCCCGCCTTCGGGCCGAAGAAGGGCAAGTATCCTCGTCCGTACCAGCCCGCAGCGGCCGGCAGCGGCGACGATCCCGATCTCGTGGCGGCCGCGGCCTACGCCGTCGTCGAGACCAAGTGCCGGACCTTCCCGGCCGCGACAACGGGCTTTGAGCGCGTCGTCCGGCGCAACGCCTACGAGTTCTGGGTGCGCCTCGCCGCGGTGCCGCCGTCGTGATCTCCGGGCTGCTCTCGCTCGGTCGGCTGCTCTGGGGGTTGCTCCGCCGCCTCCTCTGGCGGGAAGATCTCCAGTTCATCGTTCACTGCCTCTTCCTGCTCTGGATGATGAGCTTCCTCCGCGCGATGTTCAGCGCGGTGACGCCGACCGCGAGCTACGAGGCGGCGAGCATCGCCTGGAGCCTCGTGGTGAAGGACAACGCGCTCCTGCTCCGCGCCATCCACGATCGCCGCTTTCCCTCGCTGCAATCGCTGCAAACCCTGCGACAGCTCCTGGTCGTGTTCCTGGTGATTCCCACCGTGGTGCTCCTCGCGGCGCGTCGAAAGCTGCGATGGACGGACTGGGAAGCAGGGAAATCCCTGCGGGTGATGGTGATGGTGATGCTCGTCACGCTGGCATGGTCCGGCTCGACGTTCGAATACAACATCTACCTCGACCGCGGCCACGCCCTCGATCGGCTGCTGCTGGTGGCGCTCACCCTGATGTCGTGGCGGACGCCGCTGGCCGTGCCGTTCGCCACGCGCTGGTCGATCGTCATGCTGAAGGAGGCCTATGTCCCGATCCCCCTCGACGACTTCGACTTTCGGTCGGTGCCCGAGGTCCTGATCGTCTTCTCGTGCTTCACCTGGGCCTCGCTCCACAAGAGCTTCAAAACAAGGCATTTCCTGCTGGTGGGCCTGGGCGCCTGGGCCTCGTATTACTACGCGGCGGGCATGGCGAAGATCAACTATGGACCGTCCTGGTCCTGGTTCCTGGAGAACCACATCTCCAACATCTCGGCCAACGCGCATGTCCGCGGGTGGCTTTCGTTCCTATCGGATAGCACCTTCTCGAAGGGCGTCGCCTTCATTCGCCGCTTCGATCTCGCCCTCGCGGGGTACACGCTGCTCATCGAGCTCGGGGCGCTCGTGGTCTTCGTCCACCCGCGCGTGGTGCGCACCTGGGTGCTGCTCTGCGCCCTCCTGCATTTCGGCATCTTCGCCTTCACGGGGATCTTCTTCTGGAAATGGATGGTGACGAACCTCGCCTTCTATTTCTTCCTCCGGTACGGCGGCTCTACCATCGTGAAGCAGATGTGCCGTCCCAGGCTGGTCGTTCTCTTCGCCATCGCGATGGTCTACAACTCGCGCGGCAGGGGCTACTTTTACCCGCAGACCGGGGTCGCGTGGTACGACTCGAAGTTCATGGAGAACTATGTTCTCTACGCCATCGGTAAATCCGGGCACAAGTACCTCATCCGCCCGGGATACCTGGCCCCGATGGACACGCACTGGACCCAGGGGCGCCTGTGCTATGCCACGAACGAGCGGAGCATCACCGGCATCTACGGTTCGACCGGGAACTTCCCCCTCCTGCAGAAGCTCGAGGCCCTGAGCACGCCGGAGGAGGCCTTGAAGCTCCTGAGCACCGGTGGGGTGTGCACCAACGTGAAGCGCCGGGCCATCTTCGACGAGTTCTTCACGCGCTACTTCGGCAACCTGAATCACCATGATCGAGGGCTCCAGTGGGTCTCGTGGATCGGAGCTCCACGCCATCTGTGGGTCTTCCCCAAGGGCGATCTCTACGACCGGCAAGAGCCGGTGGAGAAGATCGAGCTCTGGCGCGATCTCGTGGTGAACCAGGGCGAGCAGCTCCATCACCTGGAAATGAAGCTGGTTCACACGGTGCCGATCCCGCCCTGATTCACACGGCGCCCGCTTTGTCCCCCACCAGACGGCGATTTTCTGAAATTTACGCAGTGCGCTATCCGGACGCGCGCACGAAACCTGGGCGAAACACGGGGCGCGCT
>JBDTXR010000553.1:0-5181 GCA_040006075.1 Byssovorax sp. | reverse complement strand
TCGAGGTGGAGGAGATCGTCGTAGAGGTGCCAGCGGTAGTTGGCCGGGATCAGCCGCTCGATCTCGCGTCCCGGGACGTGGACGACGCACGAGCGGAGCCGATCGGCCTCCGACGCGAGGAAGAGGTCGCCGACGCGGGGCTCGACGCAGCCGCAGGGCGGAGGCGCCTTCTTGCTGTTACCCACGGCGCACCAGGACGCGCCTTCGATCGCCGGAGAGGCCGGGCGGCAAGATGTGGATCCGCTCGCCGTTCGCGGCGCACGAGAGCAGCTCGCGCAGCGCCGCGTGATCGGCCACAGGCATCCACGAGGCGCCGGCGGGGGCTTCGGTGGTGGCCTTCTCTTTTCGCGTCATGGCTTCACGCCATGAAATATCGTCGGTGAGATCGACGGCGTAAAGGAAGCTCGACGCGCCCTTCTCGTGCGCGCTCGGCGCCGGGCCGAGGAGGCGGAGCGCGCCCATGCGGGTGTGGACGCGGAGGCTCGGGTTGTCCCACTGCGCGATCCCCTGCTGCGTGGTGGCGCGGAGCATCTTCAGCGTCAGCGCCTTGATGATCGCCGCGGCGCCGATGCCTTCGCGGAGCGAGATCAGCGACACGCCGACGACGGTCCCGGCGACGATGCTCGGCGCGGCGTAGTACGCGGCGGCGACCGCCTCGTCGTCGTCGCCGAGCCCCGCGGGGCGCGCGTCGCAGAGGCGCGCGGGGCAGGTGAGCACGCCGATCGCCGCGGGGAGCAGGTAGAGGTCGACCAGGACCCAGCCCGGCAGCGCGAGCGGCTCGGGGAAGCGCGCGCGGTTGGCCGCGTGGTAGCGCTCGACCCACGCGGCGTTCGCGGCGGCGTCGAGGTACTCGGCCGGCTGGCCGAACGGCGCGAGATCGAGCGCGGCCGCGTTGTCGCGGGCGCCGAGCGCGCGGAGCCGACACTCCGGGTGGCGCGCGAAGAAGGCGGCGATGGTCTCACGCATCGGCGAGGATCCTCTCGCGCTGCACGCGGTAGTCGAGCGCGGGCGGGACGGTGATCGTCGCGGCGTCGACGCGCGCGTGGCTGACGAGGCAGCGCGAGGCGCCCCCGGCCTTCTCGCAGAGCTCGGTCATGGAGAGCGTGATCACCCGTAAATTCCAGCTTTTCATGAGATCGACGACCCGCGCGGGGACCAGGTGCGGCGCGAGCACGTCGCCGCCGATCGGGAGCCCGTTGGTGGCGTACGATCGGATCTCGTCGACGCTGACGGGGACGATGGCGTCGCGGCCGAACGCCATTTCGAGGCGGGCGAGCCCGTCACCAACCAGCACGTCGGGGCAGACCAGGAGCTTGTCGGCGGCGTCGAGCGGGAGCGCGGCCATGTTGCCGTGGAAGGCCGGCTGGCGGACCTCGAGCTGGATCGCGTCGTCGGGGAAGTAGCGCGCCGCGCTGGCCACGCCGACGGCGTCGGTGCGGCCGCCGAAGAACAGCAGCGTTCGCCCGCGGAACGTGGCCACGTCGCCCTGCGCTTCCCAGATGCCCTCGAGATCGATCGGCGTGAGGCCGAGCGACTCGGCCGCGGGGCGCCAGAGCGCGCGCTCGCCCTTGCGGTGCGGCGCGAACATGGTCGGGAGCAGGAACAGCAGCTCGCCCGCGCGCTCCACGATCTGCCCGCACTCGGCCGCGTACGGGAGCCCGGTGAGCTCGGTCCCGCGCTCGGGGACGAGGCAGACCACCCGCCCGCCGCGCGCCTCGATCGCGTCGGCGAGCGCGATCCACTCGCGGATCGCCGCGCGCGCGTCGACTTGCGTCGCCGCTTGGCTGCGAAAGTTCGCGCGCCCACGGAGCCGCCACTCGGGACCGGGAGGGGACATGAGGTAGAGATCGATGGAGGCCATGAATCGAAGATGCCGCAGCCCGGGCGAGGGGGGAAGATGGAAGGGAGTGTCAGCGCAGGAGGCGTGTCAGTCGTCGTCAGGCCTCTCGCGGATCGGTCCGGCGGCGGCGCAGAGCGGGCAAGACGTTTTGAGCTCGGCCACGGTGCCACACACCTTGCAATCGACGCGGTAGCCATGAAACCCGGGATCGTGCATCTCCACGCTGGTGCGCGCCTTCTCGGCCCGCTTGCCCTCGTAAGTGGCCTTTGCGGGCATGAAGGCGATGTACCGCACCTCCTCGCTGTCGCACCCCGGGCACGCGCTCGGGACAGGATAGGTATTCTCGGTCGCGAGCGCCGTTGCGAGCTTTCCCGTGGCGTGGCAGCGCGGGCAATCGGGGGAGCTCCACACCACCTGCTTGCAGCGAGCACAGGCGATCTCGTGGATCCCGTCGAGGAATTTCTCGCCGTTGTAAACCCACTTGAGCTTGCCTACCGGCTCGCCGGCCATGAGCGGGATCAGGCCGTCGACGTAGGTTTGAAAGGTGAGCGTGGTCTCGCCGCAGGCGGTGCAGCCGGCGGCGATGACGGCGTCGAGCGCGGCTTTGTCGAGGGTTCCCATGGTCGTTCTCTGCCGGTCTGCCGAGAGGACGTCTGGGCCGGCGTGGCGTTGCGCCTTCTACCACGTCCGCGGCGGCTCCATGTATGGGGCGAAATACCGGCCTCCGGGCGGCGAAAAGTTGAGGCGGAGCGCTGCGCGCGCGTGCTAGCGTCCGCGCCCATGACCGCCACCGCTCCCGTCGTCAACGTCGCCGAGAAGACCGTCTCGTACATCGGCAAGTC
The DNA here is from genome assembly GCA_040006075.1 of Byssovorax sp. Classification (GTDB taxonomy): domain Bacteria; phylum Myxococcota_A; class Polyangia; order Polyangiales; family Polyangiaceae; genus JANYGI01. The sequence continues at coordinate 2,499 of JBDTXR010000553.1, read as the reverse complement.
GTTCTACATGCGTCCTCTCGGGGAGGACACGTTCACCGTGATCGTCGAAGGCGTGGAGGTCGGTCGCGCGATCTTCACGTTCGGCGCCGGAAACGGCGTCCCGGAGAAGCTGGCCGAGGGCGCGATCAGCGAAGAAGACCTGACGACCGTCGCCGAAGCGTGGTTCGCGGCGATCGAGCCGGCCTGACAGGTTCGAAGGAATAGGCGCCCCGGGACCGGGGTTCCGCGCGGATGAGCGCACCCCTTTCGCCTTCTGCTCCCCCCGCCAGAGCCTCGCGTCCGCGCGGCCCGCTCCGTGTTTTCAAGGACATTCTCTCGATCGGCGCCGCGGCCACCATCGCCCTCTGCGCTCGCACCTCGCTCGCGGATCACTACGTCGTCCCGTCCGGATCGATGGAGCCCACGGTGGAGATCGGCGATCGGATCCTGGTCAACAAGCTCGCCTTCGGTGTCCGCCTGCCGATCGCCGATCGCTACCTCGTGTCGCTCGCCGAGCCGCGCCCGGGCGACGTCGTCGTCCTCGGCTCGCCCGAGAACGGGATCACCTTGCTGAAGCGCGTCGTCGCCGGCCCGGGCGATCTGGTCACGGTGCGCTCGGGCCACCTCGATCTCAACGGTACCTCGGTGCCAGTGACCGCGGGCGCGACGAGCGATCTCGAGTACCTCGGAGCCACGCCTCACTCGCTCCGGATCGGCGCCGGCGGAGGTCCGGATTTCGGGCCGGTGCGTGTGCCGGCCGATCATTTCCTGGTGATGGGCGACAACCGCGGTAACAGCCACGATGGTCGCTCGTTTGGCTTCGTGGCACGCGACGCGATCCGGGGGCGCGCGGTGCGGGTGTTCCTCCGCAACGGCGCGCCGACGTGGCGCCCTCTCTGATTCAGCCGGCGCGGCCCCCGAGCACCGCAGCCAGGGTCTCCCGGAGATACCGCACGGCCAGAGCCACCGTGCGCTCCCCGCTGTCCGCCTTCGGCCGGAGCATCGGGGCCACTTCCATCACGTCGCCGCCAATCAGCCCGATGTCGCGCCCGAGCCTGCGGATCAGCTCGATCACGAAGTCCGGCGTCAGGCCGCCGGGCTCCGGGGTGCCGGTGGCGTCGGCCCAGGCCTCGTCGGTGCCGTCGATGTCATTCGAGAAATATACCCCGGTGACGCCGCGCGCCTTCAAGTGGGCGATGAGCTCGTCAATCACCTCGGCCGGTCGCCTCAGGCACTCTTCGGCCCAGAACTGCCGCACGCCGAGGCCTTTTTCCCAGTGGCCGCGGTCGAAGCGAGTCGCCCGGATGCCCACTTGAACCAGGCGGCCGTCGCGGCCGAAGAGCTCGTTGGCGTGGTACGACCAGGTGGCAAAGCAGTATTTCACGCCGAGGCGCTCGGAGAGCAGATCGGTGTGGGCGTCGGACTGGACAATGGCCCAGCGCTCGGCCTTGCGCGAGCGGGCGAGCGCGGCGGCGACCGGCCAGGCGGTCGAGTGGTCTCCGCCGATGACGATCGGGGCGACCCGGGGGTTGAGAGCAAAGACGAGATCGAGCGCGCGCTCGGCGATCGAGAGCGGGGAGACTGGCAATGTAGCGGCGATGGCTTCCGGCAACGAGGGATAGAGGGCGCGGCGCGAGGCGGCCTTCTGCGCGTCGCCGACCATGTCGTCGTGGAGGAGCTGGGGCACCACGAAGACGTCGCCGATGTCGACGATGCCGTCGCGCAAAGCCCGCTCGGGGAAGCCGGGCTCGACCGAGAGCAAGGCGCTGCGGATGGCCTGCGGGCCGAGGTTGGCGCCGCGCTGGAAGCCCGCGCCGACGTCGGAGGGGACGCCGAGGATCACCGCGCGCGCGGCGGCGATGCGATCGAGCGCGGCGAGCCATTTCGACTGCACCTCGTCGTCGGTCGCCGCGCCGTAGAGGCGGCGCTGCAACGCGAGCTGCTCGGTGCGTCCGGTCGAGACCAGGTAGAGGCCGCCGCCGGCGGGGCGGAGGAGCGCGGCGAGCTCGTCGAGGGGCTTCATGGTGCCGGAGGGTTCCACCACGGCCGCGGCGAGGCACGCGAAAACGTGAGCGGGGGCGCGCTCAGCGGTAGGCGCGATCGCGCGCGCGAGCCTCGAGATCGGCGGCGAAGTCCTCGTCGCCCACGGCGCGCGCCTCGGTCGAGAGAGCGCGCGCCTCGACGGCGCCGACGCCCTCGATCAGGCGCTCGTCGATGCGCAGCCGCGTCAGGCGGTGGAGGCGCGCGAGGGTGCCGTCTTGATCGGGCGCGATCCCCTTGTTTTCCCAGTCCGCCTGGATGATGCGGAGGCGATCCCGGTGTTGCCACGCGTCGGCGATCACCGCGCGCCCGAGCTGCGCGTCGATCTCGTCGCTGCCGGTCGGGATTGCCAGCCTCGCTCGCTCCGCGGCCGTGCCGGCGTCGTCGAGACCGAGCGAGATCAGCGCGCGCACCGCCTCGAGCAGGCGCGCCTCGTCGGGGCGGAGCCGCGCGCGATCGATGCGCGGGAGCGCGTCGTTG
>JBDTXR010000552.1:0-5197 GCA_040006075.1 Byssovorax sp. | reverse complement strand
GTCGACTCCGGCGCGTGCGTCTCGGCGGGCTTCTCCTGGTACACCCAGAAGAACACCGGCCCGATCACCCTGAGCTTCGAGGCCGCCCCCGATCGCGTAGACGCCTGCGTGAAGGCGGCCTTCGCCGAGCTCCCGAAGATCGCCGAGGCCGGGTATCTCACCGACGAGGAGATGGCCAACGCGGCGCACAGCATCGAGATTGACCGGGTCCGCGAGCGCGAGCGGGTGAGCGCCTATGCCCACCTCCTCACGTTCTGGTGGACGGTCGCCAGCCTCGATTACTACCGCGGCTACGTCGACGCCATGAAGAAGGTCACCCGCGCCGACATCGGCAAGTTCATGAAGGACTACGTGCTCGGAAAGCCCTTCGTCTTCGGCTCGCTCTACTCTCCGGAGATGGCGACCAGGGGCCTCACCCAAGAGCACCTCGAATCGCTCGCCGGCCTGAAGTCCACCGCCGCCGCCGGCAAGGCCAAACCCAGCAATCCCTTGATCGACCCGCTGGGCGGCAAGGCGAGGCACTGATGAGACACCTGACTCCCCTCCTCCTCGCCCTCGTCCTCACGGCCTGCGAGACCACGCCGCCTCCGGTCACGCCCGTTGACGTCGTCGCGCCGCCGCCGACGACGGTCGCCACCGTCACCACGCCTCCTCCGCCCGTCGCCGATCCGGCCACGGTCACCGACGGCGACGTCACGGTGGCGTACGTCAACGGCCTCGAGATCCTGATCAAGCGCATCCCGGGCGCGGAGCTCGCTTCAGGCCACCTCTACATCAAGGGCGGGGTCCGCAACTGGACCTCGGTCAACGCCGGGATCGAGGATCTCGCGCTCTCCACCGCGGCCTCCGGCGGGACCGAGAAGCTCGACAAGGACGCCTTTGCCCGCCGCCTCGCGGCGCTCGGCAGCGCCATCGGCGCCACCTCGGGCAACGACTACTCCTCGATTCGCATGACCGCGGTCGTCAAGGAGTGGGACACCACGTTTGCCCTGCTGATGGACACCTTCCTTCACCCGGCGCTCCCCGCTTCGGAGCTCGAGCAGCACCGCCAGCGCTCGCTCTCGGCGCTTCATCACGAGCTGGAGAACCCCGACGGTCGGCTCCGCATCGCGATGCACGAGCGGGTCTTTGCCGGGCACCCCTACCTCAACCGCTCTTCGGGCACGCTCGACACGGTCCCGAAGATCCAGCTCGCGGATCTGGGCGCCCACCTCGCGCGGCTCCGCCAGACCAGCCGCCTGCTCTTCGTGGCCGCCGGCGACCTCGATCCCGCCCACGTCATCGAGCAGATCCGCGCCTCGCTGGGCGGGCTCCCGCGCGGCGACTACAAGGAGGCTCCGCTCCCGCGCGTGGCCTTCGACAAGGCCTCTCTCGCGGTCATAGAGCAAAAGCTCCCCACCAACTACTGCGAGAGCGTCTTCGTCGCCCCGGGCTACGGCGACGCCGAGTACGCCGCCGGCCAGATGGCGATGAGCGTGCTGGGCGACCGCCTCTTCGACGAGATCCGCACCAAGCGCAACCTCTCCTATGCTCCGAGCGCGCGCCTGTCCACCAACCTCTCCATCGGCCTCGGCGTGCTCTACGTCACCGCGGTCGACGCCGACGCTGCCCGCAAGGTGACTCTCGACGAGGTCCACCGGCTGCAAAGCGAGGCCGTCCCGCCGAAGGAGCTCACCTCGGCCAAATCCACGTTCCTGACCGGCTATCTCATGGCCAACGAGACCATGAGCGGCCAGGCCGGGATGCTCGCCCAGGCCCGCCTGATCGGCAACGACTGGCACCTTTCGCGCACCCTCCCCGACAAGATCAAGGCGGTGACCTCGGCCGAGATCCAGGCCTTCACCAGGAAATACGCCGCGCACCTCCAGACGGTGGTGATCGGGGATCCGGGCAAGGTCGACAAGGCGCTGTTCGGCTCGATGTGATCTTCCCGAGGGCTCGTCACCGCGAGGAGGAGGACGCCAATGCGCAGAGAGAAACGTCGTCGCCTTTCGGAAGCCCTCGAGGCCTTCTTCACCACGCCGCTCGACGACGCGCTCGAGCGCCACTTCCACCGCGATCCGCGCGACGAGGCCGTGCGCCTGTTTCACGAGGTGACGACGCGGGTCCCCGCGTACCGCACCTTCCTCGCCGATCACGACGTCGATCCGCTCACCATCCGCGGCTTCGCCGACTTCGAGCGCCTCCCGATCATCACCAAGGCGAACTACCTCCAGCGCCACCCGCTCGCGGATCTCTGCCGCGACGGCCGCCTCGACGACTGCGACATGATCGCCGTCTCCTCCGGCTCCACCGGCGAGCCCACGTTCTGGCCGCGCTTCGTCGCCGACGAGCTCGGGATCGCCCGCCGCTTCGAGCAGATCTTCCACGACAGCTTCAGCTCCGACACGCTGAGCACGCTCGCCGTCGTCTGCTTCGCGCTCGGCACCTGGGTCGGCGGCATGTACACCACCGACTGCGTCCGTCACCTGGCTGCCAAGGGATACCGGATCACCGTGATCACCCCGGGCAACAACCAGGACGAGATCTTCCGCGTCCTCAGCGCCCTCGGCCCGGCCTTCGATCAGGTCGTGCTCCTCGGCTATCCCCCCTTCCTGAAGAGCGTGATCGACGCCGGCTGCGCCCGCAATTTCGACTTTGCCAGCCTCGATGTCAAATGGGTCACGGCGGGCGAGGTCTTCAGCGAAGAGCTGCGCACGAGGATGGGTGAGCAGGTCGGCGCGAAGAACCCTTGCTTCAGCTCGGCCTCGCTCTATGGCACCGCCGACGCGGGCGTGCTCGGCAACGAGACCCCGCTCAGCATCGCCGTCCGCCGCTTCCTCGCGGCCCGCCCCGACGCCGCGCGCTCGCTCTTCGGGCAAGACCGCCTGCCCACCCTGGTGCAGTACGATCCGATGAGCCGCTTCTTCGAGCAGAAGGACGGGATGCTCCTGTTCTCGGGCGACAACGGCGTCCCGCTCGTCCGCTATGGCATCCTCGACAGCGGCGGGATCATCACCTTTCAAGCCATGCTGGAGGCCCTGGCCGCGTTTGGCTTCGATCCCCGCGACGAGCTCGCCAACGCCCGCGGCGTCCGGGCGTTACCGTTCGTGTGGGTCTTCGGCCGGTCCGACTTCACCGTCTCGTTCCACGGCGCCAACGTCTACCCGGAGAACATCAGCGTGGGGCTGGAGCGGCCCGAAGTACGGGAGTGGGTGACTGGCAAGTTCGTGCTGGAAGCCCTGGAAAACGAGGACCGCGAGCGTCGACTCTCGATCATCGTCGAGCTCGCCGCCGGCGTGGAGGCGAGCGACGCGCGGCGCGACGCCATCGCCGGCGCCATCGAGGAAGAGCTGGTGAGGCTCAACAGCGAGTTCAAGAGCTACGTCCCCGAGGGGCAGAGGACGCCGGACGTCACGCTCGCTGCCGCGGGAGATCCAGGCTATTTCCCGGTCGGCGTGAAGCACCGGTACACCCGGAAGCCGGTGGGCTGAGCGCGACCCACGTCGAGCGGCCCTCAATTCGCCCTCCGTGCCCGCCGCAGGGGGATCTCCAGCGACTCCGCCGTCCGGCTCCGCTTCAATACGACGTCGTCGACTCGGGCTCTTTGCCGGCGTAGAGATCCGCGGCGGCCTTGTTCATCCAGCCCTCGTCGTCGTCGGGCAGATTGCCAATCAGCACGCTGTCCCTACCCTGCCGGAGCCGAGTCGCGCTGCTCTTCGACCTTCAGCGACGGCCTCTTCCAGCTCGCTCGATAGGCCTTGATTTCGTCATCGTCGTTCATCTGTCCCTCAGGGCGCGTTGCGCCTCGATCAGCTCCCGCTCGCGGAGCAGCTCGCGCTCCAGCTCTTCGACCGTCGGCAGGTAGGTGACGTAACGGGCCGCGAAGATCTGCTCGCTGTCGTGGAGCACCGAGTAGCGCGCCACGGCCTGGTTCTTCTCGGCGCAGAGGATCAGGCCGATGGTCGGGTTATCGCCGTCGGTGGTGTAGCGGTCGTCGAACAGCCTCACGTAGCTGTCCATTTGCCCGACATCTTGATAGGTCAGCTTACCCATCTTGAGGTCGATGAGCAGGAAGCACTTGAGGATACAGTTGTAGAAGACGAGATCGACATAGAAGCACTCGTCCTCGTACTCCAGGCGTTTCTGCCGCCCGATGAAGGCGAAGCCCTTGCCAAGCTCCAGGAGGAAGCGCTGGAGCTTCTCGATGATCGCCGCCTCGACGTCGCTCTCGTGGAGCCTCGCGGCGTCGGGCAGGTCGAGGAAATCGAGCACGTAGGGATCGCGGATCATGTCAATCGGGCGCTGGACGGCGAGGCCCCGCGTGATGAGGTCGAGCACGCCGGCCTTGTCACGGCTCTTCCGCAGGCGGGCGAAGAGCAGGGTGTGGATCTGGCGCTCCAGCACGGTCGTGCTCCAGCCCTCGCGGTCGGCCTCGATCTCGTAGAACAGGCGCTCGACCGCGTTTTCCACCTTGGTCAGGACGCGGTAATGGGTCCAGCTCAAGCGCGAGGAGAAGGCACGCGCCGTGGCGCGATCGAGGGCGCGGGCGAGGTCGGCGGAACCATCACGAGCCTCGTGATGAATCGAAGCGGGGAGCGCGGGCGATTCATCACGAGCCTCGTGATGAATCTCGGGGCGCCGGTCGGCATAGACCTGGTAAAACAGCCGGAAATAGCGAAGATTCGCGGTCGAGAATCCCCGTCCGAAGCGGCGACCGAGCGCAGCCGAGAGCGTCGCCAGCACCGCCTCGCCGTACTCGGCGCGCTGCTGGCCCCGCTGCACGCTGTCGACGATCTCCCGCCCGATGTGCCAGTAGGCGAGGACCATTTCGCTGTTCACCGCGCGGACGACGCGCGCGCGGGCGTCCTCCAGGATGGCGACGATGCGCTCGAAGAGGGCGTCGGTCTCGAGCGGCGCGATGGCGGCGGCCCGGCGAGAGGGACGCGGAGCGCGCTTGCGAGCAGGCTTGGTCACGAACGCTCCGGAGCGGACAGGCGCAGCAGCTGGTCGAAGTGCGACGCGAGCGCGGCGGGAGGAACCGGGACGAGGGGGCTCGGCGACGTCATGCGAGCGCGGATGGTAGCGCAGCGATCCGCGCGATACATCGCCCGTGCTTCCCCGGCGCGCAGCCCCGCGCTATAGCGGCACCGAGGTAGCGATCGTGCCTGTGTATCGCCTGGAAATCGAGGCTCGTCCGGGGTTGCCCGACGCGCTC
>JBDTXR010000551.1:0-5232 GCA_040006075.1 Byssovorax sp. | reverse complement strand
CTCCGCCCGAGCTGCGCCGATCTCGACGCCATCGACAAGGCCGGCGACGACGCCATCGGCGCCTCGCTCTCGACCATCGCGCGCCTCACGAAGACCAGGGTCGGCGAGCTCCTCGATCGCAACGCCAAGGCCTCTCCGGAGCGGGTGATCGCCACCTACGGCGGCGCGATGCACAACGACATCGCCCCGCCGCCCGAGCGCGCCCAATGGAGCTTTGGGCCCGAGCTCTCGGCCCGCGTGAAGGGTCGCTACGCCGAGGTCGACCTCTTCGTCCCCGAGTTCATCCTCGAGACCGAGACCTGGAAGAAGCTCTCCTGGTATCCCCTCTTCCACCGCGACAGGCACCCGGAGAAGACCACGCTCTTCAACCCTCATCCAGGATCGTACGTGCTGATCTTCCCGCGGACGCCGCGCTGATCAGGGCTTCCCGTTGCGCAGCTCCAGGAGCACGTCGGTCACCTTCTGCTGCCGAGGCTCCTCGCCCAGGATCCGGGTCACCTGCTCCGCCAGAGAGGCGCTGTCGCGGTGCGGGTGGGCCACGATGAACGGGATCTCCGAGTCCTGACGCGACGGGCTCCCGTGCCAGGAGCGGTAGCGCGCGGCGAAGTAATACCGCTCCTCCGGCGTGGCTCGATCCCCGTTGTGGGCCAGGAGCAGCACGTCGCCGGCGCGCTCCCCGTGCTTGCCCACGGCCAGATCGCGGAGCCGCTGGTCCACGGCCACGTAGGTGGGATGGGGGTGCTGCGCGAGGTACTCGCCCACTGGCATCGTCTTCCCTCCCCCGATGTACACCTCGAACGGCAGATCCACCTCCAGATACGGCTTCGGCCGCCGCGTCAGGATCAGATCGAGCGTACCCTTCATCTCCGGCACGAGCGAGCCATCCTCGTTGTTGCGATAGAAGGCCTCCGCCAGCGGGATCACGTCTTCCTCGTAGCGCGGCGGGCGCGACCAGTTGCAGACGTCCTTCTCTTTCGGGCACATCGATCGATCGGCCACGTAGACGTAGGCCATGGCGCCGCCCGAGGCGAGGACGGCGTTGAAGTCGTGGTCCTTCGGGACGTCGAGCTTGAAGGGGCGGAGTCGATACCCCGCCTTGCGCATCAGCGCCGGCGGATCGTCGGCTCCGGTGGTCGAGAGCGCGTGAGCGTCGTCGTAGACCACCTGGGTATGCCCGTGATCCGACGTCAACACCACGTAGCGATTGTCGAGCGCGCCGCGCGCCCGGAGCCGATCTGCGAGCTTCCCCAGGGCCGGATCGACCACCGTGCGCAGGTACGCGCGCCGGGCCTCGTCGGGGCCTTCCTCCGCGACGTGAGCGTAGAGATCGGTGCCCGAGAGATAGAGTGTCAGCACGTCGGGGACAGGCCCCTTCTCCAGATCGCCGAGCACCGCGCTGACCACGCTCTCGTCGAGCTTGCGGTACGTCCCGGGGTCCGACTTGCGATTCGTGACCTTCGCCCCGGCGTTCTCGACGACCTGCTCGAACGCGTGCGCGATGATCGTCGGCTTGGTGATCAGCAGCCGATCGGCGCCGGCGAAGATCTGGTGCACCGCCACCCAGATCAGCACGTTGGGATCCCGCGCCCGCATCCGGTCGTACACCGACGGCGCGCTCATGAAGTTGCTCAGGTAATTGTCGGTGTAAATCGCCAGCGTCGGGGCCGAGTCGGAGAAGGTCACCGGCGCCGGCGCGGCCAGGGTGCAGGTCTCGCGCACGAAGAACTCGTTGCCGGCGATCCCGTGCTCCGCGGGCGTCACCCCGGTCATCGCCGTCGACCACGCCGCCAGCGTCGACGAAGGCAGCGTGGAGAGCAGCCGCTCGTCGAGGTGCGCGTGAGGGAATTTACCGTGATCGCCCCCGAGCAGCGCGCCCAGGTTCGGCAGCTCGTCGTCGCGCAAGAGCTTGTAAATGAGGCTCCGGTCCACGCCGTCGAGCGCGAGGATCAGCAGCGCCGGCTTCTCGGGCGAGCTCGCGGGCGCCTCGGCCCCGCGCTGCCGCAGCTCGCGCGTGTCCCCGTGAACGACCACGTCGCCGAGCTTCACCGCCGCGCCGCAGCCTGTCGTCGAGGCCAGGACCACCCACGTTGCAGCAGCCCACGCAGCGCGCGCTCGCCCGAGATGTTTCATGGTTCACGTCGTATCCGCCGCGCGTCGACCTCACAACCCGCGGAGCAAGTTCACCGCGCGTCGGTGTCGTGCTGCGGTGGCGCGCCCAGGAGCAGCCGATTCTTCGCGGTGATCTCCGCCGGGATCGTCTGGGTGTAGACCGAGTATCCCTGCGCGCGGAGCCGCGCCGCGCGGGTCACGTCGATGGCCAGCGCTCCATCCATCCAGCCGCCGACCCCGCCGAGATCGCCTTTGCCTTCGGCCTGGCAACACGGCAACACCACCACGCGCGCCGAGGCCCCGATCGCCAGATCGAGCACCTGATCCGTCAGCCCGCCGCACGCGTGCGCCGACACCACCACGTCGCCCGATCGCACCTCGACGTCGACGACCTCGCGCTCTTCGATCGCGATCCGCCCCGCGAGCCGCGGCCACTCGCGCACCATCGCCTCCGCGAGGATCCCCGCGCTCTTCGGCACCCGCCGATCGACGGCGATCGCCCCCTCCGAGGTGTCGTCGAGCAGCAGCATCATGTGCGCGACCAGCCCGTGCCCGCAGGCGAGATCGACGATGCGCCCCCCGCGAAACCGCCGCCGCGCCCGCCGCGCGACCTCCCACGACTCGTAGAGCTCCTTGCGCGGCAGGCAGCTCGCCGTCGCCACCACGCGCGCGATGTGATCGAAGAGCGTCGGCCCCTGGAAGCGATGCAGCTCGTGCGCGGTGAGCCGCACGCGGCTGGAGAGGCGATGGGTCACGCGCGCGGAAGGAGCGCTGTCACCGCGGCTCGCCGCGGCGACGGAGAGAGCGAGAGGATCGTGCGGAGCGTCGGAGGGCATGGCGCCTTGCCTCTAGCACTGCCGCGCAAGGGCCAGGACAGGCCCACGACCGCCCAGAGCAGCGCGTGCGCGATGAACGGAGCGAGCAACGAGCGATCGGCACCGCGCAGCACGCCGGTCGCAAGTCCCAACCCGAGCCGGACCACGAAGCCAAGGAGGTGGAAATGGGGTGGGTGCCACGCCGCGAAGACGAGCGCCGTGACGACGATTCCGCCTCCTTAGCCGAGCTTTCCAATGAGCGCCGGCTGCAAGTAGCCGCGGAACACGGACTCCTCGAAGAAGGCGATGTGCGCCCCCGCAACGAGCAGGAGTAGCCGGCTCGACGCGGGATACGACAGCGCGGTGGCGAGCGTGGAATGCGGCTCGTCCGCGAGCGACCCGACCGCGAGCGCGAAGACGGCGAGGTAAGCCACCAGGCCACACAGCCCCAGTGCCGCTTCGCGCGCGGGCTTGTCGGGCAGCTTCCACCCCAGATCGTGCAGGGAGGTGCGTCCGAGCGCGACGACGCCGAGCCCGACGAGCACCGCGTTCGGCACGAGCGGGACCAGCAGCGTCGCGACGAGCGCGACCGGACCCGGTGGTCGCAAGTCCCCGTCGGCGTCGAGCAGCAGGCCCGCGAGCCCGACCCACACGCTGATCGGGACCACCGGCTGAAAGAACCCGAGCACCAGCCCGTGAGCGATTCGCGCGGCGCTGGCCGCGGCGAAACGCGGCGTGCGAGCCGGCGCAGGGATGGGAGGGGGGAGCATGGTACCTGCCAGTCAGGCGGAGCCGAACGCGGCGACGACGGCCTCCCGGACGCGGGCCTCGTCGCCGCGCAGGCGGTAATCGTCGGCCTGATCGATCCAGCGCACCACGCCCGCTTCGTCGACGAGCAGCGTTGTCGGGATGGCCATGGTCTTTTTGCCCCAGGGGACGCCGAGCGGCACACCGAAGATCGTGGTCGTCTTGAACTGGAGCGCCTTCTCGTGGAGGAGGCCAAACGAGCGGATGACGCCGAGATCAGGATCGGAGAGGAGCAAGAAGGGCAGTCGGTCGGTCTCTTTGTGCTTCCTGGCCTGCGCCAGGGTGTCCTTGCTCAGCGCGATCACGCGGACTCCGTGGCTCTCGAAGAGGGGAGCCATCCCGGCGAACCGCCGTAACTCGGCGGTACAGTACGGTCACCAGCTCCCGCGGTAGAATTTGAAGAGGACGCGGCCTCCCTGCCAGTCGGTCGAGCGATGGATGGCGCCGTCGTCGCCGCGCGCCTCGATGAGGGGGAGCCGCTGCCCGACCGCCGCCGTGATCGCCCCGTCGGGGAGCGGCGCCATCTGGAGGAGATAGACGAAGAAGGCGGCCAGTAACGCGGCGAGCACCGTGGGTGCCAGCGCCGGCCAGAGCGAGCCGGACGAAGCGCCGAGCGCGAGGGCGCCGATGGCGATCGCGGCGCCGAGCATCATGGCGAGGAGGTGGGCGGTGGGCCTGCGCGGGACCTTCTCGCGCGGGATGGTCGCAAGGTAGTGCAGCCAGGCCGCGTTCACGAGGAGGAATCCGGTCAAGGCGAGGGGAAGGGCCACCAGCGGGAGCCTATCACGGGAGGGCGGCATCCTTCCCGCTCTTCGCCCGCGAACACCGGAGCTTCGATCGCGCCGAGGATTACCCAGGAAACCGACGAACATACCCGCTCTCGTGCTGGTCTCGCTCTCGATCGCAGCGGGCGGAGCGGAAGCCGGCCCTGACAGCTTTGCACCCGTGGTAGAAGGAGAGCACCATGAACAGCCCTCTCGAGATGAGCCGACCGCTGGTGCTCCTCGTTGCCCTCGCGGCCTCCGCCTGCGCCTGCAAGGGGCGGCCGGGATCCGAGCCGGGCTCCGCGCCGTCGGCGATCGCCTCAACCTGCGCTGCCCCCGCGGGCTCCGGGCTCGCGCTCTGGGAGCCCGTCGACAAGCAATTCACCGGCTGCGAAGGTGGATGAGGGCAGCGCGTCGTCGGCGGGTCCGCTGATGTCCAGGTCCAGCCCGGCGCCCAGCCGGATCAGCTCACCTACTGTCCGGTGAGCGGGGTTGTCTTCCGGGTGAAGGACACGAGCGCTCACCGCGAGGTCGGGGGTAAACCCCTTTATTTCTGCTGCGAGACCTGCGCCGCGTACTTCTCCGAGCACCCGGAGAGCGTGGGCGCAGTCCGCGGCCTCCCGCTCAATCGAGGGGGAAATAGGCCTTGATCCGATCGAGCTGCTTTTGGTTGCCAAAGTCGATGTCGAACGCCGAGCCGTCGACAGGAGGAGTTTTGACGATCACCTCCCTGCCGA
>JBDTXR010000550.1:0-5243 GCA_040006075.1 Byssovorax sp. | reverse complement strand
TCAACCGAGCTCCCCGCGTCCCACTCCCTCCCTGCCATCCCCGAAGCCCACAAATTCATGGACGGCGCCGCCCGCCAGGGCCTCCTCAAGATTGCCTCCGATCAGCGCGCCGAGATCGATCAAGCGATGGAGCAGCTCTGGACCGACCGCGCCTCGATTGCCAGGGACCTTGGCACCCTGGCCCCCGACGCCGACAAGGGCGCTGCCCTCACCGCCCGGATGCTCGCCGCGCGCGAGGCCAATCGCAAGGCCCAGGCCCTGGCCGCCTACACCGAGGAGCAAGAAGCCCTGGCCAATCACGCGGTGCTCGCCCACCTCAACACCGCCGCTGCCGATATCGAGCACATGGCGCAGAAGAACCCGCAGATCGCCGCGCGCTATGCAAAGGTGCTCGCCGTCGTCGTCCAGCGCCGGGAGGCCATTGTCGCCGGGATGGCCCGCGCCAAGGCCAGCAAGGCCACCGAGCCGAAGAAGGGCTGATCCGGACCGGCCGAGCTACTCGGCCGCCACGGCCTTCTCGAGCGCCCGGATCCGCTCGTCGTGTTGCTGGTTGCTCGCCCGGAGCTCCGCCGTCATCGCCCGGAGATCCTGGGAGACCGCCGCGATGGTATTGAGAGCAATCCTCACCAGCTCTTCGTTCTGCGCCGACCTCGCGGCGGCCTGCGCCGACAGCTCTTCGGCGCGCGCCGACCGCTCTACGGCCAGCTCGACGCGAGCCGCGAAGCGCGCGTCGTTGGCCTTGATCTGCTCGGCCAGATCGATGAGCACGCCCTCGAGCGTCCGGTTGCCGACCACGACCTCACTTGCCTGGATCTTCTTTTTCGCGGCGGCCATCGTGGGGCCACGCTACACCGGGCGGAGGGCGCCGGCAAGCTGCTCCACCCGGTGGCCCGGACTGCCCCTCGCGCGGGCATGGCGTCCTGTGCTAGCGTCGCGCCCTCCATGCCCCGACGGATCTCTTTCTCTCTCTCTCGATCTCGATCTCGACCCTCCACGGTGGCCTTCCTCGCCGCCGCGTGCCTCGCCTTCTTCCCCGCGTGCTCCGACGGGAACCTGGCCTCGAAGCTGGCGACACCGCCCGAGTTCGCGCCGAAGGATCAGAGCAAATGCGGCGTCACCAAGAGCCAGGCCGAGCCGCTGATCGTCGAGTGGCCCGACGCCGCGCGCGGCCGGCTGGAAGCCCTCTTGCGGCGCGGCGTCGTCGCCGTGCATTACTCCGGCTGCGAGATGGAAGTGCTCGGCCAGTGCTCGGCGAAGGGGCACTACGGCTATGCCTCGTTCACGCCCAAGAAGAGCAACGTCAAGATGCGTGACGCCGACGAGCTCTACGCCAACATCCCGGCCTATGCGGCGAAGTTCGAGGCCGCGCTCCAGAAGGCCGGCGAGCTCAACGTCAGCATGACCATCGTCGGCCGCTACGAGGCCGATCGCGCGGGCGTTCGCGCCGACGATCTCGAGGGCCAGTGCGCGGGCGCGACCCATTTCGTCAACGCCCTCACCGTCGGCTCGTTCGACTTCTTCGCGGGCGCCGACGCCTCGATCGGCGCGGGCGTCGCGGCGGGGAACGCGGGCGCGGGCGCCAAGAGCAGCTCGAAGCGCGAGAGCCTGAATCAGGACGGCGACGCTGCCGCCTGCGCCAATTCGAAGCGCGACGACAAGGAGCCTCCGTTCGGCTGCGGCGCCCTCATCCGCGTCGAGGTGATCCCGATCATCGGCGCCCGGCCCGCAGCCGTCGCGCACCACGACGAGCCGACGCCGACCGTCGACGCGCCGTCTCCCCCCGAGCCCACCGCGCCCACCGCGAGCCACGATCGCGACGGCGACGGCGTCCTCGACAACGACGATGCGTGTCCCGATCAGCCCGGCCCCGCGAGCAGCAAGCCGAGCGAGAGTGGCTGTCCGGCGGCGCCGAAGAAGGTGGTGGTGGTCACCGGCACTTCGATGCACATCAACGAGGTCATCCATTTCGCCACCGGGACCGCGAAGATCGCGCCCGAGAGCACGGGCTCCCTCGACTCCGTCGCTCAGGTGATGAAATCGCACCCGGAGATCACCCGGCTCCGGATCGAGGCCCACACCGACAACAAGGGCCCTGAATCGTTCGCGATGAAGCTCACCCAGGAGCGCGCCGAAACCGTGAAGAAGGCCCTGGTGTCCCGCGGCGTCGCCGAGAGCCGGCTCACGGCCACCGGCTACGGCGCGGGAAAGCCCATCGACACCAACGACACCGACTCCGGCCGTGCCCGCAACCGACGGGTCGAGTTCCACGTCGAGCAGTGAGCCGGGCGCTCAGCGCCTGCGGGACACCCGCCCTCGTCGGCGACGCAGCGCAGCTCCCCCGATCAGGAGCACGATAGCCGCGCTCCCCTCCCCTCCGCGCGATCGCGGCACAGCGCACCCACAGCCACCGGCGTCTCCCCCGCTGCTCGACGACCCCGCGCGGCCGCCCGCTCCGCCCACCGAAGCCGAGCTGCCGCCGCTCCCACCGCCACCGCCGACGCCGCTGCCCACACTCGCGCTCGCGCTGCTCCCTCCGCCCGTTCCCGTTCCCGTTCCCGTTCCCGTTCCCGTTCCGGTCCCGGTGCTCGTCCCGCTGGTCCCGCCACACCCGTTGATCGGCGTAAACACGCACGCCCCCATCGCATCACACGAATCCGCGGTGCACGCGTCCCCATCGTTGCAAACCGTCTTGCTCTCCGGCACGCAGACGCCGAACGAGCACGTCTCGCCCGTGGTGCACGGGTCCCCATCGTCGCACACCGCCGCGGTGAAGCCGTGGACACACCCGCTCACCGGATCGCACGAGTCGTCGGTGCACGCGTTGCCGTCGTCGCACGCCGCCGCCGCGCCGCCGGTGCACTTGCCGGAAGCGCAGCTATCGCCGGTGGTGCACGGATTGCCATCGTCGCACGCCGTTCCATCGGCCTTGCCCCCGCAGGTCTCGAGCGCGAGCGAGGCCTGCGCCATCACGATCGGCGCCGCGCCGGGCACGTCCTTCACGTGGACCCAGAGCTGATAGGCCGTGTCGCCCCAGGCCGAGAGCTGCTTGAAGAACGGATCGGTCTTGACGATCCGCGCCATCGGCTCTCCCGACGGCGTCGGGCTGGTGAGCGCCGTGGTGCCGGTCCCGTTGATCTCGTCGCGGAGGAACTCCACGTACTCACGGCTGGTGGTCTGGTAATAGAGCTTCACCTCCACCCGGTCGCCGCCGGGCGGCAGCGTCAGCGCCCGATCGTCGTACCCGCCCGCGTACTCGGCGGCGCTGAAATACCCGGGCGCCGAGGCGCCGTTCCACGCCGGCTCGGCCTGGCGCGCCGCCGCCTCGGCGATGCGAAAGCCCCGCGGCGGGATCCGGTTGTCCTTGCCGAACCCGGTGGCGAGGGTGATGTGAAACGTCCGCGCTTCGCCGGTGATCGTGCTCGACGGGTGCGCCTCGTACACCATCGTGTCGTCGTACGACTCGGCCGCTCCGAGCGCCGGGCTCTGGGGCGAATAGGCCGGATCCAGCCCGCGGAGCGTGCCAATCGCGCCGTCGTAGGGGTTCACCTCCCAGAGCAGGGTCGCGCCCTGGTAGAGCTTCACCCCGGCGAACATCCTGCGCCCCTCGGGATACCCGGAGATCAGCTTGTGGCCCGTGTGGTTCTTGATCCGGAACGACGTGGCCCCGCTCGCGGGGTTGTAGGTCACGGCCTCGATCGACGCCGCCCGCCCGAGAGAGGCAATCGCCCGGTTGCGCCCGGCGAGCAGCGCCGCGGGATCCAGCGCCGATCCGGCCGTCAGATCCAGCGTCAAGGCGTCTGACCCCTGATCGAGGAGCGCGGCAGTCTGTGCGTCGTACACCGGGGATCCGGGGACGGTGCTGGCCAGGAGGAAGGGCACGAGCGCGTTCCCGCCGGTGAGATCGTGGAGCCCGACTCCACTCTGCGGGTGCTCCACGCTCTCGGTCGGTCGGATCAACGCGCCGGCGTTCTTGCAGCCTTTGCCGACGGCGTCGGGCATGTGGCAATCCTGGCAGGTGGCGATCGGCGAGCCCGGGCGCGAGGTGGTGAACACCCCGGGCGCGAACGCCCCGCTCCCCGGAGCCCCGCCCGGCAGACCGTAGTCCGAGAGCATGAACTCCGAGAACGTGCGCTCGAGCGGGAAATACGCGGACGCGGAGGTCGACTCGCTCGCGAGCACCGTGGTCCCGTCCCCCGGCACAGTGGCCTTCTGGGCCTGATTCGCCAGCGCGGTATTCGAGACATCGTGGCAGGTGGAGCAAAAGTACTTGCTCTTCGTGTACCGGCTGTAGAGCTTGGCGTGCTGCGGGCTGGCGTCGGCGTAGGGCCCACGCTGCTTGCCCGCCGTGGAGATGAAGTATTGCCCGTTCGAGTTCTCGGTGAACCCGGGATGAGGGATGTGGTCCGTCGCGTCGTAGAGCGGTGTCCCGTTGAAATGGGTGAGCTGGCTGGTCTGGGTAATGTCGGCGGCCAGGGTGGCGTCGGCCGCGGTCTGCGAGGGCGTCATGCTCGCCTCCGACTCGTCCCAGTACCCCTTCCAGTCGCTGCCCTCGCGCAGGCCCGAGGCGGTGTCGGCGTGGAACGGGTCCATCATCCGGTGGCAGAAATCGCAGGCGACGCCGTCGAAGTCGGGGCCGTTCATGGCGTTGGCGGTGACCGGATCCGAGCGCTGCTCGAGCCACCCGCCGGGGAGGTGGCAGCGCACGCAGCCGTCGGCCGCGTTGGGCCGCCCGAAGGCGTAGATCGCGTCCTGCGCGGCGACGGTGAGCGCCGGCCAGAAGAAGGGATCGCGCGCGGCCTGGGCCATCATCGAGCCCTTCCAGAGGAAGCCCGAGGCCACCGCCGGCACCGGGTGGCCATGGCACGACAGGCACGCGTCGGTGGGCTGGAGCGCGGCGCCCTGCGCGGGCTGCGTGCCGGGCATCCGCGCCAGCGGATCGTTGACGACCAGCTTCGGCACCCAGGCCCACGCCAGGGCGGGCGCGATCAGCAGCGCGACGGCGAGCGCGGCGCTCGGCAAATGGGATCCACGCGCACGGCTACGCATGAGGCCGAGACTACTCGATCAGCGGCTGCGAAACGCGGCGACGAGCTGCTCGGCGGCCGAGTACGGATCGATCTCGCGGCGATCGACGGCGTCGACGGCGCGCTCGATCTCGCCGGCCAGCGCGCCCAGCGCGGCCTGCGCGAGCGCGTCGCGGAGGCGGGCGTCGATCGCCTCGCGCAGCCGCTGGCGGCGCCGCG
>JBDTXR010000549.1:0-5266 GCA_040006075.1 Byssovorax sp. | reverse complement strand
CGCGGATCAGCGATCGAAGAACGCGGCCACGCGCGCCGCGGTGGCGACGGGCTGCTCGAGCGTGAGATCGTGCCCCGAGTCGGCGAGGATCGCGAAATCGGCGCCGGGGATCGCCGCCGCGAGCGCGCGCGGCGCCTCGGTCCCGAGCAGCGTGTCGTGATCCCCGGCGAGCACCAGGGTCGGCGCCGTGATCCGCGCGAGGTAGCGCCGCGTGTCGTGCAGCGCCCCCGCGAGCGCGAGCTGCACCAGGCCGGCGCGGGACGTGGGCGCCTCGCTCGCGCGGCGCTCGATCGCGCGGACCTCGTCGCCGTGCTCCTCGCGGAAATGCCGCGAGAGGATGCGGTGGATCATGCACGCTTCCATCTCGTGGATCGGCCGCGCGAGGCACGCTGCGAGCGAGAGGCCGCGGCCGAGCCCGACGCGCGAGAGGGCGAGCCCGCGCGCCGGCGTCGCCGCCAGACAGAGCCGGGTCACGCGCGCGGGAGCGACGAGCGCCACCCACGTGGCCACCATCCCACCGAGCGAGATCCCGAAGACCTGCGCGCTCTCGACGCCGAGGTGGTCGAGCAGGTGGAGCCCGTCGCGCGCGAGGGTGGCCGTGGTGGTGTGGAGCGGCGCGGCGCTCGATCGGCCCGAGCCGCGGTGATCGAAGGCGATGATCCGGTGGGTGGTGGCGAGCGCGGCGCGGAAGGGCCCCCAGAGCGCCATCGATCCTCCGAGCGGGCGGATCAGCAGCACCGGCGGCCCGCCGCGCGCAGGGCCGCTGGTCTGATAGGCAATCTGCCCGCCGTCCGGGAGGGTGAAGGTGCCAGTCTCGACCGCGGCGCCGCTCACGAGGGCTCCTGGGCGCGGCGCGCGAGATCGCGCATCGCGCCGGTCATGGCGGCCTGCACCTGCTCGCGGATCGCGGCGGGATCGACGCCGGCCGGCGCGGGGATCGGCGGCAGCGCGCGGAGCTGGATCGGGAAAGGGAGCGGGAAATACGGCAGCCAGGGCCCGAGCGCGAGGCCCCAGGGGAACGCCAGCGCGATCGGGAAGCGCTCGAGTCGCGCCCAGCTCTTGAGCCCGAGGAGCCGCGCCACCGCCTCGCCCTCCGAGAAAATGTAGGCGCTCCGGTGCGCGCCGTGGGCCACGATGGGAACGATGGAGACGCCGGCCGCCTGCGCCACGCGCACGAAGCCGGTGCGCTCTCCGAGCACCACCTCGTCGCGGCGCCGCGCGTGGCGGTAAGCGTCGAGATCGCCGCCGGGATAGACCAGCACCTGCCCACCGGCGCGGAGCGCGCGCAGGGCGTTGTCGGGCGTGGCGCGCACCGCGCCGAAGCGCTGGAGCACGGCCCCGAACGGCTTCACCTGGCGCATGGCGAAGTCGTGCGCGAGCGCGTAAAGCGGGTTCGAAGGGCCGAGAGCGTCCCAGAGGGTGCCGAGCGTGCAGCAGAGATCGGGGCCGGCGATACCGCCGTTGTGATTGCCCACGTAGAGCACCGGCCCGCGCGGGAGGCTGTCGAACCCCTCGGCGCGGAGGCGCAGATACCGCTGGTTCGAGGCGCGGGCGAAGGGGAGGATCCGCTCGATCAGGGCCGGATCGCGCGCGTCGAGCCGGTCGGTGTCCACCGCCGCGGCGCCGTCGCGCACGATCGCGCGGAGCGTCTGGAGCAACGATTGAGCGGCGTCGGGCGTCATGATCCGGAGAGCCTGCTCGAACGGGCTTTTGCGCGCATCTCCAGGTGGCGCGACGGCGCTCGCAGCTCCTGATATCGAAGCACCTTCTCGCGGATCAGCGGCCTCACCTGGAACTGGGTCGCGGCGGGATCGCGGATCGAGGCCTCGCGCTCGAACCAGCTCTGCACCTTCTCCACCTCGGCCTCGGGGAACACGGTCGCCAGCGAGTCGAGGTTCACCGCGTCGAGGTAGCAAATCCGCACCAGCCACTCGCGCTCTTCGCTCGACATCCAGCGGGTGGTGCGGTCGAAGAACTTGCGGAGGAACAGCGCCGAGCTCGCCCCCTCCTCGCCGAGACCGTCGATGAGCAGCCCGAGCAAGAAGGGGAATCCCTGGGTCAAGTCGAACATATCGTCCCGCCGAGACGCCGGGACACCGGCGCCGGCCAGGAGATCATTGGCCTGCTCGCGGGTGAAGGGGGCGAGGCGGATCTGCTCCTTGATGTATTTACGGCAATGCTGCGCCCAGGCCGGGCTCATGGCCTCGAGATCGTCGCGACCGAGGATGACGAGGAGCGTGGGAAAGGGCGCTTCCGCCAGCTTGGGGATCAGCGCGCCGACCAGGAAATCCTCGAGCGTGGGCGCCAAAGCCTCGAAATCGTCGATGATCAGCAGCAGGCGATCGAGCCCGACGATGGGCCGGTGGGTGAGCCGCCACCAGTCCTTCTTCTGATACCCCGAGAGCGCGGCGGCCAGATCGGTGATCAGCGCGTCGGCGGTGACGTTGTAGAGATCGGTGCGGACGCGCGACTTGTAGTTCATCCCGAAGGCATCGCGGAGCGGCCCGGGCAGCGAGCTGGAGTCGCGCAGGGCGTCGAGCTTCTGCACCAGCTCCCAGGCCTCGTCGAGGCCGCCCGAGAGGTCGTCGTGGCCGACGTTGACGCGGCGGAGATCGACGTATTTCGCCGTGACGGGCATGGTCTTGTTCAGCCGCTGACCGGCCTTCAAGAGCGCCAGCGCCGCGCCCTTGACCGCGTCGGGCGCCTTGTTCGTCGAGGCGTTGTTGAGCTCGGCGGTGACGGCCTGCACGAGGGCGCGATGAATCGACGCCACCCGCCGCACCTGCGGGAAATAATCGTTCGCGGTCTCGGCCGGAGGCGGCAGGCTCGGCTTCGCGAGCTGGCCGTCGATCAGGCCGAAGAAGTCGCCGCGCGACTGCTCGTTCGATCCGTCGATCATCAGCCGGAGCCAGCCCAGCGCCTGGAGATCGAGCTGGGCCTCGACGTGGCGGAGCAGGTACGATTTCCCGACGCCCCCCGGCCCGCTGATGCCGCAGATCGAGAGCCCCTTCTCGCGCTTCTGCAGCAGCGCGGTGAGGCGCGCGGTCTCCGTGGTGCGGTGGGCCTGATCCTGCGGCGCGTCGGTCATCGCCGCGGATGGGACGATCGGCGAGCAGCGCTGTCAACGGGCGAGGGCCGAGAGCACGAGCCCAGCTTCGGCGAGCGGCCGCGGTCGTGATACGGTCGGCGGATGGCGCTCGGAAAGAAGAAGTTCCTCATCCTGGTCCCCCTCGCGGCGGCCCTGCTCTTCGCGGGCTACGAGGGCGCGCGGGTCGCGTGGTATCGCGGATTCTCGGTCGGCGCGCGCACCGGCGTGGTCCGCAAGATGTCGGTGAAGGGGCCGCCCTACTGCAAGTACCTCTCGGGCGAGCTGGTGCTCCAGGGCGCGCAGCCCGGGCAGCCTGCCGAGACGTGGGAGTTCTCGGTCGACGACGACAGCGACAAGAACCCGGTGGTGCAGCAGCTCCATCAGGCCGAGAAGGACGGGTCGCGGATCACCCTGGATTACCGGCAAGATCTCCACTCGCTCTTCCGCTGCACGCCCTCGGAATACTTCGTGGTGAAGACCGAGAAGTGATCCGGCGCTGAGAGGCTGGCCGTTTTTGATGGAGATCGAGATCCCGGAGCGAGGGAAGAGGCCGTGGCGCGCGCCCAAAAATCCGGGTCCGCGGAGGCCGGCAAGAGCAGGTCTCGAGCCTGCTTGATCCCGACGGTCGCGCGATCCGTCGTGGCGCCGCCAGGCCCGATCGAGAATTTTCCCCGCGTTCTCCCGTCGTTTCACTTCGGTATGGCGTGTGCGAAAGGCCGGCTGCCATGCCGACCCTCGAGCACAATGTCCTCGTCGAGATGTTCCGCGAGAACCCCGCCCTCGCGCCCCACTTCCTCGCGACGCTCTTTCACATCGACGTGCCGCGGCACGCCTCCGTGACAGTGGTCGAGTCCTCGCTCGACCAGCTCATCCCGGTGGAGTTCCGCGCTGATCTGGTGCTGGAGCTCCGCGACGCGAAAGGCGTGCTCGTGCTGGCGATCGTCATCGAGGTTCAGCGCGACGAAGATCCGGACAAGAAGTTCTCGTGGCCGATTTACGTCACGGTCGTCCGTGCGAGGAAACGCTGTGGGACGGTCGTCCTCGTCGTGGCACCGGATGCCGACGTGGCGGCCTGGGCGGCGGAGAACATCGACCTTGGTCTTGGCTTTGGCCACATCAAGCCTCTGGTGCTCGGTCCGGCCGTCGTGCCCGAGATCACCGATCCTGCCGAGGCAGCGAAGGAGACCGCGGTCTCCGTGCTCTCGGCGGTGGCGCACGGCAACGGGCCGAACGGGCTGGCCGTGGTCCAGGCGGCGCTGGTGGCCCTCGGCACGCTCGACCAGCCGCACGCGATGGTCTACTTTCAGATCATCTGGAACGGCTTGCGCGAGCCGATCCGGCAGTCGCTGGAGGCGTTGGTCATGGAACGGCAGATCGAAGGCGCAGGGACTCTTCCCTCGTTCGTGCAAAAGCTCATCGAACGCGGGAAGATCGAGGGCCTCCGCGAGGGCGAGCTCCGGGGCATCCGCGAGGGCGAGATCAAGGGCAAGCGGGACACGCTCCTGCGGCTGCTCGTGCGCGTCGAGATCGCGCTCTCCGAGAACCAGAGCGCTCGCGTCCACGCCTGCACGGACATCGCGGCGCTCGACCGGTGGATTTACAACGTTCTTGGCGCAAAGACCGCTGCTGAGGTCCTCTCCTGAGGAACCGGGGCGGTAGCCCGCGTTGCCAGTGATCGCGCGGACCCTCTGCGACGACGCCGGCATCGCCCGCCCGCCGAGGCTGCGCGCCGCGAGCGCTGCCATGCTGTTCGCTGAACCTCGAGCCGCGGCGCCGATCGATCGTCGATGAGCTTGTTTCAGCGGCCGCGACGACGTACACCGCGCCGATGCAGTGGACGCGCGCGGGGATCGATCAGTGGATCTGTCGGCTACCGCCCGACGCGCGGTACACGCTCAAGGTGTTCGTGAAAGGCGACGGCCGCTGGTCGTGGGAGGTCTACGCCGGGCTGACGAAGAGCCCGATGGCCACCGGGATCGCGGGCAACGTCGGCGCCGCGAAGAAGACCGCGGAGCTCTTCGTCACGCGCGCGGGCTACATCTAGGAGCCGGGTGCTTTTCGCCGATCCGGGCGCGCCGCCGTCGTTGTCGTCGTCACCGTACATTCGTACGGCTCCTCCTCCGCCTAGGAGTGTGTCGGGCAAAACGCGAGCATCCGCGAAGCGGTCGGGCCCGAAGC
>JBDTXR010000548.1:0-5301 GCA_040006075.1 Byssovorax sp. | reverse complement strand
GGATCCCCGGCGACGTGGGCGCGACGCCGATCCAGAACGTCGGCGCCTACGGGCAGGACGTGAGCGAGACCATCGTCCACGTGCGCGCGATCGAGCGCGCCAGCGGCAAGGTCGTGGAGATGGACGGCGCCGCGTGCGGCTTCGGCTACCGCGACAGCGTCTTCAAGCGCGAGGCGAAGAACCTCTTCGTGATCACGCGCGTCACCTTCGCGCTGCGCCCGGGCGGCCCGCCGAGCGTGCGCTACGCCGAGCTCGCGAGGCACCTCGCGACGCAGCGCGCGCCGTCGCTCGCCGAGGTGCGCGAGGCGGTGCTCGCGCTCCGCAAGAGTAAATCGATGCTGCGCGATCCGGGCGACGAGAACGGGCAGAGCGCGGGCTCGTTCTTCATGAACCCGACGATCGACGACGCCGACCTCGCCGCGGTGAGCGCGCGCGTCGAGGCCGCGGGCGCGCTCGGCCCCGGCGAGGCGATGCCGACATACGCGGCCACGCCCGGGCGGACCAAGCTCGCGGCGGGATGGCTGATCGAGCGCGCCGGCTTCGGCAAGGGGACGGGCGAGGGGCGCGTCGGCCTCTCGACGAAGCACGCGCTGGCGATCGTCAACCGCGGCGGCGCGACGGCGGCCGAGGTCGTGGCCTTCGCGCGCCAGGTGCAGGACGGCGTGCGCGAGCGCTTCGGCGTCACCCTCCACCCCGAGCCGGTGTTGATGGGCTTCAGCGCCGAGGAGGCCGCGGCGCTCGGCGCGCGCTAGCGGCGTTACTCTTCGAGGGGGTTACCGAGGTCGTCGATGATGCCAGTGCCGCCCTCGATCGGGATGGCGCGGGCCAGCGCGACGCGCTCGAGCATGACGCCGAGCTCGAGGGACTTGGCGACGTCGGGGAGCCAGGTCTGCGAGCCGTCCCAGAGATCGAGGCGGATCAATTTCGCCGCCTGGCCTTCTTTCTGCGGCTCGGCCCGGGGCAGGAAGACGCGATCGATCTGCGACCAGTGGAAGCGGCGGACGCGCGGCCACCCGAGCGAGAGCAGCTCGCGCATCTCGATGCCGTCGGGGTGGAGGACGACGCCGCGCATCTGCTCGCGGAGCACGGCGGCGAGGGCGCTCGTGAAGAGGATGATCGCGCAGACGCTCGACGGGATCATCCGCGTGCGATCGCCCTCGACCACGTAATGAAAGAGGCGCGAGCTCGACGGCGCGTTCTCGCCGTAGATGATCACCGCGGTGAAGAGGATCGCGAACGCGAAGTAGCCGAGCGAGGGGAGGCGTTGCCGGAGCGGCGGACCGAAGGCCACGCGGCGCTCCGGCCGGTAGGTCATGTCGAAGCCGGGAGGTCGGGAAGGACGCGCCATTGCGTGAGTCTACACGCGAGCCACAGAGCCGCTTGGGTCGCGGCGCGGAAGAGCGACGGCGCGCGACTACTTGCACTCCGACGCCATGGTCTTTTTGCCACGGAAGTGTTCGAGGCAAATCACGTCGAGCGTCGCGGTGAAGTCGTCGCAGGGGATGGAGTTGGGGGCGCCGCCGCTGCGATCCTTGGAGAGGCCCTCCTTGCATTGGCCGCAGCATTTAGCGTGGATCTGCGCGGCGCCGTCGGCTGCGCCCTTGGCGTTGGCCTCGACGTTGCCGTTGCGGGCGTCCTCGCCGCCGGCCATGTCGGGGCCCTTGTCGCTGAGCGCGTCGGGGACCTCGGCCTGCTTCGGCGGCTTGGAGGTGCAGGCGGCGGCGGTGAGGGCGAAGGCCAAAAAGAGGCCGGCGGTGGCGCTGATCTTGAGCATCATCCGCCTTCGGTAACGGACCTCTCTGCGGGACGCAAAGGGCTATCGCGTTCTCGACGCGACCCCCTTTGGGATTGCGCGCGCGTGGCCACACGGACATGAATCGCGCGATGCACGACCGATTCCTGCGCGCCTGCCGCCGCGAGCCCACCGACGTGACGCCCGTCTGGTTCATGCGGCAAGCCGGCCGCTACATGCCCGAGTACCGGGAGCTGCGGAAGAAATACACGCTGCTCGAAATCTGCAAGACGCCGGAGCTCGCGCTCGAGGTCACGCTCCAGCCGCTCAAGCTCGGGATGGATGCGGCGATCCTCTTCGCCGACATCCTCCTCGTGCTCGCGCCGATGGGCGCCTCGTTCGAGTTCGCCAAGGGCGAGGGCCCGGTGATCCACGAGCCGGTGCGCACGCGCGCCGACATCGACAAGCTCCGCGTCTTCGAGGCCGAAGAGGGGCTGCCGCACGTGCTCGAGGCCGTGCGCCTGATCCGCCGCGAGCTCGACGGGAAGACGCCGCTCATCGGCTTCGCCGGCGCGCCGTTCACGATCGCGAGCTACCTGATCGAGGGCGGCAAATCGAGCGACTACCGGCTCACCAAGCAGATGATGTGGTGCGAGCCCGAGGCCTGGTCGGTGCTCATGACCAAGATCTCCGAGGTCGTGCGCCGCTACCTGCGCGCCCAGGTCGAGGCCGGCGCGCAGGCGATCCAGCTCTTCGATTCGTGGATCGGCGCGCTCTCGCCCGACGACTACGCGACCTCGGTGGCGCCGCACGTTCGCCACATTCTGAAGGACATCGAGAGCATGGGCGTCCCGGTGATCCACTTCGGCACCAACACCGCGACGCTGCTCGAGCAGCAGCGCGACGCCGGCGGCACGGTGATCGGCATCGACTGGCGGATCCGCCTCGGCGAGGCGTGGAAGCGCATCGGCTACGACCGCGCGATCCAGGGCAACCTCGATCCAATGCTGCTGCTGGTGCCGCCCGCGGTGGCCGAGCGCCACGTGCGCGCCGTCATCGCCGAGGCCGGCGGACGGCCGGGCCACATCTTCAACCTGGGTCACGGGATCGTCCCTGAAATCCCGGTCGAGAACGTCAAGGCGATGATCGATCTCATCCACTCGATCCCGCTCCAGAAGGCCGGGGCGTGACGTGAGCATCCGACGCGTCGTCGTCGTCGGAGGGGGCGTCACCGGGCTCACGGCCGCGTACCGGATCCTCGCCGCCGGCCACGATGCCAGCGGGAGGAAGCTCGAGGTCACGGTCCTCGAAGAGCGCCCGCGCCTCGGCGGCAACATCGTCACCGAGCGGCGCGACGGCTTCGTCATCGACGGCGGCCCCGACTCGTTCGTGGTGCTGCGCCCGCAGGCGAAGGCCCTCTGCGACGATCTCGGCCTCGGCGATCGCTTGATCCCGACCACGCCGCGCAACCGCCGCGTCTTCGTCGCCCACGACGGCGGCCTCGTGCAGATGCCCGAGGGCCTCTCGCTCGGCGTGCCCACGCGCGTCTGGCCGATGGTGCGAACACCCCTGGTTTCCTGGGTCGGGAAGGCCCGCATGGCCCTCGATCTGGTGATCCCGAAGGGCTCCACCGAGGGCGACGAATCCATTGGCCACTTCGTGCGCCGACGCCTCGGCGACGAGGCCGCGACACAGCTCGCCGAGCCGATCCTCGGCGGGATCTACGTCGGCAACGTCGACGCGCTCAGCCTCCGCGCGACGTTCCCGCAGCTCCTGGAGCAGGAGCAGAAGTACGGGAGCCTGATTCGCGGAGCGGTAGCCCAGATGGCGGCCCGCGCCCGCGCCGCCGGCAGCAAGGAGACGCCGAGCGCGTTCCTCTCGCTCCTCGGCGGCATGGGCGAGCTCATCGACACGCTCGCGAGCAAGATCGGGAAGGCCGGCGGCGTCATCCGCGTCGGCGCCCCCGTCGTCGCGATCACGACAGGTCCTGCTGACACGAAATCGCCGCGCTTCCTGGTGCAGCTCGGTGGCGCCGAAGCCGAGCGCCTCCCCGCCGACGACGTGATCGTCTGCATCCCGGCGTACGCCGCCGCCGACGCGCTCGACGCCCTCGATCGGCCACTCTCGGCGTTGCTGCGGCAGACGCCGTACATCTCGTCGGCGACGGTGGTCGTGGCCTACCGCCGCGCCGATGTCCCCCACGCGCTCGACGCCACGGGCCTCGTGGTGCCGAAGCGCGAGAAGCGACGCGTCCTCGCGGCCACGTTCATCTCGAGCAAGTGGGCCGGCCGCGCGCCGTCGGACGCGGTGCTGCTGCGCGTCTTCGTCGGCGGCCACCGCGACCCGGGCGCGCTCGCGCTCGGCGACGACGCGCTGATCGCCCTCGCCCGCGAGGAGCTCGCGGGCCTCGTGGGCGTCCGCGTCAAGCCGATGCTCGCCCGCGTCTTTCGCTACGAGCGCGGCAACGCGCAGCCCTCGATCGGCCACCTCGATCGCGTCGCGCGCGCGCGCGCCCTCGCCGCGGCGCACCCGGGCCTCCAGCTCGCGGGCGCGGCGTTCGACGGCGTCGGCATCCCCGACTGCGTGCGCCAGGCCAACGACGCGGCCGCGCGCATTGTCGGCTGAGACGACGCGCCGCCGCACGAGATCCTCTTCGTTTCTCGCGGAAGCCGCGACCATCCGGCGGCGCTGGTGGTAGCCTTGGTCACCGCATGTGCGAGCTGCTCGGGATGGAGTGCAACGTCCCCACCGACATCGTTTTTTCCTTCAGCGGCCTCCGCCAGCGCGGCGGCAAGACTGGGCCGCACGCGGACGGCTGGGGCCTCGCCTTCTACGAAGGCCGCGCCACCCGCGTCTTCCTCGACCCGACGCCGGCCTGCCAGAGCCCGCTCGCGCGCTTCCTCGGCGAGCACCCGATCAAGACGCGGATTGCGGTCGGCCACATTCGCCGGCGCACGCGCGGGCCAACGACGCTCGCCAACACGCACCCGTTCGTGCGCGAGCTCTGGGGGCGCCACTGGGTCTTCGCCCACAACGGGACGCTGCCGCGCGTCCGCCGCCACAAGCTCGGCCGCTTCAACCCCATCGGTACCACCGACAGCGAGCATGCCTTCTGCGTGCTCCTCGAAGGGCTGCGCAAGCGCTTTCCGTCGTACCCGACGCGGCGCCGCGACCTCTGGGCGGCCGTGGCCGAGATCGGCGGCGAGCTCGGCGCGGACGGGACGTTCAACTTCCTCCTCGGCGACGGGCGCCACCTCTACGCGCGCTGCGCGACCAAGCTCAGCTACATCATCCGCAAGGCCCCGTTCGGCCTCGCGGCGCTGGCCGACGACGACATCCGCATCGACTTCTCCACGGTGACGACCCCGAAGGACCGCGTCGCCGTGATCGCCACCGCCCCGCTGACGACGAACGAGTCGTGGACGATCGGCAAGCCGGGCGAGCTCTGGGTCTTCGAACGCGGCACCCTGCGGGCCACACTTCCGTCCACGAAAGAAGAAAATCGCATCCTTCGCGTCACCACTCGGGCCGCGCCGAAGCGGGCGTGAAACCTTTCCCTGACGGCACTG
>JBDTXR010000547.1:0-5317 GCA_040006075.1 Byssovorax sp. | reverse complement strand
TGATGCGCGCGGCGCCGGGCGTGGGCCTCGCGGCGCCGCAGATCGGCGTCGGCCTCCAGGTCATCGTCCTCGAAGACGCCGAGGCGCTGATGGCCAAGCTCACGCCGCCCGAGCGCGCGGCGCGAGGCCGTGTCCCCTATCCGCTCCAGATCTTGATCAACCCGAAGCTCACGCCGATCGGCCCCGATCGCGCCACGTTCTTCGAAGGATGCCTGAGCGTCAAAGGCTACATGGCGCTGGTCGAGCGGGCGCTCACCGTCGAGGTCACCGCGCTCGACGAGCACGGGAGCGATGTCTCGTTCTCGGTGAGCGGCTGGCCCGCGCGCATCCTCCAGCACGAGATCGATCACCTGCGCGGCACGCTCTACGTCGACCGCATGCTCACGCGCACCTTCTGCTGCAACGAGGAAGCGATGCGCTGGATCGGCCTGCCCGCGAGCGAGACCCTGGCCAAGCTCGACCTCGGCTGAAGCTCGTGAGCGGAATCCGTATCGCCGTAATTTTCCGCCGTTAACGGCAGCAAATCCGACGGCTTGGGATCGTTTTTTTCTGGAACTTCGGTCCGCGAGCCCTGTCTTTCCTGGCGTGGACGCGGTGAGCGTCGGTGAGAGCTGAACCCGAAGAAACAAGGGTTTCTCGGAAGCTCGGGGCCGACGGAGACCGCAAGGGATCGAGGGAAGCGTGGGTCGCCGTGGCGATCCAGGTGAGCTCGATGGATGCCCGACGCGCGCGTCAGGGCGATGGAAAGTTGGTTTCCCATGGCGACTTCGAAGAGCGGCCCGGTTTCTTTTTCGACCACCCCCGTTACCCAGGCGAACCCGTTCCTGCCGGGCCGCGAGGCGAACCTCTTCGCGAAGCCTTTCGAGATGCACAACCCCTTCGCTCAGGTCTCGGCCACCGACGTCGCCGCGGACGCGCCGGAGGGTTCGTACACCTACCAGCTCGTGCAGAACGGCCCCGCGCCGCTCGCGGAAGAGGTCGAGACGCCGGCTCGCGCCGTCGAGATCGTGATCCGCTGGGGCGCCACCACGCTCCACGTCGCGCACCTCACGCCGCCGCGTCCCTTCTTCGTCGGCGAGTCGACGGACAAAGCGCATGCGTGTGACTTCTCGCTCCCCGCGGAGCGGATCGGCGAGACGCGGATGCCGCTGCTGGTCACGGGCGAGGGCGGTCAGGTGCGGCTCGTCGTCCCGGCGAACGCGACTGGCACGATCACCTTCGCGGGCCAGGCCGCGAAGTCGGTGCGCGAGATGTTCGCCACCGCCGTGCCCTGCGCTTCGCTCGCCAACGCGGTCGAGATCCCGATGCCCGAGGGCGCGAAGGCCGAGCTCGAGATCGGTGGGATCAACTTCTCGATCTCCACGGTGAACGCCGGTCGCGCTGTCGGTGGTCGCTTCCGCCTCGACTCGCGCGGCCTGCCCTACCAGGCGCTCTCGCTGATGCTGCACGCCGGTCTGCTCGCGGCGACGGCGGTGTTCATGCCCTCGATGGCGATGGCCGATCAGGAGTCGATGAGCGATCAGCAAACCTACGAGCTCAAGGCGATGATCGACGCGGCCGCCGAGCGCGAGCCGGAGCAGAAGAA
The DNA here is from genome assembly GCA_040006075.1 of Byssovorax sp. Taxonomy (GTDB): domain Bacteria; phylum Myxococcota_A; class Polyangia; order Polyangiales; family Polyangiaceae; genus JANYGI01. The sequence goes on along the minus strand of JBDTXR010000547.1, from coordinate 3,732 downwards.
GGACGAGAGCACCGCGGCGAACGCGGGTCCTTCGGGCGGCACGGGCTCCGAAGCGAAGGGCGAGTCCGGCAAGATGGGCAGCGCGACCTCGCGCGCCACCAACGGGCGCTACGGTCTGGCCGGCCCGAAGGACAACCCCGACGTGCAGCCTTCGCGGGCGCAGGCTCTCGCGGACGCTTCGTCCTTCGGCATGATCGGTCTGCTCAACTCCGGCCTCGGCGGCGATCCCAACGCGGTCACCGTCGCGTGGGGCGGCGATGTGACGAGCGGTCGTGATCCGAAGAACGCGCTCGGCAACATGTGGGGCCAGTCGATCGACGAGGCCGGCGGCGCGGGCGGCCTCGGGCTCAGCGGCATCGGCGACGGCGGCGGCGGGCAGTGGAACGGCATCGGCCTCGGTCGCGTCGGCACCGTCGGCAACGGCAACGGCCTCGGGGATGGACAGGACTTCGGCAACGGCCACAGCCACGGTCAGCTCCAGGGTACGCACATCGCGAAGGCGCCTGGTCTCGTTCGCGTCGGCACTCCGATCACGAGCGGTCGTCTCCCGCCCGAGATCATCCAGCGCACGGTTCGCCAGAACTTTGGTCGCTTCAAGTTCTGCTACGAGGCCGGCCTTCGCAACAACCCGAACCTCGCCGGGCGCGTCGCGGTGCGGTTCATCATCAACCACGACGGTTCGGTCTCGAGCGCGCAGAACGGCGGCTCGGATCTGCCGGACGCGGGCGTCGTCTCCTGCGTGACGCGGGCCTTCTTCGGGCTCTCGTTCCCGCAGCCCGAGAACGGGATCGTCACCGTGACGTACCCCATCGTGTTCGCCCCCGCGAACTGAGCCCAAGCGCTCGCTCTTCCCTGCGGCCGGCGGCCCTCGACGCGAAATTCGCGAGAGGGCCGCCGGCCTTTTTCCATGCCTCGTCGTGGTATTGCGCGACGCTTCCCACTACCCTCGCGCCGCGTGCGACTCCTGCTGATCCACACCGGCGGCACCCTGATGATGCGCGGCGGAGATCCGGCCCCGCTCGCGCCCGACGTGTACACGCAGGACCTGATCAACGAGCTCCCCGTCCTCCGGAAGATCGCGGCGATCGAGACGAAGATCCTCTTCAACCTCGACTCCAGCAACATGCAGCCGCACCACTGGGTCGAGCTGGCCGCCACGGTGCACCAGGCGCTGCCGCGGTACGACGGCGTGGTGATCGTGCACGGCACCGACACCATGGCCTACACCGCGAGCGCGCTCGCGTTCCTGTTACCTGGGCTCGATCGGCCGGTGGTGCTCACCGGATCGCAGACGCCGCTCGCCGACGTGCGCAACGACGCGCGGACCAACCTCGTCGACGCCTGTCACCTGGCGACGATGCGGATCCCCGAGGTCGGGATCGCCTTCAATTCAAGGCTTTTGCGGGGTTGTCGCGCCACCAAGCTCGACGCCTGGGGGATGAGCGCGTTCGGCTCGCCGTCGTGCGCTCCGCTGGCCGAGCTCGGCGTCGGCGTGCACCTCGGCGCGCATCTGCTCGCGCCGCGACAGCCCCAGGCCTTCGATCCGCGGATCGAGCCGCGCGTGCTCGCGGTGCGCACGTTCCCCGGGCTCGATCCGCGGCTGCTCCTCGGCGCGCTCACCGCCGGCGTGCGCGGCTTGCTCATCGAAGCGTTCGGCGCGGGCAACATCCCGGTGCTGGAGAACTCGCTCTTGCCGGTGCTCGACGCCGCGCGATCGCTCGACGTGCCGGTGGTGATCGCCAGCCAATCGCCGCGGGGATCGGTGGATCTCGGCCGCTACGAGGGCGGCGTCGCCGCGGCGGCGGGCGGGGCGATCGGCGCGGGCGACATGACGTCGGAGGCCGCGCTCACCAAGCTCATGGTCGCGCTCGGACGCGCCGGCGGCGAGGCCGGGATCGAAGGCCGCGTCCACGCCGCGCGCGAAGCCTTCGCCTACGCCAGCGCCGGCGAGATGAGCTGAGACGCGCGTGGATCCCGCGCGCGAGCGCCGCGCCGAGAGCGTGCTGTTCGTGCTCTTCGCCAGCGCGTGCTTCGCGCTGAGCGGGCCGCTCGCGCGCTGGGCCCGCCCGACCGATCCGCTGCTCATCGCCTTCGGTCGGCTCGCGCTCGCCGCGGTGCTGCTCGGCGCGATCGAGGCGCGCGCCCTCCGGCCGGCGCTCGCTGGCCTGACGTCACGACAGCGGCTCACGGTCGTCGCCGCGGGCGCGCTCCTCGCCGCGCATTTCGCCTGCTTTCAGATCGGGCTCGATCGCACGTCGCTGCCGGCCGCGGTGTCGCTCGTCTCGCTCGAGCCGCTCAGCGTCGTGCTCTGCGCGTGGGTGCTGCTCGGGATCCGGCCGTCGCGGCCCGAGCAGATCGGCGTCCTCGTCGCCACCGCGGGCGCGGTCCTGGTCGCGCGCGGCGCGGGCAAGGGCGAGCATCGCCTCGCGGGCGATCTGCTGGTGCTCGCGGCCGTCGGCCTCTACGGCCTGTATTTGACGGTCGCGCGCGCCCTCAAGGACGCGCTCCCGGCGCGCAGCTACGCCGCGCTCGTCTACGCCAGCGCCGCGGTGATCCTCGCCTTCGCGCTCCTCGTCGCCCCACGCGACGCTTCTGCGGCGGCGATCTGGCCGCCGCCCCAGCGTGGAATCGTGGCGATCGCCATCATCGCGCTCGTGCCCACCATCCTCGGGCACACCGCGGTGCAGACGGCGTCGCGCACGCTGCCGCCGGCGATCGTCGCGCTGGTGTCGCCGGGCGAGACGCTGGGCAGCATCGTCCTCGGCGCGCTGTTTCTCCATGAAATCCCGGCCGCAACGGAGATCGCCGGAGCGCTGATCATCCTGCTCGGATCGGCGATCGCCATCTTCGCGCCGAGGCCGACGCCACCGCTGCGCGCGGCTTGAGTTGAACGCTGGTTCAGCGTCGAAACAACGGCGCGTGCCTACCAGGATCTCGCCGGCGAGGTGCTCCACGATCCTCGCGGAGCGCGCGGCCCTCCATCTTCCCTTGGCGGCCCATGCCTGGCAGAGTATCTGGCATCCGATGTCCGACGCCCCGCGACAGCCGCCCCCGAAAAAGGAGGTCGCTCTCACCCTCCTCGAAGGGTCGAGTTTGTTCGTTCACCTCGACCCGCGGCGACCCGGCGTCCTCGTGCCCAAGGGGTTCACGGGGCAGCACCAGCTCGTCTTGCAGGTCGGGCTCAACATGGCGATCCCGATCCCCGATCTGAAGGTCGACGACGTCGGCGTGTCGTGCACGCTCTCGTTCAACCGCATGCCCTTCTGGTGTCGGCTGCCGTGGTCGGCGATCTACGCGCTCGTCGGCGAAGACGGGCGCGGCATGGTCTGGCCGGACGACGTGCCGCAAGAGGTCGCGGCACAGCTACAAAAGCAGCAGCAAACACCGCCGCCGGGCAAGACCGCGGCCGGGAAGAAGGCGCGCCCCAAGCTCGCCGCGGTCGAGTCGGAAGAAGACATCGCGCGCCGCGAAGAGAAAGAGCGACAGAAGCCCACGCCGATCCGGCGGGCCCTGGAGCCGGTCCCGCCCGCGCGATCGTCGCCCCGCGCCGTGCCCAACGCCGAGCCCATGCCGCGATCGATCGGCGGCTCCGAAGCCGAGGTTTTGCCCATGGACGAAGGCGACGCTCCCGAGCTCGCGCCCGTCCCGCAGGCGCCGACGACCAAGGGCAAGAAGGTGAAGCGCGAGCTGCCGCCCTACCTTCGCGTCATCAAATAGCCTGCAAATGAAGCG
>JBDTXR010000546.1:0-5322 GCA_040006075.1 Byssovorax sp. | reverse complement strand
CGAACGCCGCCAACCCAGGGGACTTGCCGTCGTCTACCGCATCGAGCTCTTCGCTGAATTCATGGCGCTCCTGGACGACCCGTTCAGCCATCGTGCCTCTGCGCTCACCACGGCAGAGCTCGACGAAGCGCGCCTGCGAAACCTCGTCGATTCCTGGCGAATGCGCTTCGAAGGCGACGCGACAGGCGAGCTCGGGAAGGCGTACGTCAAGGCCTATTCGGCGCGCCGCGCCGAGCTCCACGCGGCACGCCGGCGCCCGACCGCCGGCGCGCAAGACGCCACCGATCCCCGCTTCCTGAGCAGAGAGGCTCTGGGCTTCCGGGAGGAGGCCGCGCTCGTTGGCCGGCAGCCCGGCGCCGAGAATGCCTCTCTTCCGGTCTCTGCTCCTCCCGCGCCTGCGCCGTTTGCGGCGCCCACCGCGGCGCCGCCCCGCGTCGAGCCCTCCGGCGTGTTCTCCGCTCCTCGCCTCCCGCCCGAGGCTCCGCCGCCGGCAATCGCACCTCCGCCCGCCGCGCCTCAGCCGGTGTATTATGCGCCGTTCGCGTCGCCGGCAATTGCACCTCCGCAGCCCGCTCCACCGGGTGCCACGGCGCAACCGAGGCTCCCCCGTCCCGCCAATCCCCTCGCCGGCACGGCCGACATCAGCGATATTGTCGCGCGCATTGCCCTTCCTTTCGCGCACGGATCGGGATCGGCGCCCAGCTCGGCCGCGGTTCCCTCCGCCGGTCCAAAGGCTCATCGCGTCGACTCGGGCACGGCCAGCATGGCGGCCTTCGTCGAGGGAGGAGGCCTTCATCCGCCTCAGCCTGGCAATGCCGCGCTCCCGCCGCCGGCGCACCTCGCGCCCCCGCCCGCGCCGCCCGGGCGACCCAAGCGCCTGATTCGCTTCGATCCACAGACCGGTCATCCCCTCCCCGCCCCCATCTGGGTCGATATCCCCGACGATCCGAAGAAGTAACCGAGGCACTCCCCGCATGGCGTTCAACATCACCCTCGGCTTCCCTCGCTCGGCCGGCACAGGGCCCATCTCCGGTGTCGTCGTCCATCGGTTTCAGCTTCAAGACGCCCTCTCCGAGCTGTTCGAGCTCTCGCTGGAGATCGCCTCCACCGACGCGACGCTCGACTTTCACGCCGTCATCGGCGAGAGCGTCGTCGTGACATGCACTGACGATCCGGGGCAACCGCAGGTCGAGGGGATCGTCAAGAGCGTGCAGCAGCTCAGCTCCACGGTCGCCGCGACTGGCAATCAGGCGGCTTCGGGCTACAAGATCCTGATTGTCCCTCCGGTGTGGCTCACCACGCGGCGGCGCGATCACCGCCTGTTCGAGAAGAAGAACGTCGCGCAGATCGTCGCCGAGGTGCTGGCGGGGTACGGCGGGCGGATCCCGGCGCCGGCCCAGCGGCTCTCGAAGCAGCCGCAAATTCGCGACTACGTCGTGCAATATGGCGAGACCGACTGGGACTTCATCACCCGGATCCTGGCCACCGACTTCATCGCCACCTTCTTCGATCATGCGAGCCAGAGCGCGCTCACCCTCGTCGACGACACCAGCAAGATGACGACGGCCCCGGCCGCGCCGACGCTGTTCCTCCCGCCGTCGAACCTCACCACCCCGCCACCTCACGTGTTCAACGTGGTGCTCGCCTCGAACATCGAGACCTCGACGGCGACGGTGGGTGATTACGACTACGAGCATCCGCAGCTCGATCTGGCGGGGACCGCGAGCGCTGCGCCGGCCGACGGCGTGCTCACCAGCGAGGCCGATCTCGAGTCCTTCACCTTCGATATCGACGAGTTCGCCGACAACGCCGCCGGGAGAGAGCGCGCCGGCCACCTGCTCGAGTCGCTCCGGGCGCGGGCGCGGACGTTCACGATGGAGGCCAATTTCACGGTCGGACCAGGTCAGCAGATCACCGTCGTCAACCACCCTCGCGCCGACGTCAACGACACCTTCCTCGTGCTCCGCACTCGCGTCGTCCTGGAAGACGGCGCCGCGCGCGGCCTCGGCGTCGCGCCCGCCGCGGCCGCGAGCTTCATTCTCGAGTGCATCCCCGCGACGGTCCCCTTTCTGCCCACCGCGCGCCCGAAGCCGCGGATCCACGGCACCCAGACTGGCACCATCGTCGGCGGCGCCGACGGCGACGTGGTGGCCGACTCCATGAGCCGGGTCCACGTCCTCTTCAAGTGGGACCGGCAAAAGCTGGCCAGCAAGAAGACCCGCCCCGTCCGCGTCTCGCAGGCCTGGGCCGGGACTGCGTACGGCTTCTTCGTCCTCCCCCGCGTCGGCGACGAGGTCGTGGTGGCTTATCTCGACGGCGATCCCGACGAGCCGATCATCGTCGGTCGCGTTCACAACAGCGCTCGTGTCAACCCGGTCGATCCCGAGGGGCAGAGCGGCATCGACAAGACCATCAGCAAATGGCGCTCGCAGACGGTGGGCGATCCCTCGGGCTTCAACGAGATCTTGATGGACGATCTCCAGGCCAAGGAGCGCCTCGAGCTGCACTCGCAGCGCGACTACAAGTCCACGGTGGAGCACGACGCCGTGACGATGATCAAGCACGACGACGCGCTGACCGTCGACCACAACAAGACCGATCGAATCAAGAGGTCGTACTCGATGCAAGCTGGCAGCGTGTCCATCTCGTGCGGGCCGTACTCGCTCGCGGCGAAGACGATCAAGATGACGTCCACCGAGACGACCACGATCGACGCCGCCGGTCTCATCAGCTTGCACTCGTCCGAGCTGATCGCCCTGGGGGCTCCCGAGGTGGAGATTGAAGCCGGGAAGATCACGCTGAAATCGGGCGGTAGCTCGATTGTGATCGACGACAGCGGCGTCACGATCGTCGGGCCCCTGATCAAGCTCAACTGAGGATCTGCCGTGAAGCTGCTCCGCCTCCACCTCGAAAACTTTCGCGGCGCCCCGAACGGCGCCTATTCCTTCGTGCACCCCTCCACAGGCGCGCCGGTCGACACGGTGCTCATCACCGGTCCCGCGTCGTCGGGAAAGACCTCTTTCCTCGCGGCGATCGCCGCGCTGAAGGAGAGCGTGGGGGCCTGGGGCGTTCCCCCCGACGCCGCGCGCCTGATCCGGCGAGGCGCGACGACAGGCATCGTCGAGGGGACCTGGCTGCTCACGGCGAGCGAGGTCGAGCGGGCCGAGGCCAAGCAAGCCACGGTGGTCACGCGGTTCGAGCTCGGCGAGGGCGCGCCGCTGCCCGAGCTGAACGTCGGCCTGCGCGATTTGTTTTCCGCATACGACCACGATCCGAACCACGGCAAATTCGAGTATTTTCCTTCCACTCGACGCCTTGCCTCGCACGCCGGCGAGAAGGCGCGCGACCTCGCCGGAGAAGCGCGGCTGAGGCTCGGCACCTCGCCGACCAAGTATGCTTCGATCAAGCGCTCTCTCGTCGATCTGGCGCTGCGCGACGGCGTGAAGACGCTGGAAGAGTCCGCTAGCCGCGGGGTGCTGTTCCGCAGCGATCAGCGGGATTCGCTGCTACCCTATCGACGGGACCTCGCGGCCTTGTTACCCCACCTGCGCTTGCTCGGCGTGGAGCTCGACGGCGATGCTCCCGAGCTGTGGTTCGAGCGCGACGACGGAGCGCGCCTCTTGCTCGACGATCTCTCGGACAGCGAGCAACAAGCGGTCCTGTTCGTGGCGACGTTCCGGCGAATCGGACTCTCGCATTCGATCGTGCTCGTCGATCAACCGGAGCTGGGCTTGCACGCCGACGCGCAGCTCGGCTTCGTGCGCGCGGTGGAAGGCCTCGGCGTGGACAATCAGCTCTTCTTCGCGACTGGCTCGCTGGAGATCACGCGCACCGCGGCGCCTCATCAGCTCGTTCGCCTCGGGGGCCCGAAGACGTGAGCCCGCGAGCTCCCTCAGCCAATGAGCACCGTGGGACAGCCGACGATGACGGCGCCCCCATGCGCGGTCGGGTCGCCGAGGCGGGCTGCATAGGCGCCGCCGATCATCACGCTGGCAGACGCGCCGACGATGGTGTCGGGTGGCCCGATACAGGCGAGCTTGTCGCCGAGGCGAGCCGCCGGGATCTTGCCAATCAGGACGGTGGGCTCGCCCGGCGGGAGCACCGGGCCCCCCACGTGCGCGATCCCCGCCGTGAGCATCGGGCAAACATGCAAGTCGAGGATACGCGCCGCCGGATTGCCCATGGTGGGGTCGATGGTCTCGCTCTTTCGCCGAGCCGTCAAGCCCGGGGTAACGGGTAACCATGCCGCCTCCGCCGCCGTTCCCTTGCTGGTTCTTCCGCGGCCTCGGCGACGAGCCGTTGATGGCGCAGCCGTTCGACGCCCCGCGCGATCTGGGCTGGGACGTGCTCGATCCAATGTTCGTGGTGGCCTATCTCGAAGGCTGGCTGCTGGACTCCGAGGCGCGCGCGACGCTGTACCAGATCCACGCCACACTCTTTGGCGCCCTCGCGGTGAGCGCCTGGGGCCTCGGGGAAGAGCACCTGAGCTTGCGGCCGCTGCTGCGCCGAGCGTTCGAGCGGCAAGACCTGGTGGTGCTCGCCCCGCGGCGAAGGAACGCGCAGCTCCCGGGGCAAGCCGCGCCGATCCAGCCGCCGTCACTCCCGCAGCAGCCTCCGCCTCCGACGCTGAAGACGTTCATCGAGATTGTCTTGCTCGACGAGGATGACGTGCCTGTCGCCGGGGAGCCCTTCCAGATCACGCTCCCTGACGGCCGAGTCCAGACTGGCACTCTCGATCGGGCCGGCTTCGCGCGCGTCGATGGGATTGATCCCGGCGTCTGCGACGTGCAGTTCCCGAGGATCGATGGGCGGGAGTGGGGCAAGACGCTCGGGCGGGGATTCAGGCCACCCAAGCTCGGAGGCTGAAAACGAAAAAGGCCCGCGGAGCAGATGCGCTCCCGCGGGCCTCTCCCGATCTCCGAAACTGCCAGTCTCAGGCGGGCGGGATGCCCGTCCCGACCTTGACCGTGCCGCCGTTGGCGATCCACTGGAACGCGTCGATCAGCACCGACGAGTCGAGGTTGTGATCGCCGGTGTCCCAGATGGTGAAGCGGACCGAGATGGTGTCGCCGCCCTTGACCGGAGCGGTGGTTTGCAGCCAGCTCGTGCCGCCGGCGTCGAGCATGCCCGTGGGGCCGTCCATGCCCGTGCCCAGGAGCTCGCCCTTGCCGCTGGGGCAATAGGGGTTGGGCGCCGAGGGGCAGCTCCCACCGCTGCAGTGCTGGGCAAAGGCGCTGAGGCCGGCCGGATCGCAGACATCGAAGAAGGCGATGTTGACGCTGACCGGGTGATTGCCGCTGTCGAACGAGATGTTGCCGTTGA
>JBDTXR010000545.1:0-5323 GCA_040006075.1 Byssovorax sp. | reverse complement strand
CGCCCTGCTCCGAGGCGCCGAGCAGCTCGGTGGTGACGCGCGCCGACGGCGTGCATTTCAGAGGAACGGCGATCGGCAGCGCGACCTCGCCCGACTCGGTGTGGGCCATCAGCGTGGCCTCGTCGCAGCGGCGCTCGACGCTGAGGATCGTCCACGGCGGCGCCGCGGCCGCGGGCGACGCGAGGCGCACCGGCCAGGTCATCGCGGCGTCGATCGAGGCCTCGGCGAAGGCGGCGTGATCGACGCGGACAACTCTGTCAACGGTGTGAACCAGGAGGTCCCCCGAGCTGTCCCACGCCAGCGGCGAGAACGAGGGCGACGACGCGATCGCCGGCGCCGCGGCGGTCTTGTGCACGGCCTTCGGGGTCACCGTGGGGATGCTCTTCGCCAGCAGCGCGTCGACGTCCTTGCGATGAATACCCATCGCTTCGAGCCGCGCCAGCGCCGCCAGCGCCGCCAGCGGCTCGCCCAGGTTGATCGCGGCCTCGACCTCGGCCATGCCCGCGTCCTCGATCGGGCGCGCGTCGCCGCAGCGCACCGGGCCCGCGGTCGTGGTGATCGCGGCCCTGCCGCCCTCCTCGCAGAGCAGCCCGCGCAGACGCTGGAGCGCGAGCGAAGCGCCGGCGATGCGCGGCGCCGTGGTCTTGCGACGACCGTCGGCGACGAGGCCCGCGGCGAGCGCCTTGAACGAGGCCTCGGGCTCGGAGGGATCGCGCGAGAGGCCCGCGGGCCGATCGAAGAACGCCAGCGACGCGCTGGCCTGCGCGCCCGCGCTCGGGAGCGGGCGCGGCGCGCCGCTCAGCGTGATCGTCGCGAGCACGTCGCCGCGGCCGTCGCCGTCGCGATCGCGCGTGTCGACGGCGACCTGGAGCGACTCGCCTTCGGCGGGCGCGGCGAGCTTGAGCTCGAGGCCGATCTCGGGCGCTCCGGCGTCGACGCGGCGGAGCACCGCGATCCAGCGAATGGCCTTGTCGTGCGCGCCGCCGCAGCGAGGCGCGACGTCGAGCAAGAGCGTGCGCGGGCCGACCTGGGAGATCTGCGTCGCCACGCTGCACCCCGGCCCCGCGAGGCCTTCGGGCATCGCCGCGAGAGTGCGCGCCCCGGCGACGTTGCTGCCAGGCGCGAACCAGATCTCGCCGCGCAGGCCGTCCGGCGCGCGCGACCACGCGAGCAGATCGCGCTTTCCATCGCCGTCCAGGTCGACGACGAGGCCCGCCGCGAACGTCCGCCCGATCGGCGCGAGCGCCACGACGTCGCCGTCGAGCGGCCAGCTCTTGCCGTCCCCGGGAGCCGTCGTCCCGGGCACGATCGCGAACGACGGCGGCGCCTCGGCGTCCACCGCGACGCCGGCGTCGGTGGGCTCGCCCGCGCTCGCGCCCGATCCGCTCGGCGCCGCCGCGGCATTCGAGGCGCGCGGCGCGGCCGACGGCGCGTCGGAGAGCGTGTACGGCGTGTACGGCTTGCTGGCGTGGCACCCGTCGCAGCCGCCCGAGGCGAGCAAAAGCAGCGCGCCGAGCGGCGCAAAAGCGAGTCCGGGAGCGCGTCGTCGCATTGGGCCGTGATGAAAACGCATTCGCCTGGTAACCTACTTCCCTGGCCCGGTGCGGGCGCGTTTTTCGTCGCACCGAGCAGTCCCCGCGCGAGGATCATGAGCCGCTCCAAGCCCCCGTCGCTCGTCGAAGGCGTCGACTACTACATGGATGGCGGGAGGTTCGTTTTCACCGCGGCATACCACCAGAAGCGCGGCTACTGCTGCAACTCCAAGTGCCGGCACTGTCCCTACGCCCGCGAGGCCGCTCCGTTCGCCGCGATCGAGTTCGTCGGCCTCTCGCTGAAGCCGCCCGGGCGCACGGGCTGAGCAGCGCATGAATCGGCCTCGCCGCGCGAGGCGGGCGGTGAGCGCGTTCGCCCTCGTCGCGACCTTGATCAGCGCGAGGCCGTCGCGCGCCGACCCCCCACCCGAGGCGCGCATCGCCGCGCAGCAGAGCTTCGATCGCGCCGAGCGCGCGTTCCAGGCGCTGCGCTTCGCCGAGGCGCTCGCGGCCTACCGCGAGGCCGCCGCGGCGGATCCGAGCGCGCGCTTCGTCCCGATCGCGCGGGCGCGCGCCGCCGATCTCGAGGCCCACGCCGAGGGCGATTTCGCGCCGCTCGCGCGCCTCTCGGCGGTCCGTCGCGATCCGATCCAGAGCGGCGATCGCGCGGTGATCGAGGCGCTCGCGCGCGACGTCACGACCTTTCCACCGGGGCGCGTGCGCGGCGAGGCCGAGCTGGTGATCGCCGACGCGTGGTGGCATCGCCTCGGCGATCCGCTGCGCGCGGTGCCGCCGCTCGAGGCCGCGATCGCCGATGAAACCGGCGATCGGCTCACGCGCAGCCTGGCCCTCGGCGAGCTGGTGAGCCTCCACCGCGAGCGCGGGGATCTCGACGCCGCGCTCGCCGCCGCCGATCGCTTCCCCGATCTCGCGCCGGCCACGCGCCGCGAGCTGCACACCCTGGTGCGCCGCGGTCGCCTCCGCGCCGCCGCGATCGCCGTTCTCGCGGCGCTCGGCCTGCTTGGCCTGGTCTCGCTCGCGCGCGCCGCGCCTCGCCTCGGCGGGGTCGCCGAGCTCCCGCGCGCCGTCTCGCCGCCCCTCGCGGTGGCCTTCTCGCTCTACCTCGGCGGCGCCGCGGCGGTGCTCGTGCGCCTCCGCGGCGACGGCGATCCGCGCCCGTTCGTGTGGCTCGGCCTCGGCGTCCTCGCGTCCTTCACGGTGGCCCGCGCCTGGCGCCTCGGCTTTGGTAACGGCGGCCCCACGGCGCGAGCCGCGCGCGGCCTGGTGTGCGCGATCGGCGTGATCGCCGCAGCTTTCCTCGCGGTCGAGCGCACCGATCCGAGCTACCTCGAAGGCCTCGGCCTGTGAGCGCGCCGCGCGTCGGCGATCGCCTCTTCCTCGCCGCGGCGACCGGCCTCGGCGCGGCGATCGTGGCCTACGCGATCCTCCGCGGCGTCGAGCGCGCGTTCTACACCGAGCCCCACCCCGCGCTCCTGATCTGGTCGGATCGCAGCGCCTTCCTCTGGCGCGCGCAGGAGTCGCTCTACGCCGGCGGCCTCGGCGCCTTCGGTGGATATGCGCTCGCAGGCTTCAAAACCAGGGTGCGCTGGCTCGGCGCGCTGATCGTCGCCGCGGTGAGCGCGCTCCTGCTCCAGGCCCTGATCGCCCCGTGAGCCCGGCCACGCTCCACCTCGTCGCGCGCGCCCACGCCGTCGCCGCGTGGATCGCGACGGCCGCCCTCGCCGTGGCGATCCCGCTCTGGATCCGCGCCCGCCGGAGCCGCGCCGCGCTCGCGATCAGCGCCGTCGCGGCGATCGCCGTGACCATCGCCGGCGGCCTCGGCGTGCTGCTCGAGGCCACTTACCGCGCGCGGATCCGGCAGCGGCTCTTCGTGCAATCGCCCGCGCTGGGCTGGCTCTTCGAGCGCAAAGAGCACCTCGCCTTCGGGGCGATCGTCCTCGCGTGGTGCACGCTGTCAACGATGGTCGCCGCGCGGCTCACCCGTGATCCACAGCGCGCGCGCGACCTCGACGCGGCGGCGCGCCTCGCCGCGATCGCCGCCGCGGGGCTCGCGCTGGCCGCCTCGGTGATGGCGGCGATCGTCGCGCGGCGTGCACATTTCTGAGCCGCGAAGCTATCCTCGCAAGATGAAGATTCGACCGCTCTGGCTCTTCGCTTTGGCCCTGTCGCCCCTCGCCTGCGGCAGCGTCGTCACCACCACCGGCGGCACCAGCGGCACGGGCGGCGCGGGCGGCGGCACCAGCAGCACGCTCTGCCCCGCCGCCGAGCCGAACGGCGGCCAGTGCAACGCGCCCACCGGCTTCACCTGCACCTACGGCGAGCAGGTGCGCCCCGAGTGCCGGCACGAGTGGATCTGCGGCGACGGCGGCTCGTGGATCACCACCAAGGGCGTGTGCCTCTCGCCGCCCGCCGATCATTGCCAGTTCACCGAGCCGCCGAGCGGCGTGTGCCAGCAAGACGGCGACGTCTGTGTCGTTGGAGCTGCAACCATCTGCCAGTGCAGCGAGTGCTTCGGCGGCCCCTGCATGGCCCCGCCGCCGATGTGGCAATGCAGCGGCCCGCCCGCGACGTCGGGCTGCCCGGCGATCGTCCCCAACGACGGCAGCGCGTGCAGCACCGAAGGCGTCGAGTGCACCTACGGCAACGTCTGCTCGGCCTCGGGCGCGCTGGCCCGCTGCAAGGGCGGCCTCTGGCTCTGGGACCGGATGATCGCCTGCGCCGACTGAGCCCGCGACGCGCAAAAAAAAGAGCGGATCCGCTGGGGATCCGCTCTCTTTTTGCTCACGCCGAGCAGCGCGAGATCAGGACTTTTTCATCAAGTCCGCGAACGTGCCGAACTTCGCGTCGCGCGCGACGCCCTGGCGGTACGTCTGGTACGCGTGCTTCTCGAGGTCCTCCTTCAGGGCCTTGATCGAGAGCTTCGCCTCGCCGCGGCGCGGATCGATCTCCAGCACCTTGGCGTCGAACGTCATCCCGAGCGGGAAGTCCTTGCGGAGATCGGCGCCGCGCGGCGTCCCGGTGTGGCCCGCGGGGATGAAGCCCCGCGCGGCGCGCCCGGTGACGCCGAGCACGCGCACCACGAGGCCGCCCTCGGTGATCTGCGTGACGGCGACCTTCACGGCCTTGTACTGCACGATCCGCTGCCGGGCCTCGACCTCGGTGCCCGGAGGCGGCGCGGGGTGCAGGCTGATGCGGCGGTTCTGGCTGTCGCAGGTGGCGACGATGACCTCGATGTCGTCGCCGACCTTGACCACCTCTTGCGGGTGCTCGATCGGCTTCACCGAAAGGTCCGCGAGGTGGATCAGGCCGTCGATGCCCGACTCGAGCTCGATGAAGGCGCCGAACGGCTGGAGGCGCGCCACCTTGCCCGTGTGACGGGTGCCGACGGCGTACTTCTCTTTGACGGCGTCCCAGGGGTCGCTCACGACGGCCTTGCGGCTGAGCCAGAGCTTGCCCTTCTCGTCGACCTTGAGGACCTTGACCTCGATCTCTTGACCGGGCTTGAAGAGATCCATGAGCCGAGCGCCACGATCGTGGCTGGCCTCGGTCATGTGGATCAGGCCCTCGACGTGGCCGGCGTCGGGCAGCGCGATGAACACGCCCCAGGCCACGACCTTGCGGACGATGCCCTTGTGCGTGCTGCCCGGCTCGATCTTCGTCAGCGCTTCGGCGCGGAGCTTGTGGGCGTCGCCCTCGAGCATCTTGCGGCGCGAGACGACGATGTCCCGGCCCTTCTTCGCGTACTGCGTGACGATGAAGTCGAGCCGCTG
>JBDTXR010000544.1:0-5426 GCA_040006075.1 Byssovorax sp. | reverse complement strand
AAGCAGGGCGACAAGAAGACGCTCAAAGACTTCTTGAACGTCGTCGACACCATCTACGCGGGCTCGCCGTACTACGTGCGCCCGCTCGATTTCGAGATCTCCGACCGCCTCGACCACAAGAAGAACCCCTTCTTCGAGCACGCCGAGGGCACGGCCTGGGTGGCGTACCAGGGCGGCAAGCCCGTCGGCCGGATCACCGCGCAGGTCGATCGCGAGCACCTCAAGCGGTACAACGACGACGTCGGGATGTTCGGCTTCTTCGACACCATCGACGACGTCGAGGTGGGGAACGCCCTGCTGGCCGAGGCCGAGCAATGGGCCCGGGCCAAGGGGATGAAGCGCCTTCGCGGGCCGCTCTCGCTCTCGATCAACGAGGACACCGGCTGCCTGGTCGAGGGCTTCGACGATCCGCCGATGGTGATGATGCCCTATCACAACGCCTATCAGGGCGGCCTGATCGAGAAGGCGGGGTATCCCAAGCTCAAGGACTTCTACTCCTGGAAGTACGATATCGGCAGCGTGCCCAAGCGCGCCCAGAAGGCCCACGACGAGATCGCGGCGATGCCCGAGATCACCGTGCGCCCCGCCAACGCCAAGAACCTCCTCGCCGACGTCCGCCTGCTCATGGACATCTTCAACGATGCCTGGAGCGAGAACTGGGGCTTCGTCCCGCTGACCGAGAACGAGCTGCTGAAGATGGCAGCCGACACCAAGCTGATCCTCATGCCGGAGATCACGCGGATCGTGTTCATCGACGGCGAGGCGGCGGCGGTGGCCTTCGCGCTCCCGAACCTCAACGAGCTGATCCGCGACGCCAAGGGCCAGCTCTTCCCCTTCGGCGCGATCAAGCTGCTGTGGCGGCTCCGGGTGCAAGGGCCCAAGAGCGGTCGGCTGGTGATCCTCGGGATCCGCAAGAAGTGGCGGCACGTGCGGAAATACGCCGGCCTCAGCGCCTATCTCTACGTGGCGATGAACAACGCCGCTCACCTGCTCGGGATGAAGGACAGCGAGCTCGGCTGGACGCTCGAGGACAACGCGGCCATCAACGCGGGTATCCGGCTCATGGGCGGCCGGATCGCCAAGCGGTATCGCGTCTACGAAAAGGCGCTTTGAGATTTCTGAAAAGGCGATGACGATGCGTGTCCTGGTCACCGGCGCGAGCGGATTTCTCGGCTCGCACATCGCGGAGCAGCTGGCGGAGGCGGGGCACTCCGTCGTGGCCCTGGTCCGCAAGAGCTCGAACACCAAGTTCCTCTCGTCCCTGCGCGGGCTGGAGATGGCGACGGGCTCGGTGGAAGACGCGGCCAGCGTCCGCGCCGCGATGAAGGGCGTCGACGCCGTCATCCACTCTGCCGGCCTGGTCAAGGCCCGCGACGAGGCCGAGTTCAATCACATCAACGTCGAGGGCACGAGGAACCTGCTCGACGCCGCCCGGGAGATCGCCCCCGGAATGCGTCGCTTCGTCTTCGTTTCGAGCCTCGCCGCCGTGGGGCCGAGCCACGATGGCCGCCCCGTCGACGGCAGCGGCGAGGGGCACCCCGTCACCCATTATGGCCGCTCCAAGCTCGCCGCAGAGCGCCTGGTGCGCGAGGCCAAAGGGCAGCTCCCGGTCACCGTGATCCGCCCGCCGATGATCTACGGCCCGCGCGACAACGAGTCGTTCGCCTTCTTTCAGAGCGTTTCCATGCGCTTCCTGCCTTATCTGGGCAACGGGAAGAACACCATGAGCGTGGTCTACGCGGCCGACGCCGCCGGCGCCTGCATCAAGGCCATCGACGCCGACGTGCCGAGCGGCAACGCCTACTTCGTCGACGATGGCCACATCTATGTCTGGCTCGACATGCTGAAAGACATCGAGAAGGCCGTCGGCAAGAAGGCCTTTCTCCGGCTCTCCATCCCCTTCCCCGTCGTCCGCGGAGCGGCGATGCTCAACGAGCTGATCAGCAAGATCACCGGCAAAGCCGCGATGCTGACCCGCGACAAGCTGATCGAGCTCTCGGCCCCTCACTGGGTCTGCGACTCCAGCGATACCCGGCGCGATCTCGCGTGGACCCCGAAGGTGGGCTGGGCCGAGGGGACCCGCCTCGCCGCGAAGTGGTATCAGGACAACGGCTGGATGTGAGCCCGGGCGCCGCCTCGGCGCGCGAAGATTGCGCTTCGACGCGGCGGGGTCGACCCGGCCCGCAGCGGCCTCGGTTTGACGCCCGCCCACGGGGTTCGTAGGGTACGGCGATGCAGGCTCGGTTCGTCGAAGGGGCGCTCCTCGTGGGCGCCCTCGCTCTTGTCCCGTGCGCCGGGACGGCCTTTGCGCAGCCGCCGCCCGTCGCCGCCGCGCCCGCGCCTCGGCTCGCCGCGCCTTCGACCGCGCCGCACGGGGCCGTCGTGGTCGCCGTGAACGACGAGGCCGGGCCCGCGGCGAAGGCGCTCGCGCACGAGGTCTATCGCGAGCCCGCGCTGCGCCCGAGCATCGACGAGGCGACGGCGCGCGCGCTCACCGGCGACATCGCGGCCGCGCCCGCGGCGCCGGATCCCGCCGCGCCGCCGCCCACCGCCGCCGCGGAGAAGCTCGCGGAGATCACCGCGCTGCGCGGCTCGATCGCCGCCTCGGTCACCGACATCACCACGCGCCATCTCCTGGCCTCGCTCGGGACCTCGCTGCGCGCGGATCTCGTCGTCGCGGTGTCGCTCGACGGTGGCCACGCGGTGGCGCGCGTGCTCCACGCCGGCACCGCGAGCTTCGAGCGCGTCGAGCTCGGCGCCGGCGTCGAGGTCGCGGCGGACGGCGCGCGCACCTTCGTGTGGCCGGGCGCTGCGACCACGCTCCGAGGCTTCCTCCCGGCGCCTCCCGCGCCTCCCGCAATCGAGGCACCCAAGCCTGCCGCCAAACCTCCGGCGGAGCTCGCGAGCAAGCCCAAGCACGAGCTCTCCGATCAGCGACCGGTGTGGAAATCGCCCTGGTTCTGGGCCGCGCTCGGCGGCGTCGCCACGGTCGGCATCACCGTCTTCGTGCTCTCGAAGACCACGGGCAACACGCCGAGCACCGTGCACCTCGACGGCTCGGTGGATCCGTGAGCGCGCGGGCGAGAGGGCCTCGAGGCCGCCTCGCCCACGCGGCGGCGACGATCGCCGCGCTGCTCCTGGTCGGGGCGACGCTCGGGGCTCCTTCGCGGGCCCTCGCGGAGCCCACCGTCGGCGCGGCGCCGCACGATCCGCGGCCCTGGGATGCGCTGTGGATCGACGCCGAGCCGCTCGTCGTCCCGCCGCTCCCGCCCGAGTACCTCAAGCAAGAAGAAGGCGGGATCCGGCTCGCCTATCAGCCCTCCACGCGCGATCGCGTGCGCGCTCTCCTGGCCCTGGCGACGACGATCCGCGCCGAGCTCGGCGCCGCGCTCGGGACGCCGGTGCTCGGCTCGATCGAGATCCGCGTCGCCGCCGCGCCGAGCGAGATGGCGCGCCTCGCGCCGGTGGAGCAGCTCCCGAGCTACGCGACGGCGGTGACGTTCAGCCAATCGCACCTGGTCGTCATGAGCGCGCTCTCGCCGCTCTCGCTCGACGCACCCAACCTCGAAGGGTGGCTCCGTCACGCGCTCGCCCACCTCGCCCTCGACGAGGCCGCCTCGACCCCGCTCGTGCCTCGCTGGTTTCACGAGGGATTCGCCGTCGATTTCGCCGGTGACGACAGCACGGCGCGCGCCGAGACGCTGGCCCGCGCCGCGCTCTCGAAGCGGCTCCTCGGCCTCGCGCAGATCGAAGCGCAGCTCCCCGAAGGCGTCCCCGAGGGCACGCTGTCGTGCGCCGAGGCCGCCGATTTCGTGCGCTTCCTCGGCCCGCAGCGCCTCGCCGAGCTCACGAGCCGGCTCCGCGGCGGCGCCCCCTGGAAAGACGCTCTCGACGCCTCGGCGGGCGCCGATCCGGGGCTGGAGCTCGCCTGGCGCAAAGCGATGGCCCGCCGCTACAGCTTCTTTCCAGTCCTCTTTGGATCACTCCTGCTCTGGATGGTCGTCGCCGGCGTGGTCCTCGTCCGCCGCGCCCGCGCCCGCCGCCGCCGCGACGACGTCGCCACGCGCCGCGAGACCAGCGAGCGCCGCGCCCGGATCGCCCGCGCCGCGGCCCGCCGCGCCCCGCAGGGCCCGCGCGGCGATCGGGTCCTGGACGACGAAGCGCTCCACGAGGCGACTCCCCCCGATCCCGAGGTCCCGCGCGTCGAGCACGACGGCCGCTGGTACACGCTCCATTGACACTCTCCCTGATTTCCAGAGCGCCTCCGACGCCAAGAGCCATGAACCGAACGATCCAGGCCGCCCTCTGCGCGGCTGCCCTCTCCAGCGCCGGGTGCGGCGCAGGGCACGACTTCATCTCGTCCACCGTCGCTCAGGAGCCCGCGCCGTTTCACGGGCCGATTGACATCCCCCAGCTCACGTCGACCGATACCGTGGCTGCTCCCGGGACGCTCGACGCGCCGCCGGGCAAGGCTCAATCGCTCACGTTCTTCAAGACCCAGAGCTCCAGCGACTGGGTCGATCACACCTTCAAGGTCCAGTCGACGTACACGCGCGTCATCGCCGTCACCGCCGGCGCGCCGCCTGCCACGGTCACGGTCGGCAAGCTCGACTTGAACGCCGGACCGAACGGCGAGACACCGGTCGAGCTGCCAGTCACGCTCACCGTCAAGACCCTTCAGGAGGCCTCGAAGATCGCTCACGGGGGCGATCTGGTGGCGGTCTTGCCGGGTCGGTACGACGGGTTCACGGTGGGCGACAAGGCCGACGCCGGCGACGATCACTACATTCGCTTCAAGGCCCTTGGCGCCCCGGGCGAGGTCACCGTCACCACGGCCAGCCCCGATGATCCCAACTGGATGATCCTGCTCCTCGCGGCGCACCACGTGATCATCGAGGGGTTCAACGTCGCGGGCTCGAACCAGCCGGGGAAGCCGCCCGAGGGGCCCAACGCCGGGATCATGATCAACGGCAACTTCGTTCATTCGAGCAAGCTCGGCCACCACATCGCGATCCTGGGCAACTTCGTTCACAACCACAAAAAATGGGGGTTCCACAGCGTCGACAGCCACTCTGTGCTGATGGAAGACAACCTGTTTGCGCTCTCGGCGATGGAGCATGCGGCCTACGTGTCCGACGGCTCGGACAACTACGTGATCCGTCGTAACGTGTTCTTCGGCAGCGCCCAGAGCGGCCTCCAGTGCAACATCGACGCGACCTCGTCGCTGGAGAAGCTGAAGGAGCACCCGGCGCTCGAGGACGCCCCGCCGTACAAGCAGACCCGGGAGTGGGCGCTCGGGATCCTGGCCATCGCCACCGAGAAGTTCGGACAGAACGCCTTCCCCGACGGGCGCGGGTTCAACTTCATCATCGAAGACAACGTGATGAACGACAACGGCCGCACCGGCGCCGCGGCCTTGAACCTCG
>JBDTXR010000543.1:0-5433 GCA_040006075.1 Byssovorax sp. | reverse complement strand
CGGTGCGACGAGTCCATGTTCATGCCCGCGGGCACGTCGTGGTTGGTCACCCCGCCGACGATCTCGCCGCGCATCGACTGCGAGAAATAAAGCCCGTTCGAGAGATCGGCCACCAGCGGCTTGAGCCAGGGCTTGAGCGGCTCGGTCGAGCAGATCTCGTGGCGGTGCGGGTGATTCGGGAGCTCGACGCCGAGCAGCCGCGCCACCTCGGGGCTCCACGCGCCGGCGGCGTTGACGACGCGGTTGGTCTTGATTTTCCCTTTCGACGTGACGACCGCGGTGATCTTCGAACCCTGGGTATCGAACCCGACGACGTCGGTGAAGGGCGAGATCTCCACGCCGAGTTTTTCGGCGACCTGCGCGTAGCCCCACACGAAGGGCCAGGGGAACACCACCCCGTCTTCGTCGTTGTAGCTGGCCGCGACCACGCCTTCGAGGCTGAGCTCGGGCACGACTTGCTGCGCCTCTTTCGGGGTGAGCATCCGCGTTTGCAGGCCGCAGCTGTTCTGCACGGCCACGCTCTGCTCCAGCGTGCGCCGCCCGGCCTCGTCGCGGACCAGGAACAGGTAGCCGCCCTGGCGGAACCAGATGTTGATCTTCATCTCGCGGGCAAAATCGCGGCAAATGCGGATCGACTCCTGCATCAGCCGGATGTTGCCCTCGCTCGAGAACTGGGCCCGCACCCCGCCGCCGTTGCGCCCGCTCGCCCCACCGCAAAGGTAGGTCCGGTCGAGGACCACGACGTCGGTGATCCCCTGGTTCTTGGCGAGGTTGTAGGCGATGGCGAGGCCCATGATGCCCGCGCCCACGATCACCACCTCGGCTCGGTCCCGCATGCGGCGACGTTACCACTGCCGTGGCTTCCGCGATCCCGGATCCCCCCGTATCATCCGCCGCCGGGCTCGGCTCCACGGCGCGCCCGATCACGGAGCCCTCGGTGAAAGGGATGCTTTCAATGCAGCACGTCGGATCGCTCGCCGGACGGATGATGGATTTCCCGCTCACGCTCACCCATTTTCTCGAGCGGGCGAAGGCGCTGTTCCCGCGCACCGAGATCGTGAGCCGGGCGCCCGATCGGTCGCTCCACCGGGGCACCTACGCCGATCTCCACCGCCGCAGCTCGCAGCTCGCGGGCGCGCTCGGGCGGCTCGGCGCGCGCCCCGGCGATCGCGTGGCCTCGCTCTCGTGGAATCACTATCGCCACCTCGAGCTCTACTTCGGTGCTCCGTGCTCCGGCGCGGTGCTGCACACGCTGAACCTCCGGCTGCACCCCACCGAGATTGGCTACATCGCCCAGCACGCCGAGGATCGCTTCGTCTTCGTCGATCGCTCGCTGCTCCCGCTCTTCAACCAGTTCGTGGCCAGCGTCCGCTCGTTCGAGAAGGTCATCGTCATCGACGACGGCACCGCGCACCCCCTGCCCGGCGGCGCGCTCGACTACGAAGAGCTGCTCGCGCGCGAGGCCCCGTCGTTCGATTTTCCCGTCCTCGACGAGCGCTCCGCGGCGATGGTTTGCTACACCTCGGGCACCACGGGGAACCCCAAGGGCGTGGTGCTCAGCCATCGATCCACTGTGCTGCACAGCCTGGTGCAGTGCATGGCCGACACCGCCGCGCTCTCGGAGTCCGACACCGTCCTCCCCGTCGTCCCGATGTTCCACGCCAACGCGTGGGGGCTCCCGTACTCGGCGATCTGCGTGGGCGCGAAGATCGTCTTCCCCGGCCCGCACCTCGATCCGACGAGCTTGCTCGACCTGATGGCGACCGAGAAGGTGACCATCGCCGGCGGCGTCCCCACCATCTGGCTCGGCATCCTGGCGCTGCTCGATCAAGAGCCGAAGAGGTGGGATCTCTCGGCGATGCGATCGATGCTGATCGGCGGCTCCGCGGCCCCAGCGTCGATGATCGACGGCTTCCAGAAGCGGCACGGCCTCGGCGTGACCCACGCGTGGGGCATGACCGAGCTCAACCCGCTCGGGACCCTGGCGCGCGTGAAGCAATCGCTCGCGGGCGAGAGCGACGAGGCCAAGCTCGCGCTCCGCGCCTCGCAGGGCTTCCCCGTGCCTCTCATCGAGCAGCGCCACACCGACGAGGACGGCAAGATCCTCCCCTGGGACGGCGAGACGATGGGCGAGCTCCAGGTGCGCGGCCCGTTCGTCGCGTCCTCGTATTTCGGCGGCGAAGGCCCGGATCGCTTCACGGAGGACGGCTGGTTCAAGACCGGCGACGTGGTCACGATCGATACCGAAGGCTACCTGCGGATCACCGATCGATCGAAGGACGTCATCAAGTCGGGAGGAGAGTGGATAAGCTCGGTCGCGCTGGAGAACGCGCTGATGAGCCACCCCGCGGTGCTCGAGGCCGCCGTCTTCGCTGCCCGCGATCCCAAGTGGTCCGAGCGCCCCCTCGCAGCGGTGGTGTTCAAGGAGGGCAAGAGCGCGACTGCGGCCGAGCTCGGCACCCACCTCGAAGGACGCTTTGCCAAGTTCTGGCTCCCCGACGACTACATCGTCATGAAGCAGATCCCGCGGACCTCGACCGGCAAGTTCCTCAAGAGCAAGCTCCGCGAGCTCCACGGCGATCACCTGGAGAAAAAGGCCGTGAAGTGAAACCAGGGCCGCGCCGCGCCGTAGGCTGCCTCATGCGTGCTGTCCTCGGCGCCGCGGCCCTCGCGGCCCTCACCTCGTGCACCCCCGCCTCCGAGCGATCGGCCTACGCTGGCCCGCCGGGCGAGCGTCAACCGGTGATCCTCGAGCTCTTCACCTCCGAAGGGTGCTCGAGCTGCCCACCGGCCGATACGCTGCTCGCCTCGCTCTCGAAAGGCCAGCCCGTCCCCGGCGCCGAGGTCATCGCCCTCGAGCTCCACGTCGATTACTGGAACTACCTCGGCTGGTCCGATCCCTTCTCCAGCGCGGCCAACTCGGCCCGTCAACGAGCCTATGGCGCCTCGTTCGGCCAGCGCGGCATCTACACCCCGCAGCTCGTCGTCGACGGCCACGCCGAGCTGCTGGGATCCGACACCAGCGGCGCAAAAGAGGCCATCCTCACCGCCTCGCGCGCCCCCAAGGCCAGGATCACGATCGCTCAAAATCAAGGCAAAATCGCGGTCACCGTGGCCGACGTCCCGGGCCCGCACGAGCCGGCCTCGGTGTGGCTGGCGATCACCGAAGAGGGCCTCCACACCGACGTTCCCCGCGGGGAAAACGCCGGCTCGCGCCTCGGACATGGCCCGATCGTCCGCAGCCTCTCCCGCCTCGGCGCCGCCTCTCCCTCGTTCTCCGGCGAGGTCACCCCCGCGCTGGATCCCGCCTGGAAGAAGGAGAACGTGCGCGCCGTGGCCTTCGTGCAGAGGGACGGATCGCTCCAGATCCTCGGCGCCGGCGTGGCCTCGATGAAGTAGCCAACAGGCACGCTTCAAGGCCCCGACCAGGCCTCGATCGCCGCGCGAACGGACAATATACGACCGAGCCGCGGGCGCCCTCGCCGGCCGGTCCGGTGTATCGCGTCGGCGCCGGTGATGGTAAAGGTGCCGGCTCAAAATGAGCACGACGACCCTCGAGGACAGCTACGCGCTTTCGCCCATGCAGCAGGGCATGCTCTTCCACGCTCTGTACGTGGCCGAGCCGGGCGTCGACGTCGAGCAGATGGTCTGCGCCTTCCGCGAGGACCTCGACGTGCCCGCGTTCGAGCGGGCCTGGCGCCGGGTCGTCGCCGAGCACGCGGCGCTCCGCACCGCGTTCCGCTGGCAGGACGTCGACGAGCCGCGCCAGGAGGTCTGGTCCGCGGTCGACGTGACGATACGGCACCACGATCTCCGCGGCGAGCCTCGCGAGGCCGTCGACGCGCGTCTCCGGCAGTACCTGCGCGAAGATCGCCGCCTCGGCTTCGACATGGGGCGCCCTCCGCTCCTGCGCTTTGCCCTCTTTCGCGTGGCCGAGGCCGAGTATCGCTTCGTCTGGACATTCCACCACATCCTCCTCGACGGCCGCTCGTTTCCGCTGGTCATTCGCGACGTCTTCGCTTGCTACGAGGCCTATCGCGCGGGGGCCGAGCCCACGTTCGAGGCGCGCCGCCCCTACAAGGACTTCATTGGTTGGCTCGGTGATCAGGAGTCCACCGCGGACAACGCAGGAGAGGTGTTCTGGCGCGAGCTGCTGAAGGGCTTCCGCGCGCCGACTCCGCTCCTCGGCGCCAGGCCCGCGGCCCGTCAAATCGAGGACATCGACTACGCCGAGCAAACCACGCTCCTCTCGGCCGAGACAACGGCGGAGCTGGCTGCGGCGGCCAGGCGCCACAAGCTCACCGTCAACGCCTTCTTGCAAGGCGCCTGGGCGCTGCTCCTCGCCCGCTATTCGGGTGAGCCCGACGTCGTCTTCGCGGCGACGCGCGCCTGCCGGCGGACCGCGCTCGGCGGCCAGGGCACCGATACCATGATTGGCGTGTTCATCAACACGCTCCCGGTGCGCGCGCGGCTGGATCCGGCGGCAGATCTCGTCTCGTGGCTCCGCGTCATCGCCGATCAAGGCCGCTCGGTGCGCGCGTACGAGCACACCCCGCTGGTGAAGGTCCGCGCGTCGAGCGAGCTCCCGGCCAGCGCGCCGATGTTCGAGACGCTGTTCCTCTTCGAGGAGCGGATCCTCGACGCCAACCTGAAGAGCGGCGGCGGAGCCTGGGAAAACCGGGATTTTCGCATCGTCCGGCAGATGAATTTCCCCCTCTCGCTCGTGGTCTACGGGGGAGAGCGGCTGATCCTCGAGCTCGAGTACGACAAGCGTCGACTCGACGACGCGGTGATCGCGCGGATGCTCGGTCACCTGGCGACGGTGATCGAGGCCATGGTCGCCGACCCGACCCGCCGGGTGGGCGACATTCCCCTGCTCACCCCGCCGGAGCGGCAGCAGATCCTCGGCGCGTGGAACGCGACCGCGCGCGATTTCCCGCGCGACAAGGGGGCTCACCAGCTCTTCGAGGCCCAGGCGGACCGCACGCCCGACGCCGTGGCGCTGGCCTTCGAGGGCCGGGAGATGTCCTATCGCGAGCTGGATCGTCGGAGTAACCAGCTCGCGCGGCACCTCGGGCGGCGGGGCGTCGGGCCCGGCGCTCTCGTCGGCGTGGCGATCGAGCGCTCGCTCGACCTCGTGATTGGCCTCCTCGGCGTGCTCAAGGCCGGCGCCGCCTACGTGCCTCTCGATCCCACGTATCCCCGGGATCGCATCGCGTTCATGGCCTCCGACGCCGAGCTTCCGGTGCTGCTCACGCAGGAGAGCCTGGCTGTCGAGATGGCCGGGCTCGCGCCGGTGGCGGTCCGTCTCGACGCGGATTGGCCGGAGATCGCGGCCGAGAGCGATGCACGGTTGACCGGGGCCTTCGAGCCCGAGTCGCGCGCGTATGTCATCTACACCTCGGGCTCGACCGGAAAGCCCAAGGGTGTTCA
>JBDTXR010000542.1:0-5476 GCA_040006075.1 Byssovorax sp. | reverse complement strand
CGCCCTCGCTCGAGGCGGTGATCCTCAAGTGCCTCTCGAAGAAGCAGGAGGCGCGCTACCAGTCGATGGAAGAGCTCGGCGCCGATTTGCAGCGGATCGAGGCCGGCGGCGTGCCGCACGCGGTGGCCGAGATGATGGCGCGATCGGGCGGCTTCAACGTGCCGGCCGACTACTTCAAGCACCCCAACGCCATCGTCCCCGCGACGCCGCCGGTGCAGCAGAAGAAGTGGTCGCGCTTGGTGTGGATCGCCGGCGCCGCCGCCGCGGTCGGCCTCGTCACCACCATCCTGGTGATCAGCAACATCGTCACAGGCAGCCCACCGCCGCGCACCACGCCGTCCGCCGCGGTGGTCGAGAGCGCGGCCCCGTCCGCCTCCGCATCTGCTCCTGCGGCGCCGAAGAAGAGCGCCGTCGTCATCGCCGCGACGCCGATGACCGCCCTCGGCTACCGCGACGACAAGCCCTTCAAGCTGCCCTCCAGCGTCGATGTCGAGGACGGCAAGACCGTGGAGATCGAGGTCCGCGCCGAAGGGTACGAGACCGCGAAGGTCGAGCTCGACGGCAAGGAGACCAGCAAGATGATCGAGCTGAAGCCGCTGAAGCCCGGCGGGGTGATCAAGCCCGGAGGCGCCGTGGGCAAGCCGGCCGGCTCCGCGAAGGGCCCGAAGAAGGGCCCCGGCGAGACCGTCGACCCCTGGAACATGAACAAGAAATAGCGCGTCTGCGCGCCATTTCGGGCGCGTGCTAGAAGGCGCGTCCATGTCGACCGACGTCCTCCACCTGCTCCCGCTCGTCCCCGAAGGCGTGCTCGAGATCTGTCAGCGCCTGCGCGAGAAGGGCAAGCGCGGGTGGATCGTCGGCGGCTGCGTGCGCGATCTGCTCCGCGGCGGCGCGGCGAAGGACTGGGACGTGTGCACCGACGCCCGCCCCGACGAGGTCGTCGCGCTCTTTCGCAAGGTGATCCCCACCGGCATGCAGCACGGCACCGTCACCGTCGTGCTCCGCGGCGCGCACTACGAGGTCACCACGCTGCGCGGCGAGGGCGCGTACAGCGACGGGCGGCGCCCCGACAAGGTCGAGTTCGTGGACGACATCACCGCCGACCTCGCGCGCCGCGATTTCACCTTCAACGCCATGGCGATCGATCCCATCGACGGCCACCTCATCGATCCCTTCGGCGGCCGGGGCGATCTCGCCGCGCGCGTGCTCCGCGCCGTCGGCGACGCGGGCGAGCGCTTCTTCGAGGACGGCCTCCGCGTGCTCCGCGCCGCGCGCTTCTCCGCGACGCTCGAGTGCGCCATCGCCCCCGCGACCGAGGCCGCGATGGGCGCCCCGCGATCGCTCGACACCTTCCGCCGCGTCAGCGCCGAGCGGGTGCGCGACGAGTGGCTGAAGGCCATGAGCGCGGCGCGCCCGAGCGTGGCCTTCGAGGCGATGCGCCGCACCGGACTGCTGGCCGTAACCTGCCCCGAGCTCGAGGCGACCGTCGGCATCGAGCCGGGAAACACAGCCGTTGACGATGTATACCATCGTTCTCTCGCGGCCCTCGACGCCTGCCAGGGCGCGCCGATCCTCCGCCTCGCCGCGCTGCTTCACGGCGTGGGCCAGGCGCGCTCGCCCGCCGATCACGCGCGCCTCGGCGCCGAGGTGGCCGAGGCGATCCTGACGCGGCTCAAGCTCTCCAACGACGAGCGCGCACGCGTGACCGCGCTGATTCGCCACCAGGCGATCGGCTACGCGTCGACGTGGACCGACGCCGCCGTGCGCCGCTTCATCCGCCGCGTGACGCGCGAGCTGCTGGGCGATCTCCACACCCTCTGCGTGGCCATCGCCGGCACCTCGCCCCGCGCCGCCGAGGAGATCCGCGGGCTCGAGGAGCTCCGCGAGCGCGTGAGCGCGCAGCTCGCCCAGGGCGCCGCGCTCTCGACCCGCGATCTGAAGCTGAACGGGCGAGATCTCATGGTCTCGCTCGGCCTCGCGCCGGGCCGGATCGTCGGTGAGACGCTGGAGCGTTTGCTGGAGCAGGTGACCGACGATCCCGCGTTGAACGAGCGCGAAGCCCTGCTCGCGGCGGCCCGGACGCTGCTCGCCGAGCCCCGCGCCGCGACGTGAAGCCCGGCCTTCACGGGTGATCGAGCGATCCCCCGGGCGTCATTCGGCGGCGCCGACGGGGCGAGCCGCGACGTCGCGTCCCGTGGCGTGATCGAGGCGAACCCGCGCCACCGCGAGGCCGATACGGGCGTTGAGCCGCCCGAGACGCGCGCGCGTCACCTCGGCCTCGCCGTCGACGAGCTCGACGCTGGTGGCCTTGCCGTTCTTGAAGAGCTCGTTGCGGACGCGGAGCGACTCTTCCGACGCCGTGAGCTGCCGCTCCGAAGCCTCGATGGTGGCCAGCGATTTCTGCATATCCGCATAGGCGGATACGACCTCGAGCCGGAGCCCGTCGCGGACGATGTTCTTCTGCTCGGCGATGCCCGCGAGCCGGGCCTTGGCCTCGGCCGTGGCGCCGGACGCGACGAAGCTGTCGTTGAGGGTCCAGCTCAGCCGCACGCCCGCGTCCCAGGTGCCGTCGAAGCGGTTCTGGGACGGGAAAACGCGCTGATTCGGGTTGGCCATCGTCGCGTCGGCGAAGGCGTCGAGCCGGGGCAAGTAGCCGGCGCGGGCGATGCTGACGGCGTCCTTGAGCGAGAGCTCGGTCTCGTCGAGGGCGCGGATCTCGAGGCGGCGCGCCAGCGCCTGATCTTGCAGCGCGGGCAGCGTCTCGTTCACGGGATCGACCGGCTCGTGCATCACGTCGGCGCCGATGGCGAGCGGCTGCCCGACCGGGATCAGCAGCAGGATCCGGAGCTGCTCTTCGGTCAGCAACGCCAGGGACTCGGTCTCGGCCTGGGTCTGCTGCGCGCCGGCGAGCTGCGCCTCGAGGCGGAGCACGTCGGCCTTCGAGATGAGCCCGACGGCGAAGGTCTTGTTGGCGTCTTCGACGTGGGCGCGCGACTGATCGACGGCCTGCTTCGTGACCACGACCGAGCCGCGGGCGCGGAGCCAGTTGTAGTAGGCGACCTTGGCGTCGGCCGCGGCTTGCAGGCCCTCGGCCTCGAGCTCGACGCGCTTGCTCTTCTCGCTGTGCGACGCCGCGGAGTAGCCCTGCGAGATCCGGAACACGTAGTCGGAGATCGGCACCGCGAGCGAGGCGACGAACGCCGTGGAGTTGAGCACCGGATCGATCGTCAAGGCCTTCGCGCCGACCGGCGCGTCAGCGACGCCGGGCTTGCTCACGTTCACGCAGTTGTTGCCCGGGCCGTCCGGGCACGCTCCGACCTTGAGCAGGCCGTCGTCGGCCGCGCCCACGAGCGCGCCGCTGCCGAGGCTGAAGCCGGGCACGTTCGAGAGCCGGGTGTACGTGGCCGAGACCGAGAGCCGCGGGAAGTAGCTGATGAAGGCTTGATCGACCCGCGCCGACGCGGCCTCGAGCTCGGCCGACTTGACGCGGACGGAGCGCTTGGTCTTGCCGGCCATCTCCCCGGACTGCGCCGGCGTGAGGCCGCCGGGCTGCGCGGCGAGCGCGATCGCCAGCGGATCTTGCACGGCCGGGCGCGCCGCGGTGCCGACCGGCGCCGCCGCGACCGGCGACACCGGACCGTGCGGCGCGCCGGGAGCGGCCGGCGCGACCTGCGCGGGCGTGGGCTGCGCAAATGCCGGCGCAGCCAGGAGGGCGCCCGGGAGCGCGAGGACGGCGCAGAGGCCGCGGAGAGCGAGTCGGTTGGTGGGGTTCATAGTGACCGGCGAGTCACTTATGGTCCGCTCGCTCCACAGTCAAGACGCGCCGCGCGCGAGATGGAATCAGGCGCGACTTCCGCGGCGTCGCGCCCACCCGAGGCCGAGCGCGATCGCCGTGGCAAGAGCCCCGCGCGGCGGCGTGGACGGCCCGGCGCCGGAGGGCGCCGTCACCGAGGCCATCGCGGCGGAGTCGGCGCCGCCTGATCCACGCGCCGCTTCCGCGGGCTCCGCGAAAGCAAGAATGGCAATCAAGCTCCCGATGAAGGGTGCGACGAGGAGCGAAGGATATCGCCTCGGGTTTCTCCTCATTATTGAATCAAGCACTCATCGATGGGATTGCGTCCAGGCAACGTGAGCTGGTTGAAATCGAATCCGCAGGTGTGCCGAACACTACGGCTTCCGGGCAAGCCCTCACGAGGTGAGCCAGGATCCGGGATCCCGTGGTACTAGCGCCCACCGGAAGATTGACCGATGCTCCCCTACTCCGTGCGCTTCGCTCCGGGACGATTCCTGGATCCCACACTGCTGCTCCTGGTCGCGCTGGCGATCGGGCTCTGGCTCCTGCGACCGAGCCGCGCGCTCGGGCGGCCTCGCGCGCGGGCGCGCGCCGGGTGGGCGCTGGCGTGGGCGGCGTGGGCGGCGATGTACGTGGCCTCCATGCCCGTGGTCGCCAACTTCCTCCAGCACCGGGTCGAGGTCCGCGGTCCGGCGCTCGATCGGGCCCTTCGCGCGGCCGATCCCGCGCGCACGGCGCTGGTGGTGCTCGCCGCGGGGCTGCGCACCTTCGATCCGCTGACCCCGCCGCGCGAGCGGCTCGACGGCGCGTCCACCGCGCGCGTGCTGGGGGCGGCGCGGATCTATGAGGCGCACCCGTTCGAGCTGGTGATCCTCTCCGGCGCGCCGCCCCAGCTCGGCGCCGCGATGGAGGACCTGATCACCCGCCTCGGCGTCCCTCGCGAGCGCGTCGTCGTCGAGAGCGCCTCGTACAGCACGCGCGAGAACGCCGAGCGCAGCCAGGCCATCCTCCGCGAGCGCGGCTTCGAGACCGTCGTGCTGGCCACGAGCGCGACCCACCTGCGCCGCGCGGTCCACGAGTTCGAGCGCGCGGGAGCCCGGGTGATCCCCGCCGCGGTCGAGGTGATCGGCCCGAGCCGCTTCTTCTACGACGAGCTGCTCCCGTCCTCGTCGTCGCTCAGCCGCTCGAACCAGATGCTCCACGAGCTGCTCGGCTACCTGAAGCCCTGAAGGAGCCTCGCGGCGCCCGGCGGCAGCGTCCCGAGGCCGGTGGAACGCGCCGACCATGACAGGCCCGTCATGTTGACCCAACGTGGCGCAGCCTCCTGGCACGCGGTGCACGTGAAGGCCGCTTCACGCGTCCGGCGCGTACGCGGCTTCCGTGCGCGCGCCTTTCGCCGTCGAGAAGTCGACGGGGGAGCCCCGAAAGCTCCTGCAAGCTTCGGCATTCGAGGGGCTCGGTCGCTTTTCGTGATGCCGGGCCGCCCCGCCGGCCATTCACCTCGAAGCTCGGCATGAACACGAAGCAAGACAGCGGAAGTTTCCCGGCGTATCCTGGCCACCGACCCAGGGTGCAGGGGGCGATGGCGGCGGGCTTGGACGTGGCATCCCTGGAATCTATTCCAGATCTGGCCGAGGACTTGCACAGGTGAAGGGCGGAGGGCTTATGGATCGAACTGTCTCG
>JBDTXR010000541.1:0-5490 GCA_040006075.1 Byssovorax sp. | reverse complement strand
CCCGTCACCGATCCCCTTCGTTTCCGCACCCGCGCCGCTCCCGTACACCTCCTCACCCCCGGTGAGCTCCGCGCCTCACGCCGCGCCGTGGGACCATCCGCGAGCGGTCGCCGCGCCACCCGTCGCCGCGCCGACGCCGCGCGCCCGCCGACCTCGCTTGCTCCCCGGCGAGCGCCCGCCGACCTCGGCGCCGACCGTCTCGGCGCGCCAGCGTCGCCCGTCCAGGGTCGCCGAAGGCGGGCTGGGCGCGCAGTTCCTCCGCTCGGCCAAGGCCTCTTCCCCCGAGCGCGCCTGATCATGGAGCTGCGCAACCAAACCCCCTTCGTCGCCGAGCGCATCGTCCATGTCGACGCGCGGGGCGCCGAGGTGCTGGTCGTCGTCGTCAAGGCCACCTTCGGCGTTGCGGTCGACGGCCGGCTCACCCCCGCTCCCGCGCAGATCGCGCTCCAGTACGCCGACAGCTTCCACGGCGAGCCGGGGCTCTCCAGCGTGCTTTACGAGAGCGATCTCGCGCCGGGAAAGCCCGGCACCGACGTCGTCCTCCTCGGCCACGCCTACCCGCCCGGCCGCAACGAGTCCGAGGTTCACGTCTCGCTCCGGGTCGGGCCGATCCGCTCCACGCTCGCGGTCTTCGGCGACCGCACCTGGGCGCGGCCCACCTCGCCGGCGCGCTTCGAGCGCATGCCGCTGGTGTACGAGCGCGCCTTTGGTGGAAGGGACGAGTCGGCCGCGTCGACTGCCGATCACGAGGCCGACACACGCAACCCCGTCGGCCGCGGGTTCCGCGCGCACCGCTCGCGCCTCGATCCGGCAGAGGTGCTGATGCCGAACCTCGAAGATCCGCAAAAGCTCCTGCAATCGCCGCAGGATCGGCCCGATCCGGTGGGATTCGGCTTCTTCGGGCGGAGCTGGCAACCGCGCCTCGGCTACGCCGCCACCGGGCCCAACCCCGCTTCGTCCAGCCCGGCGTCGTCGTCACCGCTCCTGCCCGCGGCGTTCGACGCCCGCTACCACCAGGGCGCTCACCCGCGCCTCGTGGCCACACCGCACCTCCGCGGCGCCGAGCCGGTCGAGCTCGTGAACGTGAGCCCGCTCGGTCCACAGCGCTTTTCCCTGCCTCCCGCGGCTCCCAGGGCCACGGTCGTGGTCGGCTCGGAGCGCCGTCCGCTCCCGCTCGTGCTCGATACGGTGGTGCTCGAGCCCGACGATCTCCGCGTGGTGGTCGTGTACCGTGGCGCCATGCCGGTCGGCCGCGACATCTTCCGTGTGCGCCGCGTCGAGGTGGAGCCCGCATGACCACCTCTGCCGTCATCACCGCGGCCGGGATGGTCACCGCGCTCGGCGACAGCGCGGCGGCCACCACCGCGGCGGTGCGCGCCCGCCTCGCGCGCTTTCGCGAGTGGCCCAGCTATCATGGCCTCGTCGCCGATCCGCCGCGGCCGGGCGAGCCGTTTCCCCTCATCGCCGCTGCCACCGATCTTCCTCGCAACTTCGATGTTCCCGTTCGCTTGCTCGCGCTCGCGGTCCAGGATCTCATCCGCTCCGCCGATCTCCTCCGCGACGATCTCGAGGACGCCTCGGTGCTGGTGGCGCGCCCCACGGAGAGCGCCTCCGAGCAGCGTTGCGAGCTCCGCGACTCGTTCTCTGCGCGGCTCGCGGCGGCCACCGGAATCGACGCCTTCGCCCGGGCCCTCTCCGCGCCCGACGGCCACGCCGCCATGCTCCTCGGGCTCGCTCACGCGGCGCGCGCCGTCGCCGCAGATCCCTCGTCGCCATGGATCGTGGCCGGCGCCGACTCGCTCCTCGACGCGGAAATCCTCGCGCAGCTCGACAACGGGGGGCGGCTCAAGAGCCGTCGCAACCTCGATGGATTCATCCCCGGCGAGGCCGCCTCGGCGCTGCTCGTCGAGCATCGCGATCACGCCCGGGCCCGCGGGGCGACGATCCTCGCCGAGATCGAGGCCACCGGCATCGGCGCGGAGGCCTCGCTCCTCGAGAGCGGCGAGCCGCCGTCCGGCGAAGGGCTCGTCGCCGCGCTCGTCGCCGCGTGCGCCCCCGGCGGCCCGCCCGCGTGGATCGCCTGCGATCTCAACGGCGAGAGCTACCGCGCCAAGGAGTGGGGAATGGCTCGAC
This sequence comes from Byssovorax sp., assembly GCA_040006075.1. GTDB lineage: Bacteria > Myxococcota_A > Polyangia > Polyangiales > Polyangiaceae > JANYGI01. The sequence goes on along the minus strand of JBDTXR010000541.1, from coordinate 3,357 downwards.
TCCGCGCGCGCGAGGTCCTGGGCGAGGTCCGCGCGCTCTGGCACCCGGCCGACGCCTATGGCGACGTCGGCTCGGCCACGGGCGGGTGCCTCGCGGCGGCGTGCCTTTGCACCCTCGCGCGCGGCAAGGCGCCCGCGCGGCGCGCCGTGCTCTTCGCGGGCTCCCTCGGAGGGACGCGCGCCGCGGTCAGCCTGATATCGACCCAACCCGCAAAGGTGTAGAAGAGAGCGCCATGCCCGTCACCGTAGGAGTCAACTCGCGCACGGTCGTCCACGCCGGGAGCGACGGGATCACCATCGCCTTCCCCGACGTGTGCCTCACGCCCGCGCCCCCGGCGCCGCCGATCCCCATCCCCTATCCCAACATCGCCATGTCGTCCGACGCGGCCGCCACCGCGAAGAACGTCAAGGCCGACGGCAACCCCCTTTGCCACAGCGACTCCAACTTCTCCCGCAGCAGCGGCGACGAGCCGGGCACAATCGGGGGCGTCATCTCCGGCGTGAACATGAGCAAGGCCGAGTTCATCAGCTACTCGTTCGACGTGAAGATCGAGGGGAAGAACTGCGCCCGCGCGCTTGATCTCATGCTCCACAACAGCAAGAACACCCCGCCGACTCCGCTCATTCAACCGCCGCTCATCGTCATCGTCCTCGAAGAGCCGCCGCCGGCGCCGGAGAACCCCAAGGAGTGGGGCGTCGCGAAGATCGAGCTCCTGTGATGCGCCCGCTCGTGAACCACCGGCCTCTCCGCTGATCGCCCAGGAGCTGCCCCATGCCGCCCGTAAAGCAATACGTCAATCTCCCGGCCGGCGTGAGCAACCTCGGGCCCTCGCGCGCGCTCCGCGTCTCGCCGAACCAGGTGCCCAACGTCGCCCCCGGCGATCGCGTCGACTGGTGGATCGAGCCCGACCCGGGCAACAACGATCGCAAGTACCAGTCGACGGCCGAGCGCACGGCGATGCTCCACGGCGCGCAGGCCGGGACCACGGTCGGCGCCCAGCACTACTTCGACAACACCATCAACTTCACCCACGTCGGCGGCGACAAGTACGTGGTCAAGGCCTCGCGCGACGGGCAGCGGGCCAGCTTCGTCGTCACCGAGCAGTTCGAGACCTGGCGCAAGCTTTTTTACACGGTCTGGTACTCGGGCGCCGACACGCTCGGGGCCTACAACAACATCGACCCTCGCTTCGTGTCCGAGTTCGCGCGGCACTTCATCGAGCTCGAGCGCAAAGGGGTGTACCCGTCGCTCCGCCAGGCCACCTCCGCCCGCGTCGATTACAAGAGCCTCTCGGCCGTCGCCGCGGGATCGACAGCCTTCGACTGGCCCTTCCTGAACGGCGGCCCGAACGCGCTGCTCAACCTGCAAGCGGGCGGGGCGCCGGCGGCGGGAGGCACGCTGTCCGACAAGCCGCTGCACATGGCGTTCTTGCTCGTGCCCGACTGCTATTTCTCGGGCCTCGTGCCCGGATCGTTCCCGGCCACCCGGAACGTGACCGGCAGCGTCACCACCTACGACCGGGTCTGGAACGATCCCACGCTCAACAACCGGTTCATGTACACGGCGCAGGCCTCGTGGGGCATGGCCGGCGCCACCGACGTCACCCCCTACTTCACCACCGCCGCCGGGACCACCTGGGGATCGAACGTGGTCACCTGGAACCTGGCCACGTTGCCGGGGCTGACCACCCACCTCGCGACCGCGCCGGCCAACACCTACCGGCTCACCTTCAGCTTCATCACCCGGAGCGCGATCAACGGCTATAGCTGGGGTAACTTCTGCGTGGTCGGGTGCACCGGCCGGAGCGAGACCGCCGTCCTCGGGACGCTGGTCCACGAGATGGGCCACGGTATCGGCCAGACGGTGCGCGACGAGCTGCTCTACAACGTGGGTACGGGCGTCGCGGTGGGCACCACCGATCCCAACCCCACCTGGTACACCGGCAAGGGCGGCCAGGGCTACGGAGGGCAAGGGCCCCACTGCCACACCAACGCCGGATTGACGCCGGATCCTTCCACGTCCTCGGGCCAGCGCTACGACTGGTGGCCCGCGCTCGGAGGGCAGCTCTGCACCATTTACCACGCCGGCCACAACAACCGGAACGACGGGGTGTACTGCCCGGTTTGCGCCCCCCGGATCCGCCGCGTGCACCTGGAAGCGGCGGGGCAGATCCGCCGAAGCTGGAACCATTTTGGTTGAGTCGCCGGCGCGCACGCCGCACTCGCAACCCCTGATCGAAAAGGTCCTCATGGAGCTCACCCTCAAGTCACCGATTGGCTTCTTCCCTGACGCGGGCTCGCCCGAGGTCGAGGCGGGCAAAGAGGCCATCCGGCTCACCATCTCGCGGGTGGCGTTCGCCCAAGGGCAGGTCGAGATCGATCTGGCGGCCTTGTTCTACCTCCCGATCGCGGTCGCCGACCGCTATCACCACGTGGAAGAGGCGCTGGTCCTCGTCGTAAACGACCTCGAGCAAGCCGACGCCGGCGCGATCCTGATGGTCAACACCTTCATCGAGTATCCGGCGGGCAGCCGCGACGGTCCGAACCAGATCGAGGAGCCCGCGCTGCCCATGCCCGGCCGCGGCAGCCTGGTCTCCGAGGGCTTTCGCGGCTCGTGGTTGAACGTCACGGTCGGGTTCCCCTGCGCGTCGCCGATCCCGCGGTATCGGCCCAGCGCCTGGGTGTATCTCGTCCTCGAAAACTACGTGTCGAACGTGGTTGGCCTCGATCTCGTGAGCAAGACGGCCGTCTCCTTCTGACCGGCAAGAACCCCATGATCGTCCGCGCCTTTTCTCCTGGTCTCTTCGCCGAAACCCCCGTCACCAGCGGAGCCGGCGTCGTGCTGGCCGAGCCGGGGCCGGCCACGCACGATCCCGAGGCCGCGATCCTCGTGGTGCACGGCAGCGTCCGGATCGCCGCGGTCGACGTCGAGGTCGACCGGGTCGAGGTGCTCCGCGGCGTGCAGCTCGTCCTGGTTCATGGCATGTCCCAAACGTGCTTCACGGCGGCCCTCGCCGGATCGACCGCGCTCTTCCCCGACGACATTCAGGACGTCGGCGGTGATCTCGTGAGCAGCTTCCGCTGCGAGATCGTGGTGGCGCGCTGGATGGGCCCCGCCTACCTCCACGCGACGTTTCGCCATCACGTCTCCAACGTCGTCCGCGTCCACCCGGCGCAAGGGGCCCGATGACGCCTGTTTACTCGGTGATCGTCCTCACGTGGAACAACCTCCAGTACACGGCGCGCTGCGTGGAAGCGCTCCTCCGCTCGCTCCCGCGGGACGCGGAGGTGGTCTTTGTCGACAACGGGTCCACCGACGGCACGACAGCCTATCTGGCCGATATCGCGGCCCGGCTCG
>JBDTXR010000540.1:0-5518 GCA_040006075.1 Byssovorax sp. | reverse complement strand
CGCTCCAGCCGGAGCCCGCTCCCTGGCGGTCGCGGCTACTGTTCGAGGATCGCGCTCGCTGATTTAGGTGGATCGAGGCCTGCGGAGGCTCCTCCGCAGCGCGCCCGGTCGCGACGTCGACGAACCCCGCTAAGCTCTCGGCCGCGGCCATGAGCACGATCCCTCCCGCTCCCGTTCACCACGTCTCTTTCTTCGGCCACGGGCGCTTCGGCGCCGCGCTGGCCTCGCTCGTCCGCGACGCGGGGCTGCGCGTCCGCGCCCTCGATCCGACGGCGGCGATCCCCGCGGAGGAGCGCGCCACCTCGATCGCCGATCTCGTCGCCGGTGCGGAGGTGATCGTCGTCGCGGTCCCGGTCGCGCGCATGCGCGAGGCCTTCCGCGCGCTCGCGCCCTTCCTCGCGGCGGGGCAAATCGTCATCGACGTGGGCAGCGTGAAGACCGTGCCCGCGCGCGCGATGGCCGAGGTCTTCGGGACCGCGCAGCCCTGGGTCGCGACGCACCCGCTCTTCGGCCCGTCCAGCCTCGCGCGGGGCGAGCGGCCGATCCGCGCCGTCGTCTGCCCCAACCCGCTCCACCCCGAGGCCGAGCGCCGCGTTGTCGCCCTCTTCGAGCGCATCGGCTGCCTCGTCCACGAGCAGGATCCCGAGGCCCACGATCGCGTCATGGCCGACACCCACGCCCTCGCGTTCTTCATCGCCAAGGGGATGATCGACGCCGGCGCGCCGGTGGGCGCACCCTTCGCTCCCCCTTCGTTTCAAGGGATCGCGCACACCATCGAGGCGGTGCGCTCCGACGCGGGCCACCTCTTCGCCGCGCTCCACCTGGAGAACCCCTTCGCGCGCGAGTCGCGCCACCGCTTCCTCGAGGCGCTCGCGGCGGTCGATCATGGCCTCGACGCCCCTGGTGCCGAGCCCGACGATCTCGCCGGATCGCTCCTGACCATCCCCGATCTCGGCGCCCGATCGCCCGAGCTGCGCGAGGCCCGCGACCTCATCGACGAGCTCGATCAAGAGCTGGTCACCCTCCTCGCGCGCCGCGCCGAGCTCGCCCGCCGCGCCGCGCGCGCCAAGGCCGATCTCGGGCAAGGCGTCCTCGATCCCGCCCGCGAGGCCCGCCTGGTGCGCGAGCGCCGCCGCTGGGCCACCGAGCTCGGCCTCGATCCCGAGTCGGTCAGCCAGATCTTCCACGCCATCCTCCGCTTCTCGCGGCGCCTGCAGAGTGAAGGCGATCCCGCGCTCGAAGCGAACCCCGCGAAGGAGCCCGACAAGGCGCGATGATTATCCCTCTCGCACCGACGCCCGCGGAGTCAGGCCGTGTCTCGGTGGACTACCCGGCGGGGTGAAGAGCAGCGTCTCTCGTGAAGAGAAGAGTTTTTTGCGCGACTGACAACCTGGGGCTCGCGCTGGGTGCGAGATCTCCATCTGGATTGCGCCGGAATTAAACGCCAAGACGCCAAGACGCAGAGGCGCAAAAAGACGAGAGAGGGATTGCTCTTTCTGCGTCTTTTTGAACCTCTGCGTTGAACCGGAAAACCGCAAGGGCGCAAGGAGCGCAAGGGGAGGGGGAAAAGGATTTCTCCAACGCCCTTGCGACCCTTGCGCCCTTGCGGTTGAACTCCGGTCTGTTCCGGGACGGCTGCCGAAGCGCCCCCCATCACGGGAGCTGATCCGCCGCTCACCCCCGCACCCACCGGGTTCAGCCTCTGCACGCCGCGCATCGCTTCCGGAGCGACACGCTCCAACGGCCCGCCATCCGCGCATCGCTTCCGGAGCGATCGCGTTCAGCCGCCCGCCATCCGCGCGTCGCTTCCGGAGCGACTCCCGCCGGCGTTCCCCCGGGACGGCTCGCTTCCCCACCGATCCGGCTCACACTTTTGCTATCAACGCCCCGCTTCGTCTGACTATCCTGCCGGAATGACGCAATCCCTCCCCGCGGACCGCGAGTCGGCCTTCAAGCACTTCGCGCCCCTCGTTGCTGCCATCCCCGACGACGCCCTGGAGCACTGGCACTACGACGCGGAGATCGTCCGCGGTAACACCCAGCGCTGCCTCGACGCGCTCGAGCCCATCCTCCAGGCCACGGCGAAGAAAATGGGGCACATCGACGTCGCCGAGATCCGCGAGCTACCCCGCCTGGGGCTCGCCCTCGCGTTCGCCGACGCGCGCGTCTTCACGCCGGCGAGTGCCCAGGAGATCAAGACCACTCAGGCCCGCCAGCGCCCCAAGCGCAAGCTCGCCATCCTCCAGCTCACCGTGCTCAACGAGATGGGGTTGATCAAGGATGGCTCCAGGGTCGAAGCCATCCTCCCGGGCCGCGGCGCGATCGACGAAGCGCAAGACGGCGTGGCCTGCGTCGCGGTCTTCCGCGAGAACAAGGCGAAGATTGCCGGCAAACACCCCTTCGACGAGGCCTGGCTCGCCGAGCTCGCGGCGGACTCGAACTGGCTGCTCGATCAGATCAAGGTCAGCGGCGCCAAGACCGACAAGGGGCCGAAGAGCGCGGACTCGCTGGTGCGCGATCAGCTCCTGGCGGAGATCGTCCGGAGGTATGGGCAGGGGAAGAAGGTGGCCGTGGAGCGCTGGGGGTGGAAGCACGTCGACGAGCACTATCCGGCGCTGTTCTCGCGCGAGATTGGTGCGGCGACGACGACGGCTGCCCCGGCGGGGATGGCGGAGCCCGGCGTTGTCAAGCCCAATCCGTAGCGGGGGAGAGAAGAGCGGGCGATGAGGACGAGGGACCATCCCGGGCAGCGAGTGGGGCCGAGCCGCGAGCTGCAGGCTTGCGGGTGGGCCCGGCTTCGTGGCTCCGCCGCTTCGGCGCGGCGTCGACCAGGAGCACGACGAGGGATAGACGACCAGGGCCGCGGTGATGTTGCGCCGGTGGTGCCTGCGTTCTCGCGCTGGGGTTGCGGAGTAAGACGGGGCGCGGCGGGGAGTTTCCGCCGCGCCCCGAGCCGCAGGAGATTGGCAAGAGGGTCAAGGTTGCAGCCTGGCGCAAGACGTAACGGAATGTCGTCGCGATGTAGCAACAGGAATCATGAACTAACTCCGCGGAGTAACAACAGGAACCAAGGAATAGGGTGGCGGTGGCGGTTTGATTGTGATGTTGGGCCGGCGGTGCGCGAACCACATTGACACACACATCTGAAGGGAAGGCTAATGGAGAACCACGACCGCAACGAACGGAAGTGCCCCGAGTGCGGGGGACCGATGACCCTGGATGCCGACGCCTCTGCTGTCTCCGCGGAGCACTGGTACTGCGAGCATTGCTTCGACCTTGAGATGATTCAGGCTGGAATCGATGCTTCTCCTGAATACTGGCACGAAGGTGGCGACTGAACGATGAAACGCTTTTCCTATCCCTTCAGTCGGGAGACGACATGAGCATCCTCACCCCCGATGATATCCATCAACTTCTAGCGGCCGTGAACTCGGCTGGTCTCTCCACCAGTCGAGGCGCATTGCTCATGGGGATCCCGCAGGATCTCGTGGCGAGCCTGGCGACCGAGACGAACCCGCGGGACCAGATCCTACGAGATCTCGACACGCTCAATACGGTGAACGCCCTGGCGGACGGGAGCGTGCCGATCTTGAGATGGCTGATGAATGCCGCCGAGCTTGCTAGACCTCGCGGCGAAGAAGCTATTTTCAAGGGATTCCTCGGGCAGCACACAGCCGTGGTTCGACCACGAGCGCCGTCGAGCCACGCCGCCCATGCCAAGGTTTTGGTGGCAGCAAGCGAGCTGGTCACCCAGGAGACAGCCACGCTCGTGGCTCGCCATCGCGACGACCACCCTTTGCTCCGATGCTTCGCAGGTTGGCTGGGACAGGTCGCCGACCAGATCCACCACCGACCAACGCGGCTCGAGGTTGATGCTCACTATTACCAAGGATGCCTGTCCAAGCTCCAGGGCGTCGCCGACCTGAACGTCCGCGCCATCGCCGACTTGTCGGACACAACCGAGATGTTCTGGCTGGACGCCGATCCGCTGAATACTACCGCGTCTGAACGGATTTTCCTGGTCAACTGGAAAGTGATGTTCGAGAACAACCGCCTCGACAGGCTCCTCGGCTTCCTGCGCAAGCAGAGCGAGCGGTACCCGGTGAAGGTCCATCACATGAGACCCTCCTCGGCCGACGAGCCGCACGTCTTCGGCCGTGAGGGCTTCAGCCGGAACCTCCTGCTCATCAAACCAGACCTCGTCGGCGGTTATGTGAAGCGCCAGCGAGACATGTCGCGGGACGCTCTCGGGCGACCGGGGGAGGATCGGTCCCCGATTTTCCTCCGGATCCAGAGCGACGAGAGGGTCTACCGCGAGGCCGAGGTCCAGTACGCCAGAATCAGCGAACGCGCCCTCACGTTCGATCCCAAATGGGATAGGGCCACGTTGCGGCAAGCATGGATGGCCAAGAACCGGATCGGCCGGTGGGACACCGATTGGGGTGATATCAAGGATCGACCTGATGACTATTTCAAGCACTACGACCTGCATATTCGCTGCTGGATTCCGGACTACGAACGATTGGTCGCCAACTGCGTCAAGCTCGTCGAGGTCGAGATCACGCGGATCCTCCGCAGTACACAGGGCTCCATTCGAGTGCTCGAAATTGGCTGTGGAACTGGCGCCCTCACAGTCCAGCTCGTGGAATGGATTCAGAACATGAACCGGCCTTTCCTCGATCTCCGGGTGCCACCGCCGATCGAGCACTTCGTCGCTGTAGATCGATCTCCCCGTATGGTGGGCCTCACCAGGGCGGGCCTCGGCGACGTCAACAAGGATAGCATCCATGTCTGCGAGGATACCGCGCCGGTGTTCTTCTCGCAGGACGTCGAACAGTACCGTCCTTTTCACGTGATCTGCGGGTCGTTGGTGCTCCACGACCTCCTCGACGCCGACCCGCCGCGGTCAGCGGACGACCTGCTCGAGAAGCTCTCTGCAGAGCTCGCGATCGGAGGATGCTTGATCCTCGCGGACAGCTTCTTCTTCGGCAGCCTCAAAGAGCGGGAGAAGCAGCTCCGCGCCTGGAAGCAAGCGATGGCCATCTCCGGGATGCAGCGCAACCAGATCGAGGAGTTCCTGGACCACAACAACGAGATGATCGAAACCATCTCCCTGGACGACCTCCAGCAGATCGCTCCCAGGCATGGCTTCTCTGCCCCCCAGGTGCGGCGCATGCCGGGGGATTCCCCTTTCGGGGTGCTGGTCATGATGAAGAGCGGAGCGACTTGACCGAGGCTGGGTTTGCCCACGCCGTTCTACATCAACTTCTGCTGCGCACTCTCCAGCAAGCTCCATCAATCTGAACCCCATCACTGACGCGCGCCTCCTTCTCGAAGCCTCGGCGCGTCGCGGAGCACTTGGCGCGCTCCCTCGCAAAGCCCCTACGCAACTCCCCGGGCGCCACCAAGGCGCCTGCGACGCCCTCTCCGCCGCACTAGCGACTGGACAACAGCCGACGCGAATGATCCTCCCCCGTTTCGGTGGACAGTCTCACTATGCAGCAATTGCCGCCGTCTG
>JBDTXR010000539.1:0-5547 GCA_040006075.1 Byssovorax sp. | reverse complement strand
ATCATGCGCGCACGAGCCGGGGATCCTCCCCGCACGATGCCCCAGAAGATTCTCGCTGGACGCGCCTCCGATCCGCAGCTCCGCGGGGACGTCGTTCTGGTGAAGGTCGATCAGGTGATCCTCTCGCGGGCGCCCTCGCGCGCGCTGGCGGAGGCCCTGGCCGCGGGAATGAAGAAGACCTCGGTCGAGGCCGCCGTCGCTTACGACGGGACGTGCATCACCGACGCCGCCTCGCTCGCCGACGTCGACGACGGCGGCCACGCCTCGGTCTCGCCCGAGCTCCCGGCCCACAACGTACCGATCGCCCGCCCCGGGATCGGCTTCCCCGGCCCGGTGCACCTCGAGCGCTTCGCGGCGCCGGCGCGCCTCGCCCTCACGGACGATCCGCGCCTCGCCACGGTCGGCGGCATCGGCATGCTCTCGCTGGTGGTCTCCGCGGCGCAGCTCGGCCAGGCGCTCGCCACCGGCACCGCGTGGGTCCGCCCGCCTCGCAGCGTGCAAATCCACCTGTCTGGCCGCGTCAGACCGTTCGTGTGCGCGCGCGACGTCGCGCTCGAGCTGCTCCGCAAGAACCTCGACGAGATCGTGCGGCGGATCGAGGAAGAGCATCACGCGCCCGTGGTGCTCGAGTTCGCGGGGCCGAGCGCGCGGCTGCTCTCGGTGTCCGAGCGCGCGGTGCTCTGCGGCATCGCGCCCCAGGTCGGCGCGGCCGCGGCGCTCTTCGTGAGCGACGAGAAGACCGAGGTCTTCCTGCGCGATCAGCGGCGATCCAAGGCCCATCGCGCCCTGGTCCCCGATCCCGGCGCGCCGTGCGAAGAGGTCGTCTCCATCGACCTCGCCGCGGTCGATCCGTTGCTCATGGACGAGCAAGGCGTGGTGCGCCCGGTGCGCGATCTCGCGGGCAAGCCGGTCAGCCAGGTCGTGCTCGGCGGCGACTCGGGCGTCACCCTCCGCGACATGCTCGCCGCGGCGATGCTGCTGAAGTCGAAGCGGGTGCCCTCGCGGCTGGATCTGCTGGTCGCGCCGCCGTCGCGTCAGGTCCTCGAGGTGCTCGCGCAGTCGGGCGCCCTCGTCGATCTCGTCGCCACGGGCGCGCGGATCCTCGAGCCCGATCGCCGGATCATCGGCGCGGAGATCTACCCGCCGCCCCCCGGCGGGATCTCCATGCGCACGGCCGACCCCGAGCCGCGCGTGAAGGGCTCGCCGGGCTTCGTGGTGGCCTCCGCCGAGACGCTGGCCTACGCGGTCGCCACGGGCGTGGTGGGCGATCCGCGCTCGTTCAAGCGCCCGGTGCGGGTCACCGTCCCGCGCGCGCTGCCGACCGACGACGTGCTCATCCTCCGCGACAAGAAGGGCGAGCACGTCGCCGCCAAGAAGGCGCCGCTGCTGCCCACGGCGGTGCCGTGGAAGGCCGCGACGACGCTCGATATCCACGAGGGCCTCCTTGCCCTCGGCGCCCTCAAGCTGTCGCCGGCCACGGGCCGCGCGCGCCCGGCGACGCCGGCCCCGAGCGCGACGATCCCGGCCTCGTCAGCAGGCGCCGCAGAAGAGACCTCGAGCGGCATCGCCCTGGTGCTGTCCACGCTCGACGAGGTCCGATCCGCGGTGCAAAACGCCACGGAAATGCCCACGGTGCGCGCGGTGCTCGCGCCGTTCATCCCGAGCAGCGCGGTGGCCTCGCTCGCGAGCGAAGGCATCGCGGCCTTCTCGATCGACGCCGCGGGCCTCGCCGCGATCAAGGGCGAGAAGCTCCTCGCCCTCCCGGCCCCCTCGAAATGGGCCGACGTGGTGCCCGCGACCGCCGGCAAAGCCAGGATCGATCTCACCTGGCTGGCGATCGGATCCGAGCGCGGCTGGACGCATGCGGGCACGTCGCGCGTCCCGCCCAAAGCCTCTGCTCGTTGAGCGGAGACCGGACCGGAATTCAACGCAAAGACGGATGTGCCGGTCTTGACCGGCGCATCCGCCTTTGCGTTGAAATCCCCTTCTATTCCGCGTCTTTTCTGATCAATTGATGCGCTGAGAAATCAACGCATCAACGGATCGTGCAACGCGCGCTCAGGGCACCGGGAGCGGCTTCACCATCTTGATCGGGTTGATCAGATCGCGGAAGCGGATCGACTGCTCGCTCACCTGCATATCGAGCACGATCACCCGCTTGGTGATCTCGTCGATCCGCGTCGAGGCCGTGGCGAGCCGCGCCGTCAGCGTCTTGCGGAGCTCGTCGGCGAGCTTGTTCTTCTCGATCGCGCGCAGGCTGGTGTTGAGCTGATCGATCTGCGCGTCGAGCTGCCCGCGCTCGGCGTTGAGCTTGTCGCGCTCGTCGAGCGAGGTGCGGAGCTTGGCGCGCGCCTCCCACGCCGCGCGGAGCTGCGCGACCACGGCCTGGTCGGCGCGCGGATCCGCCATGTAGGCCTTGACCGCGTCGTCGGCGAGCTGATCGAGCCAGTCGATCTGGCGGCGCGTCTCCTTGCGCTCGTCGACGTCGAGCACCGCGCTCGCGTGCTTGGCGATCTCCAGCGGCACGAGGGCGCTGCCGGTCCCGGTGTTGTCCTCGGTACCCTTCGGCGCGTTGTTGAGGCGCGTCCCCCACTGCCGCGCGTGCTTGATCAGCGCCTTGGCGTCGAGGTCGCCGCCGTTCTTCACCGTGTACTTGGTGTGCGTCACCCAGTCGCGGTTGATCTCGATGCGCCCGGCCTCGATCGAGGCGATGCGCGCGCCCTCCTCGTTCGAGGTGCTCGTGCTCTCGACCGCGAGGCTGCGCTCGAGGGCGAAGGGCACCGTCGCCGTGGCGCCGGGCGGGAGCGGATCGACCATTCCCTGGCCCAGAAACGCCCCATTTTCGAACACGGCGATCGGCCCGCGCTCGAGCAGGCCCTTGCCGTCGTTGGTGAAGCGCACGACGCGGAACGGGTGCGCCGTCGATCCGGGGACGCCGCCGTCGGGCGCGAAGAGGAAGATCGACTCGCCCGGCACCGGCCGCGCGAGGAGCAGGACCATGGTCGCGCTGTTGTTGGGCACGTCGACGGGGAACGGCAGATCGTAGTGCGTGGTCCCCGCTTCCATCGCCACGGCGGCGAGCGCGCGCACGTCGCGCGGGCCCGAGGGGTTGGCGCGCGGAGGCGGGGGCGGAGGCGGCGGCGCCTGCATCGGGCGCGGCGCCATCGCGCGCGTCGCGCTCGTCACGCTCGCGGCGCCCGAGGCGGGCTTGCGCGGCGGGGCCTTCTTGTCGGCCGGAGCCCTGAACCTCCCCGCGCTGTCGCCCTTGCCTGATTTGCCGCCGCCGATGCCCCCTCGCGGCCTTTCGCCGTCCTCGTCGTCGGCGTACCGGTTGGCCTCTTCCTTGGTCTGCTCCATGAGCCCGTCGAGCGTGTAGCCCGGCCCCCCGGGCGCGGCCTTCGGCATCGGCATCTCCGCGGCGGCCGCCGCCGGCGGGCTCATGTCCGAGTTCAGGCTCGTCTCGCCGGTGGGCACCGAGTTGATCACCTCGCCGGTGTCGGTGACGATCGGCCGCTCGGGGATCACCGCCTTCTCCAGCGTCGACTGGAACGCCAGCGGCGCGCCCGCCACGAGCGAGAGCGTGATCCCCTTCCAGTCCTCGCCCGAGAGGTTCTGCACGATGCCCCAGGCCTGCAGATCCGCGGTAGATCCCGGCTTCGCCGGCCCTCCGCTCGGGTTGATCACCAGGCGGTACGACGGCCTCCACACCGGCGTCTCGGCCACGTAGCCGACGATCAGATCGTGCTCCTTGCCGTCGAGGGTGAGCTTGACGGTCTCGAGCTTGTCCTTCTTCTCTTTCTTCTTCGCGGGCGGCGGCTTGAGCAGCACCTGGAAGCGCGCGTCGCCCTCGCTCTCGTCCTCGTCCTCGTCCTCGTCGTGCTTGTCGACGGCGACCGGGAACGAGGCGCTGCGCACGCTGCTCCCGCCCTTCTCGATCACCGCGAGCGTCGCGAGGAAATCGCCGACCTTCTCGTTGCGGACCTTGAAGCTGACCGTGTCGGCCTCGACGTGACCTTCGCGCTCGAAGTACCCGACGCCGTTGCGGTAGATGACCACGCGCCGGAGGCCGAGGCCCGTCGCCTCGATGTCCGGCCCGCGAGCGCAGCCCAGCGAGAGACCCGCGCCAAAGAGCAGCGCGGCGACCGAGATGAAGCGAGCATTCGTCGACATAGGCCGGCGAGGATACACAGGACCCGCCGACGATCCCATCCTGGCGAGCCGCCCGCGCGGGCCGTGCGCGAACCTCAGCCGGTGCGCCAGTCCTGGGGCAGATCGAGGAAGCCTTCGTTGCAGAGGAACTCGTAGAGACCCTCGCAGACCTCGCCGAGGATCATGCTGAAAACCCGGGGATCGGTGATGAACTGCACCGTCTCTTCGCGCTCGGTGCCGGCGGTGTCGGCGAGCCGGGCCAGGAGCTGGTCCTCGGCGAAGCCGACGAGCCGGACCATCAATCGCCGCTCGAAGGCCGCGCGGAACCGCGGGAACGCGTCGGCGCTGATCTTGTACGCGAAGGCCCGCCCCTCGAACGTCGCGGCCTGGTGCACCACCTCGCGCGAGAGCTCGGGAGCGACCGAGTGGAGCTGCTTGCAGAAGAAGTCGACGAGCACGCCGTGGAAGGCCGAGACGATGCGCTTGAGCTCGCTCGATCGCCTCGAAAGAAAGGCGTCTTGCATGTCTTTGCCGATCTTCGCGAGCAGATCGACGGCGCGCTCCTTGACCTCGTCCGACGCGTAGTCGAAGCCCCCGAGCTCGTTCTTGAGGCGGTTCTCGTAGCGCGCGAGCAGGTAGAAGATCGCCTGCTCCCCGTGCTGGATCACCTTGGTGCTGCCGTCTTTTCCGCGGGTCTTCTCGTGGAGCTCCGACTGGAAGAACAGGCGGGCCAGCTTGCGGTGGATCTCCTTCAGCCGCCGCTCGACCAGGAGCGACGGCGCCCCCGGCGGGAACACCCGCTGGAGCAGGCCGAGCAAGAGCTTCTCGTGCGAGTCGCGCACCGCGCCCCGCGCCGCCGCCCCTTGCGACGCCGCGGACGACTGGGCCTGGATTTCCTTGAGCTGGGCGACCACCTCGGCGGTGATGGCGTCGAGCTCGGGGTTGGTCTCGAGATCGGCCTTGTAGTGGACGATCCGCGCCTGGACTTGCTCCTCGAGCAGGCCGAGAGCCATCTCGCAGATCTGGTCCTTGATCGCCTGGCTGGCGTGCTCGCCGTGAGCCGGCGTGCGCATCGGCGGTCGCATCGGCGGAGGCGGCGCCGCCGCGCCCGAGGGCGGCGGGAGCCGAGCCGACGCGCTCGCCGTCGTCGCAGCAGGCCGGAGCGGCGGAGGAGGAGGCAATTTGCGGGGCGGTCCGGGAGGTCCGGCTGTCATGGGGGCGACCAGGAGCATATCCGAAGCCTTTCGACGAGGTGCAGTTTTGGGCGCCGGCAACCCGCGTTTGAGGGTAAAGAGCGCGTTCCCATGGAGATCGGTATTCCCCCCTTCGCGCTCGCCGCCGCGGCCCTCCTCGCCTGCGCGGCGTGCTCCGGCGATCCCGCCCCCCCGCCGGCCGTCA
>JBDTXR010000538.1:0-5552 GCA_040006075.1 Byssovorax sp. | reverse complement strand
CAACCCCATGCTCTACCGCATCGAGTACATGGCCAAGACGCTGGGGATCCCGTACGTGCCGATCACGCCCACGTTCCCCGCGCTCGGGCCGCTCGGGCTCTTGCCCGCGCCCACCAAGTGGCGCGTGGTCTTCGGCGAGCCGATGTCGTTCGACACCTACGGGCCCGAGGCCGCCGACGACGACATCCTCGTGGGGCGCCTCGCCGAGCGCGTGCGCACGACGATTCAAGGCATGCTCGACCGCATGGTCTCGGCGCGCAAATCGGTCTGGTTCGGGTGATCGGTTGACGAAGGCCGAGGAGCCGACGGGGCCGCACGGCGTCCTCGTCGTCGACAAACCCGTCGGCCCCACCAGCCACGACTGCGTCGGCAAGGCGCGGCGCAAGCTCGGCACGCGCCGCGTCGGTCACGCGGGCACGCTCGATCCCATGGCCTCGGGCGTGCTCGTGCTCCTCGTCGGCGAGGGCACGAAGCTCGGCCCGTACCTCACCGCGCACCCCAAGCGCTACCGCGCGCGGATCACCTTCGGCGTCGCCACCGACACGCTCGATCGCGAGGGACAGGAGACGGCGTCGGCCGCGATCCCCGCGTGGCTGCGCGACGAGCTCGCGGCGGTAGCGCGCGGCGAGGCCCCGGGATCGCGCCTCGCCGAGGCCTTCGCGAGCGAGCTCGCGCGCACGGCGCAGATCCCCCCGGCGTTCTCGGCGATCAAGATCGACGGCCGCCGCAGCTACGATCGCGCCCGCAAGGGCGAGGAGATCGCCATGCCCGAGCGCGAGGTCACGCTCCGCGCGATCACCGCCGTGGGCGCCGACGCCGCCCTCGATCATCCCTTCCTCGACGTCGATCTCGACGTGAGCAAGGGCTACTACGTGCGCTCTTTCGCGCGCGATCTCGGCGCCCGCCTCGATTTGCCCTCGCACCTCGGCGCGCTCCGCCGCACCGCGAGCGGCCCGTTCACGCTCGAGCGAGCGGTCGCCCTCGACGACCTTCAGCCGGGCGCCCTCGTCCCGGTCCCCACGGCCGCCTGCGAGGCCCTCGCCTCGGGTCGCCTGACCAACGACGGGGCGATCCGCGCGCACCATGGAAAGGCTCTATCCGAAGCCGATTTCGTGATCTTGCCGCCCCCGGGCGAGGCCTCGGCGTGGCTCGACCCGGAAGGGCGCCTCGTGGCGATCGGCACCCGAACCGCGAGCGAGCTCGTGTCGCACCGCGGATTTCGTACCTAGCGCCACCCCCGCCCTCCGCGTCGCGGTGGGCTATGCTCCCTCGCGCCGCGCCGATCCTGCGCCCCGTCCTGTTCCCTCTCGCGTCCCCTGCTCGCCCCGATGCCTGTCGAACCCTTGCTCCCAAGTACCTGCGCCGCCCTCGGGTTGCGCAAAGCCGGAAGCCTCCTGTACTCTCGTCGTCAAAGGAGCTCGGTTTGACTATCCCCTGGCCTGCGCTCCTGGGGGCAAGCGCATCAATCGTGGTCGGCGCCCTCTTCGCGGGGGCGGACACCGCCGTGACCAGCCTGAGCCCGACGCACCTCAACGCGTTGATCGAGCAGGCGACGGGAAAGCGGCGCGCGGCGTTCGAGCGGATCCAGGCGCAGGAGCCGCGGATCCGCTCGCGCTACCTCGTCGGTCGGATCACCTCGACGGCGGTCACGGTGTTCTGCTTCTTCGAGGTGTTCGCGGACCTCACCAATCGCCCGTACGTGGCGCTCAGCGTCACCGTCCTGCTCACGTCCACCATCTTCGAGATCGTCACCTCGCTCTCGAAGAAATTCGCCGACAACGTCGCGCCGATCGCCGCGCGCTGGCTCCGCCCGCTCGAGATGGCGATGCTCCCGCTCGCCGGCCCGCTCGGGTGGCTCGGCGAGCGCCTCAGCCGCAAGAAAGAGGGCGAGCAGCCCGTCGATCCGCGCGTCACCGAGGCCGAGGTCGAGGCCCTGGTCGAGGAGGGCGAGCGCACCGGCCTCTTCGGCCGCGAGCCCGCCGAGATGATCCGCAACGTGCTCGAGTTCGCCGACCGCACCGCGCGCGACGTGATGATCCCGCGCGGCAAAGTGGAGGCCCTCGACGTCAGCATGTCGCTCGACGACGCGCTGGCCTTCGTCTCCAACAGCGGCCACTCGCGCTACCCGGTCTACCGCGAGCAGATCGACAACGTCGTCGGCCTGCTCTACGCCAAAGACCTCTTCAAGCTCCTCGAGGCCGGCGACAAGAAGCAGACGACGCTGCGCGAGATCATCCGCCAGCCCGCGAACTTTGTCGCCGAGTCGCAGCCCCTCTCCACGCTGCTGAAAGAGATGCGCGGCCGCCGGCAACACCTGGCGATCGTCGTCGACGAGTTCGGCGGCATCTCCGGCATCGTCACCCTGGAAGACGTGCTCGAAGAGATCGTCGGTGACATCCGCGACGAGCACGACGAGACCGACGAGATCGCCGTGATCGAAGACCTCGGCGACGGCCGCCTGGTCGCCGACGCCGCCGTCTCCATGCGCGAGCTCGGCGACTACCTCGGCGGCGGCATCACCCTCGACGGCGGCGCCGAATCGCTGGGCCACATGCTCACCGACCACGTCGGCAAGATCCCCGAGGTCGGCACCGCCGTGAGCAAGTTCGGCCTGCACTTCATCGTGCGCGACTCCGACTCGACCCGCATCGGCAAGGTCGAAATCATCCGCCCGCGCACCGCCACGCTGTAGACGCCGAGGGCCCGCGCCGCGCGGCGCGAGCCCTCTTCCGCGCTATTTCTTGGTGTCGAAGCTGCCGATATCGCTCGGCGTGTCGGGCTTGCTCTTGCTCGTGGGCTTGCTCGGCGCGGCCTTTTTGCTGCCGCCGAAGCCCGGCGTCGAGGCGCCGGTCCCCGTCCCCGATCCGATGGTCCCACCCGACTTGCCGAGGCCGATCCCGGTCGTGCCCGTGGGCACGGCGGACGGCGTGATCGCGCCCGAGGGCGAGCCCTTCGGCGCAGGGGGCGCGTCCTTGGGTGAGCCCGTCGGACCCGGGGCGACGTTGTCGCGGAGCAAGCCCTCCTTCGCTTGCGTTCGCGCGGCGCCGACGGCCGGCGCCTGATCGCCCACGGGATCGAGGCCGCGCGCCTGATCCAGGCCTTCGAGGCAGCCCGCCCAGTCTTCGCGCGAGCACTTCTCCAGGGCGTCGGCGCGGAGCGCGCGCGCGCGCTCGAGCGAGCTCGGAGGCTCCGGCGTGATCGGCGCGGACGGCGCCGGCAGCGGGTTGGCCTCGGGCCGATCGGCGCGGTGCAAGATCCACCAGGTCACGACCGCGACGAGGCCCAGCGCGGCCACCGCCGCCAGCTCCGCGAGCCAGCGCTCCTTCATCCACCGGCGCATCCGCGACACGCGCTGACGCACGCGCGCCGCCGGCACCTGCTCGTCGGTGGCGATGGCCTCGAGCTTCTCGCCCTCGCCCTCGCGCGCCATCCACGCCAGCGTCTGCTTGGCATCGCGGCTCGATCCCGCCTGCTCCTCGGCCCAGCGCGCCATCTCGAGCTCCTCGATCGGCGCGGGCACGCCCTCGAGATCGTGGAGCTCGGCCGGCGGCTCGCGGTGCGCGCGGCGATGGAGATCCGCCACCTTGTGCCGCGCCACGCCCAGCATCCACCGCGTCAGCTCGCGCGGATCCGACGGCGCGTTGGTCGCGGCGAGCGCGTCGACCAGCACCGTCTGCACCACGTCGTCCACGTCGGACGGCGGCACGCGTCGCCGCACGAAATCCGAGAGCGCCCGCCGGAGAGCCGGATCGCCGAGCAGCGTCTTCATCGCGGGAGGTTCGGTGGACATCGTCGCGCTCATCGGCCGTCCGTCGCCGGAGGCGAGCGGAGTGTGACCAGCTATTTTTCGATCCTATTCGCGATCGCGACGCGGTCACACTCCCGCGGCGGCGATCGACCGACCGGAATGCGCAAACACCGCTCTTTCGTGCTCGCCGTGCTCGTCTCCGTCCCCCTCTTCCTCGCCCCGAACGGCGCCCGTTCGACGGCGCTCGCGGACGCGACGCGCCCCGACGCCGTCGACGAGATCGTCATCGACAAGCAGGACCATCGCCTCCAGCTCCGCGCCAAGGGCCGCGAGGTGAAGACCTACCGCGTGGCGATCGGCAGCGGCGGCGCCGGCCCGAAGCGCATGGAGGGCGACAACGTCACGCCGGTCGGCACCTACCACGTGACCGGCCGCATCAAGGGGCTCTTCCACAACTTCCTCGTCGTCAGCTACCCCAACGACGAAGACCGCGCGCGCTTCGCCGAGCTGAAGAAGCGCGGCGAGGTCCCCGCCGGACACGGCGTCGGCAACGGCATCGGCATCCACGGTACGGGGCACGCCGACTGGAACGGCGTCCACAAAGAGCACGACTGGACGTTCGGCTGCGTGGCCCTCGACGACGACGAAATCGACGAGGTCGCGTCCGTCGTGAAAGACGGGACGCGGATCGTCATCAACGACTAGTTAATCGCACGGGCCCGCGTGGCGGATGCTACGGTGGCAGCCATCCGCGCCGGGGCTCCGATGGGTGCCGGCCGGTGGAGGACCATGCCCCGCAGCCACTGGCTCATGAAGAGCGAGCCGTTCAAATACTCCTTCGCGCAGCTGCTCCGCGACGGAACCACGACCTGGGACGGCGTGCGAAATTTCGAGGCTCGCAACAACCTCCGCGCCATGAAGGCAGGCGACCTCGTGCTCTTTTATCACTCGAGCGAGGGCAAGGCCGTCGCCGGTGTCGCCAAGATCACCCGCGAAGCGTACCCGGATCCCACCGCCGAAGGCGAAGACTGGAGCGTGGTCGAGCTCGCGCCGGTGGTCCCGCTCAAGCTCCAGGTCTCGCTCGAAGACATCCGGAGCGAGCCGGATCTCGCGGAGATCCAGCTCCTCAAGCGCTCACGCCTCAGCGTGGTCCCGGTCTCGAAAGAGCACTTCGACCGCATCCTGAAGATGGGCAAGACCAAGATCGCCTGAGCGTGGCCGCGCTGGGTTGCGCCCCACCGGGGGCTTTGTTACTCGCTCTCCCGCCCATGAACTCGAAGCTCCGGCTCGCGCTCTCGTCCGTCGCTCTGCTCGCCCTCACCGCGTCGGTTCAGGCCTGCGCCGGGACGCCGATCCCGGCGCCGATCGAGAGCGAGCCGGTGTGCCCCGACATCGACATTGGCACCGGGCACCCCGCGAAGATGATCGGCGGGCTCACCTACCCCGTTCGCCTGCGCGTCCTCGACGGCAAGAACGTGATGATGAAGATGATCCTCAGCGGCAAGCGCCTGCCGACCGATCCGTCGTCGCACACGCTCCTGCCCGACGACAACGCCGAGTACGTCCTCGAGTGGGCCCAGTGCGACAACGTCCGCTCGCCGCGCCCCGCGAACGCGCCCTCGAAGACCCGCCGAGCCGGCAAGGACACCACGGCGTACGACTGCGGCGACGCGAAGATCTACAAGACCGACAAGCTCGTCACGAAGAAGCACGACGCGGCCTCGCACGCCTTCAGCTTCGCCGCGCCGCCGAAGGCCGACTGCTGGGTCAGCGACGTCGCCGCGCCGGCTCCCGTGCCGCCGCC
>JBDTXR010000537.1:0-5563 GCA_040006075.1 Byssovorax sp. | reverse complement strand
TCGATGAGGCGCGCAACCTCTTCGATCCTTGCCTTCACGTCGTCGGGCCGTTCGAGGACCCCGAGGACGTCTTCGAGCAGGCTATTGGTATCTCGGCCTTCCACGAACGGGTGAGCGTCCACGAGCAGATTCTTCTCGAAGATTCGCACCTCTTCTCGGCGTACGCTCGAGAGCACCTGGGGAGAATGGGTGGTCGTGACGAACTGAAGCCCCGGGAACGTCCGACGCAAATCGCCGAGGACGCGTCGCTGCCAGCGCGGGTGAAGGTGCAAGTCTATCTCGTCGATGAGGACGACCCCCACCGAGCGCTCCGCGGCAGCGGCACCGAAGTGCGGGTTCAGGACCGCAGCCCGCCAGGCGATGTCTGCGACGAGGGCCACCATGTTGCGATAGCCGTCGGACAGCGTCGAGAACGGGAGAGGCTCAGCGTCCTCCCGCTCGAGAAGAAGATCTTGCTCCTTCACGTCGAAGAAAAACCGGGTCGCACCTTCAATGCACTGGCACACGGCGCGTTCGACCGCGTGGAGCTGCGGGACCTCTTTGCGGCGCTGGAGCTCGACGAGCGTTTGCTGGTACATCCACTCTGCAAGCAGACGATGGTTCGAGGCTGGATCGAGCGCGTCGACGTAGCCGTCGTAGCGAGAGCCGACCCCGCGCTTCGCGGTCGTGATCTTCTTGTGCCGCCAGAGCCTCTGCGTTCCGTAGTAGGCCACTACGGGGAGGTCGCGAGGTTTGCCAGCCTTGACGGCCTTGACGAGATCCTTCGCGTGCTTCCTCAGCGCCTCCGTCCGGGAGCGCGTCGTGCGCCCTTCGCCGCTCGCTCGCGAGCGCTCCCATTCCATTGCTTTCCCGTCCATTGTCGCCTGGGCGGAGACACCCACTGGCCACTGGGGTTGGCGGTCGAGCAGGCCTGCGTGCTCGTAGAGCCGCACCCGGACGTCCTCCGCGTCGATGGACCGACCCGTCGCGCCGGGCAGATCGAGAAACAGCCCGCCGAGCGCGACCGCGAGCCCTTCGAGGACCGCCGTCTTGCCCGCGCCATTCTCGCCGATGAGGAGCGTCAACGAGGGTTCGAGCGCGAGATCGAGAGCCTCGAAGCCGTGGAAGTTCTGGAGCTTTAGCCGGTGGATCTTCATGATTCTCGGGTAGGGTGGTCAGTCGACACTGACTACAGGTCGCATCTTGTTGTCAAGCGGATACGACAACGAAACGGGCCCTGCCGGAGCGTGCCGCCAGTACCGCCGACCATCGAGCGATCTTCGCGCGATCGGTCCCCGCGGTGCGCGCGCTCCAGTCCCGCGGTGGAGCCGGAGCCGTGCGACACCGGCATTCCCCTCTGCAAAGCCACGCAATGTGATCGGGCGACTGAGAAGAGAGGGACTTCAGCATCAATAAATCTGAAATTGCCTGGCAGTCCGCGTCGAGGAGGCATTGATTTTCACAGGCAAACTTCCCGACGCAAGGCGGGAATAGATCCTCCGCCTGCTGGGATATCGCCGTGCACTCTTCAAGACGCGAACGAGCCGCCGCTGGAGCCGGGCGAGCACCACGGAGTCGACCCCTCCGCCCGTCCACGAGCTTGCTCTCGACAGGGCGTCGCGGGCAGTGGTCTGCGCGCGGAAGGGGGATGATCCCGCCGATCGCCGCGAGGGTGATCCGCGGGATCATCCCTGCGTTGCCGATCCCCCAATTCAGAGACATATTTAACTGTCACCAATGTGGCCCGCATCGTGCGATGGGCATCCTCGTGCGCGTCACCCCGGGAGCTTCCGGGCGGACGCGGAGCCGTCACCCGTCGCCGATGCCCAGCGCGTCGGACGTCACCTGCCAGAGGATCCCATGAAAGAGAGCTCGGCGCGCGGTATGTCGTCTGGTCGGGGCTTTGCCTGGCTCGCCTTCGTGGCCCTGTCCACGACCGGCCTCGGCTGCATCGGGGAGGCGGTGGACGAGACCTCCGAGGTGCCCGACACCCTCGATTCGCCGCTCACGGCGCCGATCGCCGCGCACGGCGCGCTCCACATCTCCGGCACCCATCTCCAGGACGAGCACGGCGCCACCGTCCAGCTCAAGGGCATGAGCCTGTTCTGGAGCCAGTGGTCCAGCCAGTTCTACAACGCCGGCGCGATCGGCACCATCGCCGACGACTGGCACGGGAACGTCATCCGCGCCGCGATGGGCGTGGAGAACGGTGGCTATCTCGACAACCCCGCCGCCGAGAAGGCCAACGTCAAGGCCGCCGTCGACGCCGCCGTGGCCAAGGGGATCTACGTGATCATCGACTGGCACGATCATAACGCGACCCAGCACTGGGCGCAGTCCAAGCAGCTCTTCACCGAGATGGCGCAGACCTACAAGAGCACGCCCAACGTGCTCTTCGAGATCTACAACGAGCCCGTCAACGTCTCCTGGGGTCAGGTCAAGAGCTACGCAGAGGACGTCATCGGCGGGATCCGCGGCGCCGGGGCGAACAACGTCGTCATCGTCGGTACGCCGAGCTGGTCGCAGGACGTCGACGCCGCCGCCAACGATCCGATCACCGACCACGCCAACGTGGCCTACACGCTCCACTTCTATGCGGGCACGCACAAGCAGGCGCTCCGCGACAAGGCCTCGTATGCCATCGGGAAGGGACTGGCCCTCTTCGTGACGGAGTGGGGCACCTGCGACGCCTCGGGCAACGGCGGGCTGGATCTCGACGAGTCGCAGGCGTGGATCAACTTCCTGGACCAGAACAGCCTGAGCTGGGCCAACTGGTCTCTCTTCGACAAGCAGGAGACCGCCTCGGCCCTCAACCCGGGCGCCAGCACCAGCGGCGGATGGCCGGCCTCGGCGCTCACCGCGTCGGGCCAGTTCGTCAAGGCCAGGATGCAGGAGGGCACCTCCACGGGCGGTGGTAGCGGCAGTGGCAGCGGCGGCGGCGGTGTCCCCGGCGATGTCAGCGGTCGCGTCACCATTCGCGCCCTGGCCGACAACAAGCTCGTCTGCGCCGACAACTACGGCTCGTCCGCGCTGATTGCCAATCGCGACGCGCCCTCGACCTGGGAGGAGTTCGACGTGATCAAGAACAGCGATGGCAGCGTCGCGCTGCGCGCCGTGGCCAACGGTCGCCTGGTGTCGGCGGAGAGCGCCGGATGGAGCCCGCTCGTCGCCGACCGCGACCTCCTCGGCCCGTGGGAGAGCTTCTATCCGAGCAAGAACAGCGACGGCAGCGTCTCGTTCAAGTCCAAGGTCAACGGCCGCTACGTCTGCGCCGACAACGCCGGGGCGAGCCCGCTCATCGCCAATCGTGACGCCATCGGGACCTGGGAGAAGTTCTGGGTGAATCCGGCGCCGTGAGCCTCGCCAACCACACCTGACGCGACGGGATGGGCCGACCCGTCGCGGGGCGGATGATCCGCGCGTCGGACGCAAGCTCGCGAGCCCGCTCACCCTCGAAGCGATCCCGCCGCAGCCGTACCGTGCGGCCGGGATGGCTCACTCGATGTACCGAATTCTTCCGCGCGATCGCCGGCCCGGACGGCGCGTCCGAGGGGCCCAGTGCGCGTCTTTTCGTCTACTTCGTACGCGCGGCAAGGCGTCCGTAGAGCTCGTCGGGATCATTCATCGAGAGGCCGCTCATCTGGCCATCGTTCAATTCGATCACGATCCACTCACCGGAGATCGTCCTTGCGACGTCGAGGGCGTAGAACATGACCTTCTTGCCGATCTTGCCGGTGACCTTTTCGAGGAACGCCCGCGGGACGTCCTCCACGTTCGGCGGCTCGATCCCGCTCTCGAGGAGCGTGTCGACATGGCTCGACCAGTAGTAGCCGCCGCAGAGGATCTCGCCATCGTAGACGAAGAAGCGGAGCTCGCTGGTCACCGGCAGGCCGACGACATCGAGAAAATACGTGACGAGCGGCACGTACTTGCGGATGTAGATCTGCTGCTGGCTGATGAGCCCGTCCTCGCACAGGCGTGCATAGACCTCGCAGGCCGCACGCCGGTTCTCGGCGTACATGTGCGTCTTCCACTGAAACTTCTTCGAGTTGGTCGCACCCTTGAGGACGAACGGCCCCTCTTCCGGGAGGTCCTCGAGGCGGCTCCAGGTCGCAGGGGTCAGGTCTCCGAGGTCCGCGACCCAGCTCTGCAGGTCCGCGACGTAGAGATGCTGGGAGTGCGTGTTGATCAGGCGCGCTCCGACGGTGAGCACATCCTGCTCGAGCTCCCGGTAGAAGGGCAGGACGCTGTAGCGCCCGATGACGAGCTGCCCCGCCTGGATGGTCAACCTCGATTCGAGGATGGGAAAGTGCCGCTTCGCCGCGGCGAGCTCTTCCTGATCCATGGGTCCGCCGGCACGATAGTAGATGACAGTGTTCATTCGCTGCTCTTTCGTGCCTTGATCTCGATCGCGTCGGCCATCTGGGTGAGCTTGCCAATCCGGTGTGGGCCTTCACGGCGGGGTGCGTGGCGATCCTCGTCACGAGGCGAGTAGCCCGTCTCGTTGTACCACCAACCGTCCGAAGAGATCTCTCCCTACTTCCGACGCCCCGACTTTATCCATTTTCGGAGAGCACGACTGCGAGGAATTCGCGCTAGAATGCGGGGTGCGCGTCGGCGCCCGCATCCATGCCTCGCGTCCTGCGCGCGATCGGCTGAGCCGAGCCGCGGGGAGCATGCCTGTCGTCAGGCCGCAGCGCCGCTCGCGGCCTCGGCGGTAGGGTCTCTGCCCGAGGGGCGGTACGCGCCGGATGTGCGACCAGGGAGCGAGCATCACCGCTCGGTCCCGGAGGACGCTGGACCCGACGAGCCCTTCCGCGGCTTGCCCGCGAAGGCGCCAAGGGTGATACGGGTCTTCGATGCCTGTGCGACCGTATCGTGAGCCCGCGCTGGTCGAGCCGGATCCCCGATCGCGCCGGGATCACCGCGAACGGCGCGCGGGCGACGTGGGGCGAGATCAGGCTGGCTGTCGTGTCGCACGGACGCGTGCACCTCTATCGCCGCCTTCCGATCCTGGCCTGGCGCACGATCCGCCTCGATCGCATCCCCAACCCCGCGGTGCTCGGGGGGCTGATCGCGCAGCGCGTGGTCAAAACGAGGATCGACGATCAGCTCATCGCGCCTCTCGCCGCGGCCGGGCTGGGTCCGCGCGCCCGGACCACGGAGGGAGCCCGCGAGCTGGCGTTGCGGAACATGCTCGTTGGCGGCCTGGTATGCGCAGCAGGCGTCACCCTCACCTGGGCGACGTATTCGCTGAACAACCACTCGTACGTCATCGCCCTCGGGCCGATCCTCTTCGGGGCCGTTCGCTTCTTCCAGGGCCTCGCCGGGCTTCAGCTCGGCCCGCCCCGGTGACAGGCCCGCTCCTTCCGGAGCCCGGCGCCTCGCGCCGCGTCCACGCATTCGCCCGGGTCGACCGGCTCCGATCGCGCTGACGATTTCTTCGGTCACCTTTCCGGGCGACGCTCGTAGAGAGCTTCGACCCCACGATGCGCCTCCTCCGAGAGCCCGCTCTCGCCCCTGCAACTGCCGCCTCGTCTCCCGAAGACGCGGCGGCGGCGCGCTCGCTCGACTGGATCGAGCG
>JBDTXR010000536.1:0-5652 GCA_040006075.1 Byssovorax sp. | reverse complement strand
TTGGCTCGTAGGCAAACTGCACGGTTCGGCTCGGGAGCACGCTCCGGTTGCCCGTATACCGGATGCGGAGTGGACCGTACTCCGTGGTGTTCTCGTGGCCCGCGGAGATGTTCAAATACTCGTAATCGATCGTGTTCTCGCTCCGGTCGCTCACGCGGTTGACGAGCCACGACCGAATCACTCCGCTTCGCCCCATGACCTTCGAGTCTGGCGAGGATCCATATTCCAGGATAAGCCCGGAGCGAGCGAACACTTTGAGCGTTTCCGCCGGGTTCTCCGCGACCTTGCTCGGGTACGCAAGCACCTTGACGAACGAGTCGGGGAACGTTCGATACTCGACCACGCCGTTGCTGCTCCCGACCTGTACGAGGCGCGCGCCGTCCAGGCAGAGCGCGTCGTCCTGGTCGTAGCGGACGCTGCGGAGCTGGCTGTCCTGCGCGACGGTGCGCTGACAGCGCGTTACCGCGGACAGGCCAGTAAGGGAGAACCCCATACCCAGCATGCCATCGCCGGAGGCGCTGCTGTACGTGACGGCCAACGACGGCTGCATCCCTGCGGCGCCCGGTGGAATGATGAGCGAAAAACTATATGTGGACTCGCCGGTGCTGGAGACGGCGAACGAACCCGGAATCGTGCCTGCTACCGGGGAAGCATCGGAATCGTCCAGCACAGGAAGGCTGAACGGCGGCGTCACCGTGTCGTCGCTGCGGCAGGCTGCGCCGCCAACGACGCAGGCCAGAACGAGAACGAGGAACAGGAGCGTCCGATACGTACATCGCCCGAGAACGTTGGCGAGGCTACGTAACGTGGAGACGATGCGGATCATCAGGACCTCGCTGGATCGGCGTGCACCAACCGCGTTGGTCCGACGTTCAGGGATCTCTCCAGACAAGTCCACTCAAAAGCACACGAGGGTGTGTGGACACGCATTGTTCCGGCCTGTTGCGATGGCAACCCTCGTAGTCGACGCATCGGTCGGGCCGTCGAGCTGGATCGACCCATCTCCGCGGCGCGCCGGGTGGCCGGTGGAGCTGGGCCGACCCACCCCCGCGACCCACCGGTCGGGCTGTCGAGCTGGGTCGACCCACCCCCGCGCCCCACCGGTCAGCCCTCCGCGGTGGGTCGACCCATCTCCGCGGCCCGCCGCCCGGGCCGTGGACGCACCCGGAGCCACGTCTAACCCCCACACGCCGTCACTTCGGGGCGGTTTTGTCCGTTTTGGCGGCCTCGACGGGCGTGGCCGCCGCGCTCGCCGCCTTCTCCGCCGCGGCCTTCTTCGCCGCCTTCGCCGCAGCCGCGGTGGCCGCGAGCGACGCCGCGCGCATGCTCTCCAGCTCGTCGAAGTAGGCGAACACCTGCTGATCGAGGTTGCGCGGCAGCTTCGAGTCGTCGTCGACCTCGTCGGCGATGGCCGAGCGGCAGCGGTTCAAGAGCCCGATCGTCGTCGTCCGGAGCGTGCCAGCGTCCTTGCGCCCGGTGTCGTCCACGTCGGCGCGATTGCTCAGCAGCTCGTGCAGCGATTGCCCGGCATCGAGAAAGTCAGTCACCCAGTCGAGCAGCGTGAGACCGCCGGCGACGGGGAACATCTTCAAATCGGCCTTGAGCGTCTTCAACAGGGGCTTGCGCTTGATCGCCGCCTCCGCCTCGGTGGCATAGCTGGCCGAGAGCTCGAGCAGCATGGGGATGAACGCCGCGCGAATGCGCTTGATGGCGTCGAGCTGCTCGGTTGGTGTCCTGGGATTCCGGACATACGCCTCGGTGAAGTGCCAGATCCCGTAGCCCAGCCCGTCGTGGAGATCGTCTTTCTCCCCCAGCTCGACCGCAAGCGGCTTGCCGCCCAGGAGCGCGGCGGGAAGAGCATCGATGGAGGTGCGACGCTTGGCGAGCATCGGCTCGTAGCTCTTGCCCGTGCCGGAGCTGACGAGCGATTTGTGACGCTTGTCGTACAGGTCATCGAGACCGAGCTTCAGATCGGAGAGCGTGAGGAGGTTCAGGTTCCTGGTTCGCATGGAGGCGGAAGGTAGGAGGTGGGCAAAAACACTGTCAACGGAAAAGCGGAGGGTCGGCCAGCGATCCGGCTCCAGACAGCGGCCGAGCCCGATTCCATCCCCCGCCAGGTGTACGCGCCGTTTGCGGTCGTGATAGAACGTGCTGGTCTGAACGATATCGGGCGCGGAGAGTAGTATGACGTTGGAGGAGGGGACCGTCGTCGCGGGTCGATTTCGCCTGGTCCGCATGCTCGGGCAGGGAGGGATGGGTGCTGTCTGGCTCGCCCAGGACACCTCGCTCGACACGCCCTGCGCGATCAAGTTCATCCACGGCGAGGCGGCGGAGTCGGTGCAGATGCGTAGCCGTTTCGAGCGGGAGGCGAAGTCGGCGGCGCAGCTTCGAAGCCCGAACGTCGTCCAGATCCTGGATCACGGCATCTCCGACGGTACGCCCTACATCGCGATGGAGTTCCTCGAAGGGGAGGATCTCGCACAACGTCTCAAGCGTACAGGGCGCCTCGGCGCACACCAGACCGTCAGCATTCTGTCGCAGGTGGCCAAGGCGCTCACCAAGGCGACTGCCGCGGGCCTCGTCCACCGCGATCTCAAGCCGGCGAACATCTTCCTCGTCCGTGACGAGGACCAGGACCTCGCCAAGGTGCTCGACTTTGGTGTCGCCAAGAGCAGCTTGCCCGATTTCGGCAACCCCGACACCAGCACCGGATCGCTCGTCGGCACGCCGTTCTACATGAGCCCCGAGCAGGCCCGTGGGCTCAAAACCATCGACTACCGGTCGGACCTGTGGGCGCTGGCCGTGATCGTCTTCGAGTGCTTGACGGGCAGGCGCCCGTTCGTCGGCGACTCGCTGGGCAATGTACTCTTCAAGATCGGCGTCGACCCGATCCCGATGCCTTCCAGCGTTGCGCCCGATTTACCGCCGAGCCTCGACGCGTGGTGGGAGCGCGCTGCCAGGCGCGATCCGGCGCAGCGATTTCAGACCGCGAGGGAGCTCATCGACGCGCTCACGCTCGCGCTCGACCTGGCGCCGAGCGTCTCCGCGAACGCTTTCCCGTCGGGGATCGCCATGTCGCCGCCTCATGCGCCTCAGCCTTCGTGGCCGGAGGTGCCGCTGTTGAAAAGCATCTCTGCCGACGGCGCGGATCTCTTGCCGACGCTCGTGCTGCCGCTGTCAGATCAATCGGGCATTTCTGCGCACTCGATCGCCGAGAAGCCGGAGCCGCGAAGAGGAAAGGCGGGGTTGCTCGTCGCCCTCGCCGGCGCGGTGATCGTGGCCGGTGGGCTGGTCTACGTGCTGGCCTTCCGTGCCGTTTCGCCGCCCACAGCGTCGAGCACCACCACGCCGGCCGAGCATCCACAGCCCGCTGCCGCTGTGCCTGGAGCGAGTGAGTTGCCAGTGCCAGTCCCGCTCCCGGTGGTGACGGCCTTGCCGGCGCCCCCAACGAGCGCTTCGGCGTCCATCCTCGCGCGAGTCCCCCCACTGGCCACGTCACGGCCCGATGCGGGCGCGAAAGCGGTGCACACGGGCAAGGCCGCCGCCGCGGCCCCGAGGGGCGCGCCCGTCCCTGAGGACGGTATTTGAAGACGCGCCTTCGGGCGCAGGACCGCAATTCAGAGGAGTTGATCGCCGCGCGATCACCCCACGCCCGAGGATCTTTTGATGAAGTATCGCCGCCTGCTCGCCGCGCTGACCGTCGCGACCTTTCTTGTTCCGAGCCGGGCCGAGGCGGACCCCTCCGACGCCGATCGCGTCGCGGCGCGCGCTCTGGCGGCGGACGCGCATCATGCCGTCGACGCCAAGGACTACGCCACGGCGGCGGAGCGGTTCGCGCGCGCGGACGCGCTGGTTCACGCGCCGACGCTGATGCTTGGCCTGGCGCGCGCGCGCGTCGAACTCGGGCAGCTCGTGGCAGCTCGTGACGTGTACGCGCAGATCCTCCAGGAAGACCTCCCCGCGACGTCGCCGAAGTCCTTCTTCGAGGCGGTGGAGCTCGCGCGCACCGAGCTGGCCGCGCTCGCACCACGCATGGCGTGGGTGACGCTGACCGTTTCTGGCACCGCGAACGCGAAGGTCGTGCTCGACGGGATCGCGCTCCCGAGCGACGCGATCGGAGTGCGGCGTGCGGTGGATCCGGGCAAGCATGTGGTGACCGCGACCGGGGCCGAGGGAGGCCGAGCGGAGGCGACTGTGACGGTGGGCGAGGGAAAGACGGAGGCCGTCACGCTCGAGCTGAAGCTCCCCGCGCCCGAGCCGGCGGTGGTGCCGTTGGCCGTGCCGGCACCGGCTGCGAAGCCGGAGGTGACGCCGGTAGCACCGCTCACGAGCCCACCGCCGGTCGCGCTCGTCACCCCTGCTCCCGAGCCGAAGACCTCGGCGCGAAAGACGGTCGCTGTGGCTTCGCTGAGCGTGGGAGCGGCGGGGCTCGTGCTCGGTGGGGTGATGGGTGGGCTGGTTCTCAATCTGCACGGCACGCTGGCGGAGGGCTGCCCGAAAGGGCGCTGTCCGGCCTCGCTGGTGCCCAAGCTCGACAGCTACAACACGTTTGGGTTGGTCTCGACGGTTGGATTCCTCGCCGGTGGGGCGCTGGCGGGGGTCGGCGTGGTGTTGCTCGCGACGGCGGCGAAGAACGATGAAGCGAGGGTCGGTCTCACCGTGAGTCCGACGTCCGGTGGTGGAATGCTCGGCGCCGTTGGGAGGTTCTGATGTCCGCACAAGAGTTGAGAACGGTGGGGAAGATGTCGAGGAAGCTCGTCCGAGCGCGACTCTGGATGATCGCTATCGTGGCGCTGGTGTTGGCGGGCTCGAACTGCACGATCCTGGTTGGGCAGTTCGAGGGGCCCGGGGGGACCGGCGGTGGAACGACTGGCGGTGGGGGCGGCACCGGCGGTGGAACGACCGTCGGTGGAACGACTGCGGGCATCACCAGCAGCACCGGAGGTGGCAACGGCGGCAGCGGGGGCAGTCCATGCGTCCCCGTCGATGACAGCAACCCATGCACCGACGACACCTGCGACAACGGCGTGCCGGTTCACCCCAATAAAGCCAGTGGCTCCGCATGCGATGACGGGGATGCTTGCACCAAGATCGACACCTGCCAGGCTGGCGCCTGCGTGGGTGGGGACTCCGTTGTCTGCAACGGGGGCGCGAAGTGCGTGGCGGGAGTGTGTGTCGCGCCGGTCTGCACCGGGACGCTTGGACTTCCCGGGCCGCCATCATCCTCCGTAGGTAGCCAGCCGAATTCGGTCGCAGCGGCGGACTTGAACGGCGACGGCAAGACCGATCTCGCCGTTGCGAACACCACCAACGTAAGCGTGCTGCTCAACCAGGGCAACGGCACCTTCGCGGCGATCAACTATGCAGCGGGCTCGAACCCTACCTCGGTCGTGGCGGCGGACCTGAATGGCGACGGCAAGGCCGACCTCGCCATCGCGAACAAAGGTAGCGGCAACGTGAGCGTGCTGCTCAACCTAGGCAATGGCACCTTCGCCGCCGCGGTCAACTATGCAGCGGGCTCGAACGCTGCCTCGGTCGCAGCGGTGGACCTAAACGGCGACGGCAAGCCCGACCTCGCCGTCACCAACTCTGGCAGTGGCAACGTGAGCGTGCTGCTCAACCTGGGCAACGGCACCTTCGCCGCCGCCGTCA
>JBDTXR010000535.1:0-5667 GCA_040006075.1 Byssovorax sp. | reverse complement strand
GCCGTGGCCACGCACAACACCGTGCACAGCCCCGTCTTCAAGGCCCGCTGGATGAACCGGGCCTTCCAGGTGGTCTTGACGCTGACCTACGGTCACCCCGTCAGCGCCTATGTGCCCGGCCACAACCTCAGCCACCACAAGCACACCCAGTCGTACCGCGACGTGATGCGGACCAGCAAGGCGCGCTACGGCTGGCATTTCCTCAATGGCCTGCTCTTCATGTCGAAGGTCGGCAAAGACATCTTCTTCGCCGACATGCGGTATTTCAAGGCCATGTACGGCCGCAACCGCCCCTGGTTCCGCCAGATGATCCTGGAGGCCGTGGTCTTCGTGGCGACCATGGGCGCTCTCGTGGCGCTCGACTGGAAGAAATTCCTGCTCTACGTGCTGGTCCCGCACCAGTACGCCGCCTGGGGCATCATCACGATGAACCTCTTGCAGCACGACGGCGCCGACGAGACCAGCGAGTACAACAGCTCGCGGAACTTCGTGGGCAAGATGGTCAACTGGTGGACCTACAACAACGGCTACCACACCATCCATCACATCGAGCCGGGCCTGCACTGGAGCCTTCTCCCGGAGGAGCACGCCAAACGAGTGGCCCCCTTCATCCACCCGAACCTCGATCAGAAGAGCTTCCCGGCGTACCTCTTCCGCACCTTCTTCCTGCCCGGAGGCCGCACGACGTACCTGGGCGACCCGCTGGTGCTCCCGCCCGCCGGCCCCGACGAAGAGTGGATCCCCGCGCCGAACGAGACGCCGTCGGATGTCTCGCTGGGCGCGATCGCGTAGGCTGCACAGCCATGCTCTGGATCGGCACCAGCGGGTACAGCTACCCCGAGTGGAAAGGGTCGTTTTACCCGGCGAACCTGCCGCAAGCGCAGATGTTCGCCTACTACGCGAAGCGCCACTCCACCGTGGAGATCAACCACACCTTTCGATCGATGCCCGAAGCCCAGGTGATCTCCGCCTGGGCCGCGGCGGCGCCCGCCGGGTTTCGCTACACGCTCAAGGCCCCGCAGCAGATCACCCATCACAAGCGGCTCGTCGGGGCCGAAGAGCACCTGGCGGAGCTGCTCGCCGGGGCGCGGCTGCTCGGGCCCACGCTGGCGACGATCCTCTTCCAGATCCCACACAACATGAAGATCGACACCGGGCGGCTCGGCGATTTTCTCGCGGTGCTCCCGGCCGAGATCCGCGTGGCCTTCGAGTTCCGTCACGCCTCGTGGCACGACGACGCCGTCTACGATCTGCTCCGCGCGAGCAACGCCGCGCTCTGCATCTCCGACACCGAGGCCCTGACCACGCCACCGATCGTCACCGCTGATTTCGGCTATTTCCGGCTGCGGGACGAGGGGTACAAGCGCGCGGATCTCGTGCGCTGGGCCGAGCTGATCCTCGCCCACCAGGCGGCCTGGAAGGAGACGTTCGTGTACTTCAAACACGAAGACACGGGCAAGGGCCCGGCGTTCGCCAAGGCGCTGAAGAAGATCTGCGCGACGCCGAAGCAGCCGGCCTGACTTTCGCTCTGCGCGGTCGGTTGCTACGCTCGGCGACCATGAGCGAGACCAACGACATCTGTGCGCACTGCGGCGCGCCGCGGGCGCCGGGACACGGGGCCTGCACGTTCTGCGGGACGGTGTTCGCGCGGGCGCAGCAGACCTCGACCCAGGACAACGTCATCCCGTGCCCGCAGTGTCGGACGGTGAACGAGTGGGGCGCGCAGAAGTGCGTGAAGTGCCAGGCCTGGGTCGTGGTGCAGTGCCTGTTCTGCAGCAGCCTCTCGCCCCACCACGTGCCCGCGTGCCTGCGCTGCCACGAGGCCTTCGTCGGCGCCCCCGAGCGCTTCGCGCAGCGGCAGGCCGCGCAGCAAGGGCAGCACCGGATGCAGGTCATGGGCACCGTCGGCAACGTCGCCGCGTCGTTCCTCGGCGCGGCCGTGGGCGGCGCGTTCTCGGGCGGGGGCTACCAGCACGGGGGCCACCATTCGCACCACGCGCACCACAGCTCGTTCAACACCAGCGACGGC
This sequence comes from Byssovorax sp., assembly GCA_040006075.1. Lineage (GTDB taxonomy): Bacteria > Myxococcota_A > Polyangia > Polyangiales > Polyangiaceae > JANYGI01. Next base: position 3,638 of record JBDTXR010000535.1, on the reverse strand, counting down.
AACTACAACACCAACGACCGCAGCTACGACAGCAGCAACAGCAGCAACGACGGTGGGTTCTTCGGCTCGATCACCGGCGGAAACACCGACTCGGGCCAGAGCAATTTCGACACGAGCGGGAGCGGCGGGAGCGGCGGCGGGCTGATGGATTCGCTCTTCGGCGGCGACAGCAGCAGCAGCGACACCAGCAGCAGCGACACCAGCAGCAGCGGCGACAGCGGCGACGCGGGCGGCTCCGGCGGCGGGCTGATGGACGATCTCTTCAGCGGCAGCAGCAGCAGCGACGACTCGTGAGCGAGCTCTCGGTCCGGGTGGTCGGCGTCGGCGACGCGTTCACCGCCCTCCACTACAACGCCTGCTTGCTGATCGAGTCGCCGAGCACGCGGCTGCTCATCGACGCGCCGCCCGCGCTCGCGCGCGCGCTCCGCGAGTGCGCGAAGGAGCCGTCGGAGCGGGTGGGGCTCGACGATATCGATCACGTGCTGATCACGCATTTGCACGGCGATCACGTGGGCGGGCTCGAGCAGCTCCTCTTCTATCGACGCTTCGTCACCGGGAAAAAGGCGGCCGTGTACGCCGTCCCCGAGGTGCTCCGGGGCCTCTGGGACACACGGCTCCGCGGCGGGATGGAGACGCTGCTCGACGCGCCCGGCGGCGTCGCGCGCACCCTCTCGCTCGAGGACTACGCGCAGGTGATCCCGCTCGGCCACGGGGCGACGACCATCGGTGATCTCACGGTCGAGCACCGGCCGACGATTCATCACATCCCGACCTCGGCGGTGCGCGTGAAGCACGGCGCGGCGAGCGTGGGCTACAGCGCCGACACCGCCTTCGATCCAACGCTTGTCGCCTGGCTGGAGCGCGCCGATCTGTTCTTTCACGAGACCAACCTCGGGATCCACACGCCGCTCGCGTCGCTGGTCGCGCTGCCCGAGGCCACGCGCGCGCGGATGCGGCTCATCCACTATCCGGATTTTCACGACGTCGCGTCGTCGCCGATCGCCTGCGCCACCGAGGGCGAGCGGATCCGGCTGTAGCGGCGGCGACGCGGCCGTCGTAGTCGCACGGCCATCATGGATCTCCGGCCGCTCATCCCGATGGTTGCCATGCTCTGCGTCTTCGGGATGCCGGTCGCGATCGTCTTCGTGAACCGGTATTTCCGCTTCAAGGAGCGCGAGCTCGAGCGCGGGCTCGGGAGCGGAGGACGCGGCGACGAGAAGCAGCTCGAGTCGGGAAACAAGGAGCGCAAGCTCCTGGAGGCGCGGCTCCAGAACCTGGAGACCATCGTCTGCTCGGTCGATTTCGAGCTGAATCAGCGCTTGAATCGCGTCGCCGCCGAGGCCTCGCTCGCCGGTCGCTGGCTGCCTCCGGCGGCGGCGAGCGCGGCCGCGGCGAGCACCAGCGCGCAGACGGCCGAGCTCGTGGGCGAGCCGATCGCGCCGCCGCAACGCCCGGGCAAGGAGGGCGCGGCGCGCGTCGTCGAGGCGCGACCAAGCTACGTCCTCGGGCACCTGGAGCCGGGATCCGTCGTGCTCGATCGCTACACGATCGTGCGCGAGATCGGCCGCGGCGGGATGGGCGCGGTCTACCTCGCCGAGGACAGCAAGCTCTCCGAACGGGTCGCGCTCAAGGTCTTCGCCACGATCTCGGCGGCCGATCCCGAGCTCGCGGCCGAGCGCTTCCGGCGCGAGGCCCAGGCCGCGCGGCGGATCACCCACCCCAACGTGGTGCGCATTCACGATCTCCACGAGGACGGTCGGCTCCTGTTCCTGACCATGGAATTCATCGAGGGCGACACCCTCGCGGCCTTCGTGAAGCAGCGCTCACCGCTCCCGGTGAGCGAGGCGCTCGCGGTGCTCGGCGAGGTCGCGCTCGGCGTCTCGGCGGCGCACGCGGCCGGCGTGATCCACCGGGATATCAAGCCTCAGAACGTGATCGTCGGAGCGAGCACCACCGCGGGATCGCGCGTGGTCAAGGTCATCGACTTCGGCCTGGCTTCGACCACGTTCCTCGCCGGGATGACGGCCACCGGGATGATCCTGGGAACCGCGGAGTACATGGCCCCCGAGCAGGTTCGTGGCACCACGTGTGACGCCCGCGCCGACGTCTATGCGCTCGGCGCGCTCGCCTATCACGTCTTCTGCGGGCGCCCGCCGTTCCGCGGCGAGTCGCCGATCGCCGTCGGGTTCGCCCAGCTCACCGAGCCTCCGCAGCCCCCGCGCGAGCTCCGTTCGGAGATCCCCGAGGGCGCCGAGCGCGCGATCCTGCGGGCCCTGGCCAAAGAGCCCTCCGCGCGCTTCGCGGACGCCGCGGCCTTCCGAAAAGCCTTGATCGGCTGAGCGCGCCGCGCGGGGAGAGCGCGCTCTCCCTCGCTCGACCGGCCCTGTCAGGCCTTCTTCGCGAAGTCCTTCATGAAGGACACCAGGGCCTCGACCGACTCGTACGGCACAGCGTTGTAGAGAGAGGCCCGGACCCCGCCCGTCGAGCGGTGGCCGGCGAGCCCGATCATCTGCTGCTTGGCCGCCTCGACGACGAAGCGCTTCTCCAGCTCTTCCGAGGGGAGGCGGAAGACGACGTTCATCGTCGAACGGCTGTCTTTCTCGACCGGACCGCGGTAAAAATCGGGGTTCTCGTCGATCGCGGCGTAGAGCAAGCCGGCCTTGCGCCGGTTGCGGCGCTCGATCTCCGCCAGGCCGCCAAGGTCCTTGGTGTAGGCCAGGACATTGCGGATCAGGTAAATCGAGAACGTGGGCGCGGTGTTGTAGAGCGAGTTGTTCGCGGCGTGCGTGGCATACCGGAAGATTACCGGGATGTCCTTGCGGCCCGCGTCGACGAGGTCTTTGCGGATCAGGACCACGACGACGCCGGAAGGACCGATGTTCTTCTGGGCGCCCGCGTACACCATGCCGAACTTCGAAACATCGAAGGGCTTCCACATGAAGTCCGACGACATGTCGGCGACGAGCGGGACCTTCCCGACCTCGGGCAATCCATGCCACTGCGTCCCGAAGAGGGTGTTGTTGGTGGTCAGGTGCACATAGGCCGCCTCGGGATCGAGGGAGATCTCGTCCTGGCGCGGGATGCGCGTGTATCCCTTGTTCACCGCGGTGCTCGCCGCCGCGCGCGCCGTGCCCACGCGCTGCGCCTCTTCGAGGGCCTTTTCTGCCCACCCGCCGGTGACCAGGTAGTCGGCGCTCTTGCCCGCGGGCAAGAGGTTCATCGGCAGCGTGGCGAAGATCTGGCTCGCGCCGCCCTGCAGGAGCAGCACATGGTAGTCGTCGGGGACGGTGAGCAGCTCCCTCACGAGGTGGATGGCCTCGTTGTGCACGGCCTCGTAGGCCTTGCCGCGGTGGCTGTGCTCCATGATCGACATCCCCGTGCCCTCGAAATCGAGGAGCTCGCGCTGAGCGCGCTCGAGAGCAGGCAGCGGGAGCCCGGCGGGGCCGGCGTTGAAATTGTGCACACGGGCCATGGTGTTCTCCTGTCGGGGCCGATCCGGTATTTCGAGGTCCGCCGTATACCACGGGTCGGGCCTCGCGCTCGACGGAGTCGAATGGCGCGGCGCTCGGGCGCGGTCCGCGGTAAATTGCCCAGGTGGAGACGAAGATGCTGCTGACTCGCGAGGAAATGGCCTTCGA
>JBDTXR010000534.1:0-5686 GCA_040006075.1 Byssovorax sp. | reverse complement strand
CACCACGGCACGCAAGTGGTCGAGTTCTTCTGGCACAAATGCAACGAGCAGGGGAACCCCAAGGGCCTCACGCAAGAGCACTTCCGCTATCCGGGGATGAAGCCGCAGACCAAGGAGACAGCCATTCTCATGCTGGTCGACTCGATCGAGGCGGCCTCACGCACCATCTGGCCGCCCGAGCAGAAGAAGTTCGAGGAGATGGTCCAGCGGGTGATGTTCACCAAGCTGCAATCGGGCCAGCTCGACGACTCGGGGCTGACGATTGAAGACCTGCGCACCATGACCGGGCGCATGGCCTCGACCCTGGTGAACATGTACCACGGCCGGATCAAGTACCCGTGGCAGCGCGAGGCCGAGCAGCGCGCGGCCGCGGCGTCGACACCGGCGCCCGAGCCCGTGGTGCTGGCCTTGCCAGTCGCGGCCAACGCCGCCCCGGAAGAGCCCGCCAGAGCGGACGAAGAGCCGGAGCCGAGCGCGCCGGTCTCCGCGGTCGCGCCCGTCTCAACGCCTGGTTCAGCGCCGGAGTCTGCGCCCGAGTCCGGAAAACGATAGCTCGCCCCCCACCGCGAAAGGACCGCGAGATGCCTGCCACGATCGAGCAAAGCTTCATGAAGGCCCTGTTTCACGGCGTCATCGCCGAGGACATGATCTTCCCGTACCCCGAGCTGCCGAGCGACGATCGCGAGAACACCTCGATGATCCTCGACAGCGTGCGCCGCTATTTCGCGGCCAACGTCGACGCCGCCAAGATCGATCGCGACCACACCATCCCCCCCGAGGTCATGGATGGGTTGAAGTCGCTCGGCCTCTTTGGCCTGCAAATTCCCACCGATCTCGATGGTATCGGCCTCTCTGCCACGGCCTACGCGCGGGTGATGCAGGAGGTCGGCGGCCTCGACGCCTCGATCGCCGTCATGCTCGGAGCCCACCAGTCGATCGGCCTCAAAGGCATCTTGCTCTTCGGCACGCCCGAGCAGAAGCGCAAGTACCTGCCCAGGCTCGCCACGGGCGAGCACACCGCCGCGTTCGCCCTCACCGAGCCCTCCGCCGGCTCCGACGCCGCCGCCATCAAGACCCGCGCCGAGCTCTCGTCCGACGGCTCGCACTACGTGCTCAACGGCGCCAAGATCTGGATCACCAACGGTGGATTCGCCGACGTCTTCACCGTCTTCGCGCGCACCTCGTCGCTCGAAGAGGGCCAGAAGCCGAAGATCACCGCCTTCATCGTCGAGCGCGGGATGGGCGTGAAGAACGGCCCCAACGAGCACAAGCTGGGGATCCGCGGCTCGTCGACGACCGAGCTGTTCTTCGACGACGTCAAGGTCCCGAAAGAGAACGTCCTCGGCGAGGTCGGCCGCGGCTTCAAGGTCGCCATGGAGGTCCTCAACAGCGGCCGCCTCGGCCTGGCCTCGGGCTCGCTCGGCATGTGCGAAGTGCTGCTCAAGCTCGCTCTCGAGCGGGTGAACGAGCGCCGCGCCTTCGGCCGCAACATCGGCGAGTTCGGCCTGATCAAGGACAAGATCTCCGCCATGCTGGCGCAGACCTACGCGCTGGAGTCGATGACGTACCTCACCGCCGGCATCGTCGACGGCAAGGTCAGCGATTATTCGCTCGAGAGCGCGATCTGCAAGGTCTTCGGCTCGGAGACGCTGTGGTACGTCGTCAACGACACCCTCCAGATCGCCGCCGGCATCGGCTACATGCAGGACTACCCCTACGAGCGGATGATGCGCGACGCGCGGATCAACCTGATCTTCGAGGGCACCAACGAGATCTTGCGCTGCTTCATCGCCCTCTCCGGCATGGCGGGCCCGGGCAAGGCCCTGACCGACGTGGTCAAGGCCATGCGCGAGCCGATCAAGGGCTTTGGCCTGCTGAGCGAGTTCGCCGTTCGCAAGGCACGCACCGTGCTCGGGCGAGAGCGATTGACGCGGGCTCATCCGCTCTTGAGCCGTGAGGCCGTGATCTTCGAGGAGTTCACCGGCGAGCTGGCCAGCAACACCGAGCTGGTGCTGCGCAAGCATGGGCGAGAGATCGCCGAGATGCAGTTCACGCAGAAGCGGATCGCCGAGATGTCGATCGATCTCTACGCCATCGCGGCCTGCATCGCGCGGACGACCCGGGCGATCGAGAGGCGCGGGGAAGAGGGCGCGCGGCGGGAGATCGATCTGACGAGCATCTTCACGACGGCGGCGCAGAAGCGGCTGCGGCAGAATGTTCATGATTTCTCGCGGAACGACGACGAGCTCCGGAAAGCCGTTGCGAGCCGGGCGTACACCGATCGCGCGTACCCGTTCGACATCGTCTGATCGCCTGTCGGCATCGGCGCGCAGCTTGCCCCTCGGACAGGATCCGGCAGATCACCTCGCTGCGATCTGCCAGATCGCACCCGGGCGCGATCGTGATTCACAATCGCTGAAATCGGCCTGAATTTGGGGGTACAGCGCGGGCACGCGCCGTGCTCAGGGTTCGCCTGCCGTGCGTACCACGCGCGACGACAGGAAAGCCCCCATGCGAACCCTTGCGCTCCTTCTCTCGTGCTCGCTGGTCGTGATGGGCTGTGGCTCCGCCACGCCGGCCACCACGTCGTCCTCCGACTCGACCTCGGATACCAGCGCTTCGACGGGGGACAGCGCGTCTTCCGCCGGCGGCGCGGGGGCCGGCGGCGATTCGATGTCTTCGTCGACGCAGGCTTCGAGCGGCGGACAGGGCGGCGCCGGCAGCGGGACGACCACCGCTGGCGCCACGACCAGCGGCGGCAGCAGCGGCACCGGCCAAGGCATCGTGGTCCCCGCGACGCCGTTTGGATCGCACCTCGCGGCGTACACGCCCGGATCGGTCCTCCCGGACGTGGTCAATCAGGCCAAGCTCGACGATCTCACCGGCAAGAAGTACGACGCCTGGAAGGCGAAGTTTCTCAAGGCGGGGTGCGGCAACGGTCGGTATTACGTGGAGTCCAAGACCGAGGCGGGCAACCTCACCGTCTCCGAGGCGCACGGCTATGGCATGCTGCTCTCGGCGATCATGGCCGGGTACGATCCGGACGCCCGAGCGCATTTCGACGGGCTCTATCACTTCTTCCGCGATCACCCCAGCTCGTCGTCGCCCGATCTCATGTCCTGGTATCAGGACACCTCGTGCAACGACGCGCAGGGCAACGACAGCGCCTCCGACGGCGATCTCGACATCGCCTTTTCGCTGCTCGTGGCTGACAAACAGTGGGGGAGCTGCGACGCCATCAACTACAAGGCCGAGGGCCTCAAGGTGATCAAGGCCATCGCCGCGCACACCCTCGACGCCACCAAGAGCTATGTGCTCCTCGGCGACTGGGCGGTGCCCGGCGACGCGAAGCACGACTCGACCCGATCGTCGGACTTCATGCCCGACCACTACCGCAGCTTCGGCGTGGCCTCGGGCTCGGCCGCCTGGACCGGCCTCACCGACAGCACCTACACCCTGATCGCGACGATGCGGAGCACCTTCAGCGCCGGCAAAGGCCTGCTCCCCGACTTCATCGTGAGCCCGCTGTCGAACCCCAAGCCCGCTCCCGCCAACTTCCTGGAGAGCGCCAACGACGGCGCCTACGATTACAATGCTTGCCGCGATCCCTGGCGCCTCGGGACAGACTACCTCGTCTCGGGCGACGCCCGCGCCAAGACCGAGGCGACCACGCTGACCACCTGGATCGAGGGCGCGACCGGCGGCGATCCGACCAAGATCCGCGCCGGGTACAAGCTCAATGGCACGCCGAGCGCAGGATCGGATTACCTGACCATGGCCTTTGCAGCGCCCTTCGGCGTCGCCGCCATGGCCGACGGCAACCACAAGGCCTGGTTGAACAAGCTCTGGACCACCATCGAGGGCGCGCCGTCGGAGGGCTATTACGAGGACACGATCCAGCTCATGGCGATGATCGTGATGTCCGGCAACTGGTGGTCGCCCGAGGCCCGGCCGGTGGTCTGCGATCCCTGAGCGCTCGTCGACGCGCGATCGAGAGAGGCACTCTCAGCCGCGCGCGGCCCGCATCGAGCGCGCGAACTCGCCCGGCGTGGCGCCGACGATGCGACGGAAGTGGCGGTTGAGCTGGCTCTGATCGTAGAGCCCGACCTGCGTCGCGACGTCGCTGGGGCGCGCGCCGTCGGCGAGCAGCGTCTTCGCCCGCAGCACGCGCAGGTGCGTGAGGTACGCGTGCGGAGGCAGGCCAGTTTGCCTGCGGAACGCGCGGCTGAGATGAAACTTGTCGAGGCCGGCGTGCGCGGCGATGGCGTCGAGCTTGAGCGGCTCGGCGAGCTGCTCCCGCATGAGCTCGACGGCGCGCCGCACCGGCCGCCGCCACTCGGGAGCCGTCTCGTCGAGCGCCACACCCGAGAGCTCGGCGGCGAACGCCTCGACGGCCTCGACCACGGCGACCTCGAGCGCGAGACCCGATTCGTGGCGATCGAGCGCGTCGTGCAGGCGCGCGAACGGCGCCGCGCGCTCGTCGGTGGCGTCGAGCTGCGGCGCGCGCAGCGGGCGCGACCGACGGCCGCGCAAGGCCGCCGTGATCAGCGCCGCGTCGAGCGCGACGATCCGGAGCGTGACCGGCCCATCGCGGCGAACGTCGCGATGAACGTCGCCGGGTTGTTTGAGCTGAAACGATCCGGGGGCGCTCGTCCAGGTGCGGCCGTTCGACCACCACTCGTTGTGGCCGGCGTCGATCCGATAGATCGCGTGGGCCTCTTTCACGCCGCGATAGAGATCGGAAATCGTCCAGCGCGCGGCGCGCACACCCGCGAACATGAGAGCCAGGGGTTCGCGCACCGGGCGAGCATAGGGCGCGGGGAGAGCGTGGGCTTGGACAATCTTGGCGAATTCCTTCCGGCGTATCGCGCCACGAATCGCCAAGTCGCGGCTCGGTGCGCCGGCTAATTTGCGCCCATGAACGAACGACCTGTTGCTCTCATCACCGGCGCCAACAAGGGGATCGGCCGCGAGATCGCGCGCCAGCTCGCGGCGCAACGCTTCACCGTGCTCGTCGGCGCCCGCGATCTCGCGCGCGGCGAAGCCACGGCCGCCGAGCTGCGCGCCGAGGGCCACGACGCCCGCGCGCTCGCCGTCGACGTGACCTCCAGCGCGTCAATCGCCGCCGCCGCCGAGCAGATCCAGCGCGACCTCGGCCGCCTCGACGTGCTCGTGAACAACGCCGGCATCGCCCGCTCTGCCAGCGCACCGACCAACGCTCCGCTCGACGTGATCCGCGCCCGCGGCCTGCCCAGCCAGGCGTCGATCGCCGAGATCCGCGAGGTCTTCGAGACCAACGTGCTCGGGGTGATCGCCGTGACCCAAGCGATGCTCCCGCTCCTGCGCGCCGCGCCCGCCGGGCGAATCGTCAACGTGTCGAGCGGCGTGGGATCGATCGCCCGCAGCTCGGACCCGGCCTATCCGCTCCGCGGGATCGGCGGCGTCGCTTATGGCCCCTCGAAGACCGCGCTCAACGCGGTGACGGTGGCCTTCGCGATCGAGCTGGAAAAGACGGCCATCAAGGTGAACGCGGCCTGCCCCGGATACACCGCGACGGACCTCAACGGGCACAGCGGGCCACGCACGGTGAAGGAGGGCGCGCGGGAGCCGGTGCGGCTGGCGACGCTGCCCGCCGATGGGCCGACTGGCACGTTCTCGAATGAAGAGGGGCTGTTGCCCTGGTGAG
>JBDTXR010000533.1:0-5704 GCA_040006075.1 Byssovorax sp. | reverse complement strand
CCCGTCTTGATCACCATCGGCTTGCCGCACTTGTCGCAGACGATGTCCGTCTCGCGCACCGGCGAGGGCGCGCCGTCCGCCGCGAGATCCTTGGTGCCCTTGCACTCCGGGTAGCGCTCGCAGGAGAGGAACCAGCCGTTCTTCCCCCACTTCTTGATCATCTTCCCGATACCGCACTCCTCGCAGACGATGTCGGTGGGGATCGACGGGGGCTTCCACGACGCGAGCTTCTTCGACTTGTCGAGCTGCTCACGGAAGCGCTTGTAGAAGCGCTTCAGCAGCGCCACGCGCTTGAGCGTGCCGGCGCCGACCTCGTCGAGCTCTTCTTCCATCTGCGCGGTGAAGTTCGGATCCATGAAATCGAGGTCCGATTTGATCAGCCCGTCGACCACGAATTTGCCGAGCATCGTCGGCTGGAACCCGCCGCTGGCGAGCTTCTCGGCGTAGGCGCGCTGCTGGACCTTGCCGATGATCTCCGCGTACGTCGACGGGCGGCCGATGCCGCGCTTCTCCAGCTCGCGCACCAGCGATCCTTCGTTGAAGCGCGGGGGCGGCTGGGTGAACTTCTGCTCGGTGATCACGCCGGGCGTGGCCGCGAGCTGGAGCACCTCGCCCTCGTTCAGATCGGGCAGGAGGGCGTCGGCCTCTTCCTCGACCACGACGGCGGCCGCGGCCTTCTCGACCGGCACGGTGATCGCGGCGTTGCCCGCCGCAGCGAGCGCGGCGATGGCCTCGGGCGAGGCGAGCTCGCCGCTGTCTTCTTCGCCGGCGAACTCGCGCTGCCCCTCGGTCACCTCGAGCCAGCCCGCGAACTTCTGGATCCGCCCGGTGGCCCGCACGCCGTACACCGCGTGGAGCGGATCCGGCGTCGTCGGCTTGACCTCGATGTCGACCGTGGTCCTGTCGTAGACCGCGGGCTCCATCTGCGAGGCCACGAAGCGGTTCCACACCAGCTTGTAGAGCTTGTACTGCTCGTCCTTCAGGTGCTTCTTGATCGTGTCGGGGTGGATCTCGACGCTGGTCGGGCGGATGGCCTCGTGCGCGTCCTGCGCGCCCTTCTTCGACTTGTAGATGTTGGGCTGCGCGGGCACGAACTCCTTGCCGTAGCGCTTCTCGATCTCGGCGCGCACCTCGGCGACGGCGTCGTTGCTGACGCGGGTCGAGTCGGTACGCATGTAGGTGATCAGGCCGACCGGGCCGCCGTCGCGCTTGAGATCGATGCCCTCGTAGAGCGCCTGGGCGATCTGCATCGTCCGCTTGGTGCCGAAGTGGAGGTAGCTGGTCGCGTCTTGCTGGAGCTTCGACGTGGTGTAGGGCGCAGGCGGGTTGCGCTTCTGCTCCTTGCGCACGACCTTGGCGACCTTGTAGCCGCCGCTCTGTAGATCGGCGCGCACGCGGCCGGCCTGCTCGCCGTTGGTGACCTCGAGGCGCGCGTTGTCGGCGCCCGAGAGCTTCGTCAGCACCGGCGCGCCGGCCGCGGTCCGCAGGCCCACGCCGACGTTCCAGTATTCCACGGGGACGAACGCGTCGATCTCGCGCTCGCGGTCGACGACGAGGCGGAGCGCTACCGACTGCACGCGGCCGGCGGAGAGGCCGAACGCGAGCTTGGACCACACCAGGGCCGAGACGTCGTAGCCGACGATCCGATCGAGGACGCGGCGAGCCCGCTGCGCGTCGTAGAGGTTCTCGTCGAGCTCGCGCGGGTTCGCCACGCCGTGCTCGATGCCCTTCTTGGTGATCTCGTGGAACTCGACCCGGTTGATGAAGAGGTGCGGGCTCTTGATCTCCTGCTGGATGTGGAAGGCGATGGCCTCCCCTTCGCGATCCGGATCGGTCGCGAGCATCACGGCGTCGACCTTCTTCGCGGCGGCCTTCAGCTCTTCGAGGATCTTCTCTTTGCCCTCGATGACGGCGTACGTCTCGGTGAAATCGTTGGCGAAGTCGACGGCCTTGGGGCCCTTCGGCAAATCCTTGAGGTGGCCCTTCGAGGCGAGGACGTCGTAGCCCGCGCCGAGGTACTTCTTGATGGTCTTCGCCTTGGCCGGCGACTCAACGATAACGAGCGTCTTGGCCATCACGACCTTCTTGGCCCGCGGAGGGGGGCCTCTGAATCAATTTTCTTGGGGAGCAATAGCGGACTACCTGAAACGAGAACGGCCCGAAGAGGGCCGGGAATGCGGAGTTTCCTCTGAAGCTGCCGAGGGTCAGGGCCGACCTGCCCGTCGGAAGAACCCGGCGGGCCCCTCTACTACTACCGTTCGCAAAGTCAACATCAACAAGGTGGCGAAGACCACCCCAGGGGGCTCGCCGGAGCGCTCGCAGATTTCGTCGAGGTGGTGTGCCGCAGGGCCGAGGGCGGCAAAAACAGCGAGCTCCGGGCCTTCGAGCCTTCGCTGGGACGGGGCGGCATCGGGGCCGGGGAGAATGGGTCCTCCCGTCGGATCTGGCAAGCCCCGCGACGAAACCGGCGGTTTCCCCGCGGTTTCAGGGCCAAACAGCGGCAGCGGCTCCGGCGAGCGGGCCCGGGACACCGTCCGCGAGCGAGCCTCCGGCGGGCGAACCGGGGGAGCGCCGGTCATCGCCGCGATCACGTCGGCAGCGCGGGTGATGGCCCGGGCGCCGTGGGCCAGCTCGAGCGCGCAGCCGCGGCCCGCCTCGTCCCACGGCGCGTGGGGGACGACGCCGAGCGGTCGCCCGAGCCTCCGCGCCGCGCGCGCCGTGCTCCGCGCGCCGCTCTGGTAGCCGGCCTGGATCACCACCGTCACCGCGGTGATCGCCGCGAGCAGCTCGTTGCGCAGGTGGAACCCGCCGGGGTTGGGATCGGTCTCGTCGGGGACCCGCGCCAGGAGCGCGCCGCCCGCGGCCAGCACCCGCTCGTACAGCGCGACGTGCGCCTTCGGGTACGGCCGATCGAGGCCGCCGCCCATCACCACCACTGTCGGGGCACCGCAGGCGAGCGCCGTCTCGTGCGCGGCCGCGTCGATCCCCAGCGCGCCGCCGGACCAGATCGCCAGCCCCTCCGCGGCGAGCCTGGTCACGAGCTCGCGGGTGAACGAAAGGGCCTCGGCAGTCGGCTGGCGGGTGCCGACGATGGCGACGCCCGGCAGCGTGGGGAGCGGGCCGCGGAGGTAGAGCGACGGCAGCGCGCCCTTCCGCGCGAGATCGGCGAGCGCCGCAGGGTAAGCCGGATCCGTGGGGGTGATGACGAGCGATCCCATTCTCGTTCATCGACGCGAGCGGGCCGGCAGTTGCGTGAAATCGTCACGCGCCCGCGATCCTTTTTCACGGGGGCGCGTCGCGCGCGAAGGTCTGCACGAGGACGGCCCCCTCGCCTCGCCGCAGCACCACGTGGAGCTCGAGCGCCGGGGGTGCCCCCTCGGGGGTGGGCAGGCAGCCGTGGCGTCCGCCGATCACCGCGACCGGGCCCGACGCGACCTCGGACGCGAGGAACGCCGGGACCGCCCCCGTCGCCGGCGTGGTGAGGAAGAGATCGATCTCGATCACGCCGAGCCCGCCCTGCGCGAGGAACGTCACGCAGCGACCCGGCGGGAGCGACACCGGGAGGGTTACCCGCTGCCCGACCGCGAGCCGCGCGAAGACCGGCGGCCCCTGCGCCGCGAGCCCCGCGGCCTCGCCGAGCGCGCTGTTGGCGAGCGCGATCGCCGCGACCCCCGGCGGCGCCGCGCTCGCGAGCGGCACCGCGGGCGCGCTCAGGTGATCGAGAAAGAAGCGCAGCGCCTCGGGCTCGGGCGCCTCGGGCGGCGGCGCGGGGGCCTTGAGATCGGCCGACGATCGCGGCGCTCCGGCCGAGGTCACCGCGCGGCGCGGCGGCGCGGCGATCACCAGCGGCGCCTCCACGTGCTCGCCTCCGCACCCGAGCAGGCTCAGCGCGAGCGCGAGCCCGATCGATCGACCAGCAGCGGGCGCGGATCGCATCGCTTCTTCTACTGCAAGAGCGCGAGCAGATCGTCGCGGGTGATGCCGCCGGCCTGATCGGCCTCGCCCAGCGCCGCCTCGGCCAGGTTCCGCTTGCGCTGCTGGAGCGCGAGGATCCCTTCTTCCACCGTGTCTTTCGCCACGAGCCGGTAGACCATCACCGGGCGCTCTTGCCCGATCCGGTGCGCGCGCCCCTCGGCCTGATCTTCCACCGCGGGATTCCACCACGGATCGAGGAGGAACACATGATCGGCCGCCGTGAGGTTGAGCCCGGTGCCGCCGGCCTTGAGCGAGATCAGCATCACCGGCGGGCCGGCCTCGCGCTGGAAATCGGCCACGACCGCGCCGCGATCGCGCGTCGATCCATCGAGCCGCGTGAAGGCGATCCCGGCCTCCTTCAGGTGCGGCTCGACCAGATCGAGGAGCGACGTCCACTGCGAGAACACCAGCGCTTTGTGCCCGTCGGCCGCGGCGTCCTCCAGGCTCTCGATCAGCCGCTCGATCTTCGACGACGTCAGCGCCGTCTGCCCCGGGATCAGCGCCGGGTGACACGCGGCCTGGCGCAGGCGGAGCAGCGCCTCGAGCGCCGCGAGCACGCTCGATCCCTCGGCCAGCCGCGCGACGACGTCCTTCCGCGCCGCGGCGCGCACCGCCTCGTAGACGTTGCGCTCGCTCTCCTCGAGCTCGCAGTAGAGCACCGCGTCCGAGCGCGGCGGGAGCTCGGGGGCGACGTCTTTCTTCATGCGGCGGAGCACGAACGGGCGGATCTTCGCGCGCAGCCCCGCGGCCACGCCGGGCACGCCCGCGTCGATCGGCCGCGCCCAGCGCTCCTGGAACGATCTGAGGCCGCCGAGCACGCCGCGGTTGGTGAAATGGAGCAGGCTCCAGAGCTCGTCGAGGCGGTTCTCGACCGGCGTGCCGCTGAGCGCGACGCGGAGCCCGGCCCGTAAATCGTAGGCCGCGCGCGCCACCTGGCTGTCGGGGTTCTTGATCGCCTGGGCCTCGTCGAGGACCACGGTGTCCCAGTTTTCCCTGGCGAGGATCTCGGCGTCGAGGCGCAGCACCGCGTACGTCGTCAGGGTCACGTCGGCGGCGCGATCGAGGGCGCGCTTCGGCCCGTGGTAGATGGCCGGGCGCAGCGCCGGGCGGAACCGCTTGATCTCGTCGACCCAGTTGTGGACCACGCTCCTGGGGCAGACAACCAATGTCCGCCCCGACAGGGCGCAGAGGGTTTGCAGCGTCTTTCCGAGGCCCATGTCGTCGGCCAGCACCGCGCCCAGGCCGGCCTCGCGCAGGAACACCAGCCAGCTCACCCCGCGGCGCTGGTAGGGGCGCAGCTCGGCGGTGAGATCGGCCGGCAGCGCCGCCTCGGGCAGCGATTCGAAGCCTTCGATCAAGGGCGCGAGCCGCTCGAAGGCCGCGGGGCGCGGGTACTCGAGCGCGTCGCAGAGATCGGCCAGCGCGGGCAGCGCCGCCGTCGGGACCTCCTTGTCCTCGTCGCGCCGCGCCGCGAGCAGATCGGCCACGCGATCGCCGAAGCGCGAGAGCCAGTCGTGGGGCAGCGGCGCCCAGCCTCCGCCCTCGAGCGGCACCAGCGGCAGGCCGTCTTGATAGGCGCGGATCACCGCGGCCGCGTCGGCGCGCTTCGGCGGCGGCCCGCTCGGATCGGCGTCGCCGCCGTCGTCGACCTCGAAGATCACGTCGAACGATCGATCCTGGATCACGAAGCGCGGCACGAGCGGGAGCTTGCCGAAGAGCTCGCGCCGCG
>JBDTXR010000532.1:0-5728 GCA_040006075.1 Byssovorax sp. | reverse complement strand
AGGTTCTCGGCCCACACCGAGGCCAGGGCCATGATCGTGTGCTGCGGATTCACCCCGATCGTGGTCGGGATCGCCGACGCATCGACGACGTAAAGCCCTTCGACGCCGTGGACCTTGCCGTTGCCGTCGACCACGCCCTGCCGGGGATCCGAGCTCATCGGGCAGCCGCCGAACAGGTGCGAGAGGATGGCAATGTACGCGCGCGGATCGAGCGGGCCCTCCTCGATCTTGCCGACCTCGTCGGGGCCGAGCTTGTACGGGAGGCCGTGAATGCAGGGGATGATCTCCTTCGCTCCGGCGGCGAAATGCATCTTCGCGACCATGGCCAGGCCGGTGCGGAAGCGGCGCATGTCGGCGTCGTCGAGCTGATAGCGCACCACCGGGTTGCCGAAGAATCCCGGCTTGATCGTCCCCGACGACTCGGCCCGCACCGCGGCGACCCACATCGCGAGGTGCCGGTACTCGCGGAAGCGACGCACCAGCTCGGCGCCGCCGCCCGGGAGGCGGCCGGCCACCATTTCCGGCGGGATCGCCAGGGTCTCCAGCTTCAGGCCCGGATCGACGCGAAACGCCGTGGAAGCCCAGCCTTGCGTCGCGCCGACGTTCTGATCGACCGGATCGGCGTAGACCCCGAAGATGCCAGTCCCGGGGTGGGCGCGAAACAGGGTGCCGAGGGCCTTGCTCTTGACTCCGCTCCTGGCCAGCAGGAGGGGAGTCTGGGTGACCGAGGCCGCCAGGAGCACGCCCTTCGCGGCGCGGACCCGGAAGCGCGAGCCCGAGCGGCGGGTGACCGGATCGCGGAAATTGCCCGCGACTCCCGTGGCGCGCCCGCTCTCGAAGGCCACGCGGTCGGCCGGAGCACAGGAGAGCACGTAGCCGCCCCGCGCCAGCACCTCGGGGACGTAGTTGACGTTGGTGCTCTGCTTGCGGCCTTTGCGGCAGCCCTGGAGGCACTGGCCTGCTCCCTCGCAGTCGCGCACGTAGCGCGTCATGTAGTGCGAGTCCCAGCCCAGGGCCTCGGCGCCGTCCATCGCCAGGGTGTTGGAGAAGCCGCGCGCGTCGGGCGGGACGACCTCGGCCGACAGCTCGTGCTCGAGGCGGTCTTGATGCTCCCAGACCCGCTTTTCGAGGGTCCGCGCCTCGATCCCGTACTCGCGCTCCCAGCGATCGAAGCAGTCGCCCGGCGTCCGGACGACGATGGCGCTGTTGATGACTGTCGTTCCACCGACACATGACGCCTGGACGACGGGCCACAGCGCTCGACTCTGGGTGACCAGCCCGCCCCAGGCGTCGAAGAGGTCGCGCATGGCACCGTAGGTGGTGTGCGGATAATCGACAGGTGCGCGCCACGGACCCGCCTCGACGATGGCCACGCGGTGCCCGGCGCGCGCGAGGATCACCGCCGCGGCCGCGCCGCCGGCGCCGCTGCCGACGACCACGAAGTCGACGTCGAGCTCGAGCGCGGGTTGACCGAAATGCTCGAACGTAAGGTGTCGGCCGAGGGCCACGGGCGTGAGATCCATCAGGCCACCCGCCCGTGCATCGGATCTTCGAGCGCCGGATCGCGGCCGCGCTCGACCTCGCGACGGCCGAGCTGCACCAGCGCCGGCACGGGCGCGCGCGCGCCGATCTCCGGCTTGCCGACCATGGCCTCGGTGCGCCGCGTGCCCGGATCGGCCTTGTAGGCGGGCAGCGCCAGCATGGCGCGCACCTCGGGCGATTGCCCCCAGAGGATCCCCCCGGTCAGCTTCAACAGGGTGATGATTTGCCGTACGAGATAGGCCGGATGGCTCGCGAGGAGGTGCGCGTGCTGGTCGAGCTGCTCGGGCGTGAGCAGCGCCGCGGGCCACGGGCGGCGCACCGTGAGAATGGGCGCGAGCTGGAAGAAGACCGCCGCGGCGACGACGCCCGTCCAGAGAAGCAGCGTGGATTCGCGACGGAGATCGGCGATCTTCGCTTCGACGCCGAGCTCGGCCAGCCCGGGGACGTCGTCCACGCGGGGAAAGTAGGCCACCATCGCGAAGCGGACGAGCTCGTTCACGCGGCGCACGTTAACGACATCGCGCTGGCAATCGCAAGCGGCGCGACGCCCGGACGAGCCCGCTCGCTCTCGTTCTCGTTCTTGACGGTCGCTCTGTCACGCTGTCACGAGCCGTCGGCGAAGAACGCCAAAATGCCCTGGAATAGAACGGGATCCCGCGGATCCAGCGGGTTTCAGCCGAGGGGCCCAGGGGGAATCGGCTGGCCCGCGCCTTGCGATATCGGTCGGCATGAAGACCGAGACCTGTTCCCCCGGCGGCAACAAGGGTGAGAAGCACGAGCGAGCCGACCAGACGGTGCTGGTCATCGGCGGGAGCGGCGGGATGTCGAACCGCTACCGCGACGTGGTGGAGAAGAGCGGCTTCGCCCTGCGCCACTACGAGAACAAGGTCCCGGCCGGCGCGCGCAAGGCCACAGGCAAGATCGCTCTCGTGGTGATCATGGTGAGCATGGTCTCCCACTCGCTGCTCCAGCAGGTGCAGAGCATGGGCCTCGACGACGCGCAGATTGTCTATCTGAGGAGCGCGTCGATCTCGGCGCTGCGCGCGGTCGTCGAGCAAGTGCACGGCTGAGCCGGCTCGCTCGGGGTTACTGGCACTCTGCGGTACAGGCGCTGTCCGCGCAGCCGAACGCGACGTCGTACTCGGCCTTTCCCTTCGGATACTGCTTCGCGCAGTCGGCGAGACACCCGGCCTCGGTCCCGGCGTCCGCGCCCGCGTCGTAGTCGGTGAAGGCGCAGACCAGCGAGCAATTGACGTAGTCGTCGTTGCAGGCGGTGTCCTGCAAGCAGCCGTTGATCTGCGGGCAGCACTTCTCCTGCGCGCAGTCGTTGCAAACCATGTTGCTCGACGAGAACGGGCTGGCCAGCTTGCACCCCGGGCCGTCGGGTGCGGAGTCGAGCGGGGCATCCATGCCGCTGTCGTTCATCGCCGGGGCATCCATCCCCGCGTCACTGGGCGCGCCGCCCGTCCCTTGCCCGCCCGTTCCCGTTCCCGTTCCCGTTCCGCCGCTCCCTCCGGTCCCCGAAGTCGCGCACGACGCGAGCCCGACCGACACGAGAAACGCAGCGACGAGGACCGGGGCGAGCGAGCTCCGCATCCGTTTCTTCTACGCCATTTCGCGGCCTTTCGGGGCGCCTTCGCCCGGAGGCGCGGGGATCGGATCGCCGCGCCGCCGCGAACCGGCTAGAGCCACCGCGTGCCGAATCTCCCCGAGCCTGCGTCCGACAGCGACGATCGTGGAGAGGCCCTGTGCCGGCGACGCTTCGTCATCCTCGGCCAGAAGGCCACCGCGTCGCCCGATTTTTCGCTGATCAACCTGCCTGCGTCGAGCGGGCGCCTCGACGTGCTCCTGCGCTGCCTGCGCGCGGGGCTCATGGTCTCGCACGGGCTGCGGCGCGACACGGTCGTTTATCTGGTCCTCCTCGGTGGACCCCGGGCGCCGAGGACGATCCGCGTCGACGGCGCCACGGCGCGCTACTTACGGCCCGACGAGCGCGCCCTGGCGGTGCTCGTGCAAAAGGTCCTCGCCGCGCCGGTCGCGAGCGCCGAGGGAGCGTTCGTCGAGGTGCGCCCGGGCGTCGCCATCGCCGAGGGCGGGCTCGACGCGGTGCTCGCGGATCTCGGGACAGCCACGCTCTACGTGCTGGAAGAGGGCGCCCTCGACGCCCGGGAGGCGCCCCTCGACGGGGCCAGCTGCGCCGTGCTCCTGGGCGATCACCTGGGCTTTGACGAAACGACACGGGCCCGGCTCGCGGCGCTCGGGGCGACACCGATCGGCGTCGGCCCCGTGAGCGTTCACGCGGACGACGCCGTGGTCCTGATCGTCAACGAGCTGGACCGTCGGGCGACGATCAGCCGTCCGCGGTGATCTTCTGGATCAACTCGCCGAGCACCTCGTCGGCCTTGTCGTTCTCGATCTGGCAGGTGCCGGCGGCGTCGTGCCCGCCGCCGCCGTACTCGAGCATCTCTTCACCGACGTTGGTCTTGGAGCTGCGGTCGATGATCGATTTGCCGGTGGCGAGCACGGTGTTCTGCTTCTTCAGCCCCCAGAGCACGTGAATCGAGATGTTGCACTGCGGATAGAGGGCGTAGATCATGAAGCGGTTGCCCGCGAAGATGATCTCTTCCTTGCGGAGGTCGAGGACCACGACCTTGCCGTGCACCGTGGCGCAGCGCTGGATTTGCTCGCGGAACTTGGCCTCGTGCTCGAAGTAGAGATCGACGCGCTCCTTCACGTCGGGGAGCGCCAGGATCTCCTCGACCGAGAGGGTGAGACAGGCGTCGATGAGGCGCATCATCAGGTCGTAGTTGGAGATGCGGAACTCGCGGAAGCGGCCGAGTCCGGTGCGCGCGTCCATGAGGTAGTTGAGGAGCACCCAGTCGGTGGGCTGGAGGATCTCGGCGATGGAGAAGCGCGCCGAGTCCGCCTGATCGACGGCGACCATCATCTCTTCGGGGATGTCGGCGAAGCGGTCGATCCCGCCGTAGTGCCGGAAGACGACGCGCGCGGCCGAGTCGGCGTGCGGATCGATGATGTGGTTGTCGCGCTTGCCGACGCGGAGCACTTCGCTGCTGTGGTGATCGAAGGCCAGGTGGACGCCCTCGCAGTACGGCAGGTTGGTGGTGATGTCGCGATCGCTCACCGGGACCTTCCCGTCCTGCATGTCCTTCGGGTGCACGAACTTGATCTCGTCGATCATGTCGAGCTTCTTCAGGAGGACGGCGCATACGAGCCCGTCGAAATCGCTCCTGGTCACCAGTCGGTACTTGGTCGTCATGAATCTTCCTCGTTCGAGCCGATCCCGCGCCGGATCGGAGCCGGGAGCTTAGACGGGGAGGCGGTCCGGTGGGAAGCCTGGAAGCGGCGATCCGGACCATACGGCGCGCATCTCGACCCACACGCCGCCCTGGCCTAAGCTCGCGCCGAGATGCGCCGCTTCAACACCGCCGGGCCGTGCGAGCCGTCGCGGCACTACATGATCCCGCCGCTCTCGCGGCTGCCCGAGGCCTTCGAGTACGTCGACCAGGGCGACTACTTCGCGCTCCACGCGCCGCGGCAGACCGGGAAGACCACGACGCTGCGCGCGCTGGCGAAGGAGCTGTCGGCAGCAGGGAAATTCGCGGCGATCCACTTCACGTGCGAGGAGGCGGAGCCGGCCGGGGATGACTTCGCGATGGCAGAGCCGATCGTGCTCCGCAGTATTCGCGAGCACGCCGAGGCGACCATGCCGGACGAGCTCGGCCCGCCGGCGCGATGGCCGGAGGCGCCGGCGGGCACGCGTATCGGCGAGGGGCTTCGCGCATGGGTTGCAGCGTGTCCGCGCCCGCTCGTGCTTCTCTTTGATGAGATCGATGCGCTTCAGGGCAACAGCCTGTGCTCGGTCCTGCGTCAGCTTCGCGCTGGATTTCCCGATCGACCGGAGCGATCTCCGTGGAGCGTGGCGCTGTGCGGTCCGCACGACGTGTGCGAGTCCAGGGTGGCGAACGACATTGATACCGGCCAGTTGAGGACGTCGAGCCCGTTCACGGTCGCGACCGATTCGCTTCGTTTGGAAGACTTTTCGGAGGTCGAGGTTCGCGCGCTCTACGCGCAGCACACCGAGGAGACCGGACAGCTCTTCACCGAGGAGGCGCTCGTCCGGCTCTTCGATCTCAGCCAGGGGCAGCCCTGGCTCACCAACGCGCTC
>JBDTXR010000531.1:0-5729 GCA_040006075.1 Byssovorax sp. | reverse complement strand
GATCGCTCGGCCAGCGCCAGCGCGTACACCCCGGCTCCGAAGCCCACCATCGGGGCGTTGAACTTGTATTTCCCGTTCCCCTCGTCGTACGTCTCCGAGATCGCCAGGTAGTTCAACAGCGATTGATCGCGCACCCAGGCCAGCAGCTTGTCCGAGCGCGCCGCGTCGCCCATGCGCCGGGCGGCGACGGAGCCGCGGAGATCGGTCACCACCCACTCGGCGCTGTCGTACTCGCTCCCCCACGGGCTCACGTCGTTGCCGCCCGGGTGATCGCTGCGATCGTCGTTGCGCGACCAGCCGGCGCCGGCCGGGGCGGTGAGGTGCTGATCGAGCCCGGCGAGCGTGGCCTTGGCGATTTGCCCGTTCGGATCGAAGAGGCCAAAGGCGATGCCGTCGAGCACCGCAGCGTCCCAGTAGCCCTCGCCGGAGGCCAGCTCTTCGGCGTTCGAGACCAGCGCGTGCGAAGGATCGGTGAGCTTCTGCGCGATCGCCGATCGGAGCGCGGTCGCCGTGTCTTGATAGGTCTTGGCGCGGGCCATATCGCCGACGCGCGCGGCCATCGTCGCGGCGTCGCAGAGGCCGCGGACCGCGGTGATATTGGTGTAGGTCCACGAGCGCTCGCGGCCGTTCCAGTGGGACTCCCAGATCGAAGAGTCCTTGTGGAGCAGGCCTGTCGCCGGATCGACCAAGGCCACCAGCACGTCGGCCACCCTGGTGGAGACCACGGGCCAGGCGCCGTCGACGAGGGTCTTGTCGCCGGTCTTCGCCTCGTAGTGCTGCAGGGCCCAGAGGAAGAGGCCGAAGCCGTCGAACTCCAGGTTGGGGCCGAAGTCGTTGAAGTCGGTCTCCTCGACGCCGAAGCCGTAATACCGCACCAGGCTGATCTGGTAGGGAGGCATGCTGTACGGCTTGAGCTCGTTCCAGGTTTGGAATCGCCCGGCCTCGGCGTTGACGTAGTACTGGAGCGCTTCCTTCGCCTGCGCCTGCATTCCCAGGGTGGTCATGGCCGTGGCGGCGTAGGAGCCGTCGCGGATCCAGGCCACTTGCCACTCGCCCGGAGGGAGGCTGGCGAGCACCGCGCCCTTGCCTTTGTGGACGATCGTGGCCGGGAGCTGGGCGTTCTTGCTCCCGGCGGTGGTGCCGAAGCGGGTGTAACGGGCGTCGCCGTCGTTGGCGAGGTGCTCGCGCAGGAAGGTGGTGTCCTCCTGGTTCTGGGCCATGGCCAGCATGACGGCCGATTGCCGGAGCAGCGTCTCCTCGTCCGCCGAGAGGCCTTTGGGCACGGTGAGGCCGCCCTGGAACGCCGCCCAGCCCGCGATCTCCTCGTCGACAAGCGCCTTGGCGCCCTTGCCGGCAACGTAGGTATCGAGCCAGGCCTGCACCGCGGCGCCGGCCTGCGGATCGCCGTCGTGCGCGAAGGCCACGCCGGCCCAGGCGTCGGCGCCCGGCGCGAGAGTGCCAATGTCGAACTGGTAGGCGCTCACCGAGCCATCGGCCGTCGGCGCGGCGCCCGCGAGATCCGGGATATCGGTGGTGCCGCCGCCGTCGACGATGCTGAAGACGTTGGCCGCGGGCGCCGAGGCCCCATTGGAGGAGCCGTGGTGCGCGGGCAGCCCGAGCGCGCGCGCGACCACCACGCCCGCGAAGGCCTTCTCCAGGAAATCGGCCTTTCCGCCGCTCCCGTCGAAGGTAATCGTCTCGCCGTTCTCGCCGATGTCCTGCGTTTGCAGATCGGCGATGGCGCCGTAGCGCCCGTAGCCGAGGTGGAAATTGTGGATGCTGAAGGCGGAGACTCCGGCGATCGGCGCAGCGCCGGTGTTCTCCAGGTGAACGACCATGACGAAGCCGTTGCGCGGCATCCCCCGCGGCGCGAAGAAGAGCTGAGTCGCGCGGATGGCGCCGTCGGTCTGGACCATGGAGATGACGCCGGTCCCGCCCGTCTTGCCGCTCGCCCAGGAGGCATAGCCGCTCTTGTCGAGATCGACCGGTACCTTCTTCAACCATTTCTGGTTACCGGCGGATCGCAGGCCGAAATAGGCGTCGAAGAGCAGATCGCGGGTGATCACCGCCGCTGGCTGATTCCCGTTCCAGACCTCTTTCCCGCTCGCGTCGAGCAGCGGCTCTTCCGAGGCGTTGAGGTGCTCGTGAAAATGGGTGAGCACCCCCTGCTGGAGGTCGAGCAAGATCGCGCCGTGGCCGTTCGACGAGGGCAGGCGGTAGAACGTGCGCTGCGGCGGCACCTCGGCGCGCGCCGGGATCGGGCTCAGGATCAGCGCCGAGAGCGCGCTGATGACGCCGAAGGACGCGAGGAAGCGGCGAGGGTGCAGCGTGATCATGGACGAGCACTCTATCGCATTTGCGCTCCGGCTCGAAGGTGCCAAGACGTGTCCCGCGTCGCGCCTCCCCGCGCAAAACTGTGCAGTTTTGAACCAGGCGTGCTACCGCGCCCCATTCGTCAGGAGAAATCATGCATCCAGTCCGTCGACCCACCGCGGGACGCCCCGCTCGCCCCGCTCTGCTGATCTTCGCCGCCGCCGCGTCGATCGCGGCCTTCGTCGCGGGCTGCGGCTCCGAGGTGAAGCCGGAGGCGAAGACCGCGGACGACGCCTCGTCGAAGCCGAAGACGGCCGCGGCGGCGAAGGACACCGCGCCCAAGCTCGACACGAAGTCGCCGACCAGCGGATCGATCCAGATCGACGACAAGATCCTCAAGGCCTGCGGCGACATCCCGACGGCGCATTTCGCCTTTGATTCGGCCGCGATCGGGCCCGAGGCCACCGCCGCGCTCGACGCGCTCGCGCGCTGCTTCGTCAGCGGACCGCTCAAGGACAGCAAGGGGATGCACCTCGTCGGTCACGCCGACTCGCGCGGCGAGGTCGAGTACAACCTCGCGCTCGGCCAGAAGCGCGCGGGCAGCGTCGGCGAGTACCTGATCACGAAGGGCCTGCAAAAGAGCAGGATCCAGACGCTCTCCAAGGGTGCCTTCGAGGCCACCGGCACCGACGAAGAAGGCTGGGCCCGCGATCGCAAGGTCGACGTCACCCTCTCCGAGTAGAGAAAAGAAGCAGGCCCGCTCGATGATCCCGACCGCCGTTCCCATCGCCGCAGCGCCGATCAAGCTCGATCCGATCTCGCTGATCCTCCACGCCTCCGGGCCGGTGTTTCTCGTGGTCTGGGGCCTGATGGCCGCCGCCGTGGTGGTCTGGGTGATCACCGTCCTCAAGCTGATCCAGCTCGCGCGCCTCGCCGAGATGCAGCGCGCGTTCGAGGCCGAGTCCGCGCCGCTCGTCAGCGCCGAGTCGCTCTTCGGGCTCGCGAGGCGCCACGGAGGCGCACCCGGCGCGCGCGTGGTCCTCGAGCTCGCCAAGCGCTACGGATCGGGCAAGCTGCTCGAGGCGGTGGCCAAGCGCGCCATCGTCACCGAGCAGCAGCGCGTCTCGTCGCTGATGGCGCCGCTCTCGTCCATCGCCTCGGCGGGCCCGTTCGTGGGGCTCTTTGGCACCGTCTATGGAATCATGGATGCCTTTCTCCGCATCGGTCAGGAGAAGAGCGCCTCGCTGCCCGTCGTCGCCCCGGCCATCGGCGAGGCGCTCATCGCCACGGCGATTGGCCTCTTCGCCGCCATCCCCGCCGTCGTGGCCTACAACCTGATCAACAAGCGAATCGAGGACTTGCTGGCCGAGCTGGAGACGTCGAGCGAAGGGTGGGTGGCCATCGTCAGCGCCTCTGCCGCCGAGCCTGGATCCATGCCTGTGCTCCTGCGCAACCCCTCGAACCGGCCTCCGGCTCCGCCGCAGGGGTACTGAGCCATGGGCATGTCGATGGGCGGCGGCCGCGGGAGGCGCAGAGGCGGCTTCACCGACATCAACGTCACTCCGCTCGTCGACGTGATGCTGGTGCTCCTGGTCGTGTTCATGGTCACCGCGCCGCTGCTCACCGCCGGCCTCAAGGTCGAGCTCCCCAACGTGGAAGCGCACGATACCGCGGTGAAGGACACCAAGCTGGTCGTCACGGTCACGAAAGAAGAGCGGATCCTCTTCGGCGAAGACGACGTGACCGCGAGCATCGAGTCGGTGCTCGCGGACAACCCGCGGGTGCAGAAGGAGAAAGAGCTCTACATCCGCGCCGACAAGAACGCTCGGTACGGCGCGGTGGCCCGGGTGGTCGCCGCCGCCCGCGCCGCCGGTGTCGAGGGGTTGAACCTCCTGGTCGAGCCCGAGATGGAGGGTGAAGGCAAGGGCGATCTGCCTGCAAAAGCCCAGGATCCGCGATGATTCGCGCCGGCGCGCTCTCCGATTTCCAGCCGAGCGAGCTCGCCACCGCCCTGTTCTTCGCGTGCGCGGTGATGGTCGGATCGGGCTTCGCGCTCTCGGCCTCTGCGCTCGACCGGCCCGCGGCCGTGCCGGAGATCGACTCCGGCTCCGCGCGCCCGGTGCGGGTGATTCCAGTCCTCGATCTCGACGCCCCGCTGCTCAAGCTCGGCGGCAAGCGCGACCAGGCCAGGCTCCCCGATCGCTGGGTGAAGCAGGCCCCGAAGACCCGGGTGGAGCAGAAGGCGTTCGTGTCGACCCAGGCTGGCAAGACCGCGGACGACATCCCTCCTGTGGACGTGAAGATCGCCGACGCCGGGACCAAGCCTCCTCCGCCCGACGCCGACATCGCCAAGCAGGTCGACACGCCGATTGCCAATCTGCCCGAGGCCGGACCGGTCGCCAACGTCGATACGGAAGGGCACGCCGACGGCGTGAAAGAAGGGACCGAGACCGATCCGCTCAAGGCCCGCGCCGTCGATCTCTACCGCTCGCGGATCATCGGCTGGTTCTCGGGGCGATTCCGCGTCTCCGGCTCGGGGCTGCCGAAGGACGAGCTCGGGAAATACCGCGTCGGCGCCTCGGTCCAGCTCTCGCCCGACCGACGGGTGGTCAGCTACACGATCACGCCGAGCGGAAACGCCGCCTTCGACGCCGCCGCGAAGGCCACGCTCGAAGGGGTGAAGGGCGAGACCCTCCCGCCGCCGCCGGAGAACTATCCGGACACGATCCAGAGCCAGATCAACCTCACCTTCGTCTGCCGAGAGAACCGATGCGACTGACCACCTTCACGCCCTCGCTGCTGCTCCTCGCCGCGGTCTCGCTCGCGTTCGTGCCGGTCGCCGGAGCTGACGTCCCCGCCGGGGACAAGCCGCCGAACCCCGAGGATTTGCTGGGGAACATGGTGGTCATGGCCGGCGCCGGCCGCGCGCTCCCGAAGATCGGGATCCAGCCCTCGCTGGCCGCCGAGATCGAGGACGTCACGGTGCGGAGCGTGATCCAGCGCGATCTCGACCTCTGCGGCGAGTTCGAGGTGCTGCCCGACAGCGCGGCTCCCGACGGGCTCTATCTCTCGGATACGCCGGTCGACGTCAAGGCCTGGTCCGCCAAAGGGGTCGAGTCGGTCGTCAAGGTGACCGGCAAGAAGATTGGCAAGGACCAGGCCGAGCTGCGCGCTCAGGCCTTCTTCGTCGCCAAGGGCGCGACGCCGGTCTACGACAAGACCTTCACCGTGCGCGACGATCAGGTGCGGGAGGAGTCGCACCGCCTGGCCGATCTGGTGATCGGCGCGCTCACCGGGCAAAACGGCGGCTTCGCCAGCCACATGGCCTTTGCCAGCGGCGCCGGCACGACGCGGCGCGTGTTCACCATCGACGCCGACGGCCACGACGCCAAGGCCGTCTCGCCCCAGGGCGCCGT
>JBDTXR010000530.1:0-5753 GCA_040006075.1 Byssovorax sp. | reverse complement strand
GCTACATCCACCCGATCACCATCCTCTCGACGCTGCCCTCGGCCGGCGTCGGCGCGCTGCTCGCGCTGATGATCTGCGGCACCGAGTTCAGCATCATCGCTCTCATCGGGATCATCCTGCTCATCGGCATCGTGAAGAAGAACGCGATCATGATGATCGACTTCGCCCTCGAAGCAGAGCGCGATCAGGGCAAGACCCCGCTCGAGGCCATCCGCGAAGCGTGCTTGCTGCGCTTCCGACCGATCATGATGACCACGCTCGCCGCGCTCCTCGGCGGCCTCCCGCTGGCGCTGGGATCGGGCACCGGATCCGAGCTCCGCCGCCCGCTCGGCATCGCCATCGTCGGCGGCCTGATCATCTCGCAGATGCTCACGCTCTACACCACGCCGGTGATTTACCTCTACATGGTGCGGCTCGGGCAGCGCTTCGGGAAGAAGGACGAGGGCGCGAAGCATCCGCCCGCGGACGCCGCCGCGAGGCCCGTCGCGTGAGCTTCTCCGAACCCTTCATTCGCCGGCCGATCGCCACCTCGCTCCTCGCCATGGCGATCCTGATCGCGGGGATAGCGGCCTATTTCCGGCTCCCGGTCTCGCCGCTCCCGCGCGTCGATTTCCCCACGATCTCCGTCTCGGCGGGCCTCCCGGGCGCCAGCCCCGAGACCATGGCCTCGGCGGTCGCCACCCCGCTCGAGCGGCGCTTCGGGCGCATCGCCGGCGTCACCGAGATCACCTCGGTCAGCTCCGTCGGGTCGACCAACCTCACGCTCCAGTTCGATCTCGATCGCGACGTCGAGGCGGCCGCGCGCGACGTGCAGGCGGCGATCAACGCCGCGGGCGGCGAGCTCCCGAGCAACCTCCCGTCGCGCCCCAGCTACCGCAAGGTCAACCCGGCCGACTCGCCGATCCTGATCCTCTCGCTCAAGTCCGACACGCTGAATCTCGCGCAGATCTTCGACACCGCCAACACCGTGCTCGCGCAGCGCATCGCCCAGGTCGAGGGCGTCGGGCAGGTCTTCGTCGGCGGCGGGCAGCAGCCCGCGGTCCGCGTCGACGTCGATCCCGGCGCGCTCGCGGGCCTGGGTTTGGGCCTCGAAGACGTGCGCACCTCGCTGAGCCAGACCACGGTGAACCTCCCCAAGGGCAGCATCGGCGGCGCCGCGCAGTCGTCGGTGATCGACGCCAACGATCAGCTCTTCGGCGCCAAGGCTTACGGCGATCTGATCATCTCGTACCAGGGCAACGCCGCGGTCCGCCTCGGCGACGTCGCCCGCGTCAGCGACGACGTCGAGAACAACCGGCTCGCGGCCTGGGCCGACAAAGACCGCGCGGTGCTGATGATCGTCCGCCGCCAGCCCGGCGCGAACATCATCGACACCATCAAGCGGATCGAGGCGATCTTGCCCGAGCTCGGCCGCTCGATGTCGCCGGCGATCCGCCTCCAGGTCACCCTCGATCGCGCCCAGACCATCCGCGCCTCGGTCCACGACGTCGAGCAGAGCCTGGCGATCAGCGTCGGCCTCGTGGTGCTGGTGGTCTTCCTCTTCCTCCGCAGCGCGCGCGCCACGCTCATCCCCAGCGTCGCCGTCCCGATCTCGCTCGTGGCGACGTTCGGCGCGATGTACCTGCTCGACTACAGCCTCGACAACCTCTCGCTCATGGCGCTGACCATCTCCACCGGCTTCGTCGTCGACGACGCCATCGTGGTCACCGAGAACGTCACGCGCTTCATCGAAGCAGGCGATCCACCGCTCGAGGCCGCGCTCAAGGGGGCGAAGCAGATCGGCTTCACCATCGTCTCGATCACCGTCTCGCTCCTCGCGGTGTTCATCCCGCTCCTGCTCATGGGCGGGATCATCGGCCGCCTCTTCCGCGAGTTCGCCGTCACCCTCAGCGTCGCGATCTCGGTCTCGGCGCTGGTCTCGCTCACCCTCACGCCGATGATGTGCTCGCGCCTCCTGAAGCACGAGCCGGCCGAGGGGCGCGGGCGCTTCTACCGCGTCTCCGAGCGGCTCTTTCAGGGCATGGTCGCGCTCTACGCGCGCGGGCTCGACTGGGTGCTCCTCCACCGCAAGATCACCCTCACCGTCCTCGCGGGCACGCTCGGCCTCACGATCCTCCTCTTCACGATCGTCCCGAAAGGCCTCTTTCCCCAGCAAGATACGGGCTTTCTCACCGGCTTCAGCGAGGGCCCGCAGGACATCTCGTTCCCGGCGATGAAGGCCGGCCAGGAGCGCATGAACGCCATCGTCCGCGCCGATCCCGCGGTCGCGCACATGGTCTCGTTCATCGGCTCGGGCGGCGGATCCACGGGCAACACCGGGATGATGTTCGTCGAGCTGAAATCGATCGAGGAGCGCAAGACCAGCGCCGACGAGGTGATCGCGCGCCTGCGCCCCAAGCTCGGGCAGATCCCCGGGATGGCGCTCTACCTGCAATCGGCGCAGGACGTCCGCATCGGCGGCCGCGCCTCGCGCACGCAGTATCAGTACACGCTCGAAGACGCGAACCTCGACGAGCTCCGCCTCTGGGCGCCGCGCGTCCTCGACGCGATGAAGAAGCTCCCCGAGCTCAAGGACGCCGCGAGCGATCTCCAGACCGGCGGCCTCCAGCTCAACCTCAGCATCGATCGCGACACCGCGGCGCGCCTCTCTGTGACGCCGCAGGCCATCGACGACGCGCTCTACGACGCCTTCGGTCAGCGCCAGGTCGCGACCACCTTCACCGAGCAGAACCAGTACCGCGTGATCCTCGAAATCAAGCCCGAGCTAGCGAAGAACCCCGGCTCGCTCGATTTGATCTACGTCCGGTCACAGAGCGGCGCGCAGGTCCCGCTCTCCACCTTCACCAGGTTCGCGCCCGGCGTCGCGCCGCTTTCGATCACCCACCAGGGCCAGTTCCCCGCGGTCACGCTCTCGTTCAACACCGCGCCCGACGTCTCGCTCGGGCAGGCGGTCGACGCGGTCCACGCCGCCGAGCAGCGCATCGGACTCCCGGCCACCGTCCACGCCGAGTTCCAGGGCACCGCGCAGGCCTTCAACGCCTCGCTCGCCAGCCAGCCGCTGCTGATCCTCGCGGCGCTGCTCGCGGTCTACATCGTCCTCGGCGTGCTCTACGAGAGCCTGATCCACCCGATCACCATCCTCTCGACGCTGCCCTCGGCCGGCGTCGGCGCGCTCCTCGCGCTGCTGGTTTCAGGCACGGATTTCAGCATCATCGCGCTGATTGGCATCATCCTCCTGATTGGCATCGTCAAGAAGAACGCGATCATGATGGTCGACTTCGCCCTCGAAGCAGAGCGCGATCGCGGCCTCGATCCGCTCTCGGCCATCCGCGAGTCGTGCTTGCTCCGCTTCCGCCCGATCATGATGACCACGCTCGCCGCGCTCCTCGGCGGACTCCCGCTCGCGCTCGGTCAGGGCACCGGCGCCGAGCTCCGTCGCCCGCTCGGCATCGCCATCGTCGGTGGCCTTCTGATCTCGCAGATGCTCACGCTCTTCACCACGCCGGTCATCTACCTCGCGCTCCACGACTTCTGGCTCAGCAAGGACCCCCGAGCGCACGCGGCGCCGCCTGCTCCCCCCGAGCTCCACGAGGCCTGATCGCGCGAGTCAACGCTTCGCGGCGGGGAAGTAGCCCTGAAACGCGGCCGGGAGAGCGTGCCTGTCCACGTCGGCGGTGTCGAGGGGACGTGAGCTCTGCGAATTCCAGAACAGCACCACCTGCCTCGAAAGGCCCGGCGCGTCGTCGATCAGCGCCGCCAGCGCCTTGCCGGTGTACGTCGGCTCGAGCGAGAGCCCCGCCAGATCGCGCGCCGCGCCGATCGCCGCGAGCCCCTTCTTCGTCGGCAGCGCGTAGCCCCCGCCGAGCTGCTCGCCGGCGATGCGGATCGCGCAGCGCGCCGGATCCACCTCCGGGAACGACGGATCGAGCGCGCGCAGGTGATCGCGCGTCGCGACGATCGCCGCCTGCAAGCGCGCCGCGCTCGACGTCCCGGGGCTCGACGCGCGCACCGCCACGACTCTCGTCTTGCTCCCCAGCGCGGCCAAGCCCAGCGCGAGGCCCGCGGCGCTGCCCATCGTCCCCATCGCCAGATAGACCACGTCGGGCTCGGGCAACAGGCCTCGTTCGACGTCCCGCCGAAGCTCGAACGCCGCGTTGACGAAGGCCACGTTGCCGAGCGGCGACGTCCCGCCGACGGGGATCACGTACGGCTCGCGCCGATCGCCCGCGGCCACGAGCCGCCGCCGCGCCGCGCGCTCGGCGCCCCGGAGCGCCGGAGAGAGCTGGATCGTCGCGCCACACCCGATCTCCGCCAGCAGCGCCTCGCGCACCGTCGCGTCCCCCGGCTGGGGCAGCAACATCAAGATCGCCTTGATTCCCAGCTCTTTTGCGTAAATCGCCGTCGCGAGCGCGTGGTGCGATCCCGCGCCCCCGAAGGTGACCACGGTGCGATGTCCATCTCTCCGCGCCTCGCCGAAGAACAGCTCGAGCTTGCGCGTCTTGCCGCCCCCGTAGAGCGCCCCGCTGACGTCGTCGCGCTTCACGTAGAGCGCCCCGATCCCGAGGCGCTCGCCCAGCGCCGCGGCCCGCTCCACCGGCGTCGGAAAGAGCCCGAGCGGCGCCCGCGCGATCCCCCTCGCGAGACGAGGAAACGCTACAAACAGCGGCAAATCCGCGTCGTCACGCGCGTCGCTCGGCGTCGCTCGCGGCGCGGTCTCGGGCGGCGCCGCGAGCACCACGACCGGCGGGGCCGAAGCAGGGACCGGAGCGCTCGCTGGCTCGATGAATCGGGAGGTCCGCGAGCACCCGACGATCGCGCTCAGCGCCGCTCCTGCGAAGACGCGACGCGAGGCTCGGGGCAGGGGATCGAACGGCAAGGTCGAGCCGAACGCTCGACCGAGACTGCCTATTCGCTGACGTCCTTCAGTAAGGAGGCATCATCATGCCACCGTCCGGCTTGGGGGCCGGGCAGGTGGCAGTCGACGCGTTGTAGCAAAGGCCACTGGGAGCGTCGCAGCAGTTGATGCCCGTCTGGGCAGCAGGGCAGCTGTTCTGGCAATCGATATCGGCGTTGCACTTCGGGATGCACGCGCCGCCGCCGTCAGGAGCGCCGCTCCCGGTCGTTGCGGTCGTCGTCATGTCGCCGGAGGCGACACCACCGGTTCCCCCGGCACCCGACGTCGCCGTGGTGTCGGGGTTACCCGATGTCCCCGGGCCGGACGCGCCGCCCGCGCCGAAGTCGGTTGTATCAGAACCGGTCGCGCAGGCCGCGATGAGGCTGCCGGTTGCGACGACCAGGACGAGCACCTTGGCTATGGCGTACTTCACAGGATTGTGGTGAGGCTACGCGAGTGCCCGGCTTTCTACAATCACGATCCGAGCCGTGGATCATGATCTTCACGGCTCGGGTTCCGGTACCGTTCCGGCGGGAGATTCCACTTTGACTGCGCACGACGAAGCCGACACAGCGGCAACCGCTCCTCTCTCTTCGCCCCCGGCTCCCATGACGCGCCGCCGCACCTGGCTCCTCCTCGGGCTCTTGCTCTTCGCGGGAGCGATCGTTTTCCTCCCCGCGCTCCGGTCGCCGTTCCTCCTCGACGACTACCTCCATGCCTCGATGATCGACGGCACGTTCCCCGCGCACCGCGGCCCGTTCGATCTGTACAACTTCGTCAACGACGCGGACCGCGCGGTCCTGATCGAGCGCGGGATGCTCCCGTGGTGGTCGCACCCGCGGCTGGTGATCCGCTTCTT
>JBDTXR010000529.1:0-5754 GCA_040006075.1 Byssovorax sp. | reverse complement strand
AGCAGACCCGCGATTTCACCTTCGTCGCCGACGCGGTCGAGGCCAACGTCCTGGCAATGACGGCAGGCACGGGTGTCATCAATATCGGCGGCGGCTCGCGGGTGACGGTCAATCAGGTGCTCCGGACCCTGGGCGAGGTCGCCGGGACCGTCCACATCGAGCCGCGCCCCGAGCAAGCCGGCGACGTGCGCCACACCTGGGCCGACACCACGAAGGCCCGGGAAGTGCTGGGCTACGCGCCGAGAGTGTCACTCACCGAGGGCCTCACCGCCCAGGTGGAGTGGCAGCGGCAGACCTTGCCGCTGCCCTGAGTCACCGCGTCGCGAAGCGCTGAAAGTCGAGGTCGAGGCTGGAGACGGTCGCGAGGTGCTGGTCTGCGGGCGGTAAAGCGCTCTCGTCGACGAGCTCGACGTCGATTCGCATGGCGTCGCCGAGGTATTTGCGGAAGGTGGCGAGCACCTCGTCGAGGACCGATCGGGAGAAGCGTCCGGCCTTGACCACCCGGAAGGTCATCGCGTCGGGCTCGGTCTGGACGACCTGGAAGCGCTTGAAGGCGTAGTCGTACTCTTCGAGGCACCGGGAGAAGAAGGTGCCTGGCAGATACCTCCCTTCGGTGCCCAGGATGATCGATTGGACGCGCCCCTGGATCGCGCCGATCCGCGCGGATCCCCGCCCGCAAGTGCACGCCGCGGCGGGATCCAGGGCGGTGGCGAGATCGCCGATCCGGTAGCGGAGGAAGGGCATGCAGGTGTTGTTGAGATCGGTGACGACGATCTCGCCCACCTCGCCGGGCAAAGCCGGCACGCCGTCGCGCAAGATCTCCACGATGTAGCCCTCGGCGACCACGTGGTGGCCGTCGTGGGCCTCGCACTCGTGGGCGATCCCCGAGAATTCGTGGCTGCTGTAGGTGTCGAACACCCTGGCGCCAAAGGCCTCTTCGATGTGCTTGCGGCTCGCGGCGGAGAGGGCCTGTCCGCTCGACATCAGCGCTCGCGGGTGGACCGGTGGGGTGCCCGAGCTCTTCAGGTAGCCAGCGAGCAAATCGAGCGCTTCGGCGTGGCCGTCGAGCAGCACGGGCCTGGCCGCGGCCATCGCCTGCACCCTTGCCGACAGGTTGCTTGCCGAGAGCTCGAAGGCCGGGATCAGCGAGCGGCTCGAGAGCAAGGCGTCGACGCGCTCGCGCGCGAGCTGGGCCTTCGACATCGAAGGAGATTGACGCGAGAGCCGCGCGCTCGCGTCGCCGAAGCGATAGCCCGTCCACTCCTGCGCTCGGAGCGTGGCGGCCCAGCGAAACTCCAGCGCCGCGCGATCGGCATAGCAGACGAAGGGCTCGCCGGTGGAGCCGCTGGTCGTCAGCTTCAGGACCTGCGCCTTGTCGTGGTTCTCCGACATGATGTCGAAGTAGAGGTGGCGTCGGACATCGGCCTTCGTCAGCAAAGGCAGCTTGTGCAGGTCTTCCTGGCCGCGGATGTCTTCCGGGCGGAGCTTCCGCGCCTGCATCGCCGAGCGGTAATAGGGCACGTTGCGGTAGCAGTGGCGGAGCAGCCGCCGCAGCTTCTCGTCCTGCAATTCGCGCGTGCTCTGCGCCGAGAGCCACTGGGTCTTGCGCAGGGTCTCGTGGTAGTGCTCGACGTCGCGCGTGATCATCCAGTGGGTCTGGTTGAAGACCGCGAGGTAGGCGCGCCAGCGCATGGTCGTGAGCGGATCGCGCTCGGGCGAGCGATCGACGACTGGGTTCCGGCGGAGGAACTGGGTGGCGATGTCGGCCGGAGGCTGGCTGACGCGGTACTCCCAGGCGGCCTTGCCGAGATCGAAGATCGACTTCGCGGCGGCGAGCTGCGCCGTGGTCTCCAGGAACGAGACACCCTGTCTGCGCTGCTCGAACAGCGTCTCGATCTCCTTGTACGAATAGCCCTTCACGTGGGCCGCCACCATCACGAAGGACTGCCAGTAGAAGTAGCTGCCCTTGTAGGTGAGGAGGTCTTGAAAGACCTCGCGCGCGCACATGACGAAGCCGCTCTTGTTGTCCTGGAGCGACATGCCGAAGGTGGCGTTGAGAAAGTGATTGAAGCCGCGGCTCAGGGTGTAGCGCCGATCGCGGCGGCGCCCGACGGCGCTGCGAAAGCCCTGGATCACGTCGACGCTGTGCTCGTAGAGCTCGCGGCGGAGGCGGAGCAAGTCTTCCGGCTGATACTGGAGATCGGCGTCTATGATCGCGACGAGCTTGCCCTTCGCCACCGACGCTCCGGTTCGCCAGCCCGCCGCGATCCCGCGGTTCTGCGGGTGATTGCAGCCCACGACGACGCCGGGGTGAGCCAGCGAGAGGAGGCGAATCACCTCGGCGGTGCCGTCGGTGGAGCCGTCGTTGACGATGACCAGCTCGCCCCGGATCCCGCCCTCCTCGAAGACCCGGAGGATGCGCTCGGTGAGCTCGGGGATGTTGAGCTCCTCGTTCAGACACGGGACGATGACCGACAGCTCGATCGGATCGCTCGGCAAAGGAAGATTCGATTCGGGTGCAGTCATGTTCGGCTCTACAAGGGCTTCTGCGCGAGGACGCTGACGCCGGACTCTTGCACGTCGAGGTGCACGATGGTGAGGCCGGCCTCGGCGCACCAGCCCTGGATCTCTTCCGGCGTGTGCCGGTGGGCGTGGAGCGGGTGATACCAGTCGAAGTTGGTGATCACGTTCGACTCCCAGTCCATGGTGTCGTTCCAGTAGCACTTGAACATGTTCCAGTAGATGAAGCGCTGGAGATCTTGCTTACCCGCCTTGATCCCGAGGATCGGGATGTCTTCCGGGACATCGATGGTGAGCTTGAGGTCGGAGAGCATCTTCCCGAATTTGGTGATGCCCTCCGACATCTTCAGGCAGTCTTCCGGGCTCATTTTCACGCCCTCTGCGCGGATGTGGTCGTCGCAGAACTCGCGGACAGGGCCCTTCTTCTTGTAGACGTAGAAGGCGATGTGCCCGCCCGGCGCCAGGTGCGCAATCAGGTGCTTGAGCGACTCGTGCGTATCGGGCGTGTGGTGAATGACCTGGTCGCAGCCGATGAAGTCGAAGAAGCCCTCGGCGAAGGGGAGCCGGGTGAGATCGGCCTGGGCGAGGTGGAGGTTGGGGACGGCCTTCAGATCGCGGTAAGCGTTGCGGATACCCTGGCTGATGTCGATCCCGAAGATGGTGGCGCTGGAGTTGCGCGAGTACATCTCGGCGTCGCGCCCGTGGGCGGTGCCGGCGTCGAGGATCGTCTTCTTGCCCGCGAGGAACTTCGCCAGCGCCGCCTCGTTGCCGAAGCCGTAGCGGTCGAGATACCACTGCGTGTAGTGGGCGTTGGTCGTGTCGCGGTAATTCTTGGCCTTGGTCCATTTCCAGGAGAAGCTCTCGACCGTCTCCTTCTGGCCCTCGGAGAACTGGTCCTGTCGCACCAGCGAGGGGACCCCGTCGATGATCGGATACTCCACACCGGAGCTCGATACGAGCGTCCCCGAGTCGATCACGTCCGAGCCCTCCGGGAGGGAGCGCACCAGCGAGAGGGGGCCGCCGGAGACCGGATCACGCAGGAGCTCGACAAGACTTTTTTTCACGATGGTCCTCGACAGGGTTGGTATCGAAACGAGAAGAGCCGGCTCAAAGCTTGGAGTCGTGCGCCCGGACGAGCTGCTTCAGGCACTCTCCCAGGAGGACGTGGTTCCAGTCCTTCCGGTCGAAGGCGTTGCTGTTGAAGAGCCACTGGTTCACGGGCGAGGGGAGCCCGTGCTTGATCTTGCGCTTGGTGATGCCGAGATCCTCGCCCACGAGGCGCTTCAGGGCCTGACGCAGGACCCATTTGCCCTGGCCGTCGCGGAACTTCATCCGGTCGGTGAGCTTCGTGGAGAGCTCGACCACGCGGTGATCGAGGAAGGGATTCCGCACCTCGAGCGAGGAGCCCATGCTCAGGCGATCGGCCATGACCAGGAGAGGCTGCATGAAGTGCGTGGCCTCGATGAAGCTGAGGTTCTGGGCAAACGTGCGATCGGCCCGCCAGAGCGGGGTGAAGAACTCGACGAGCTGCGGGACGCCGGCGAGGCCCTGGCGGGTGGCCATGCGGCAGAAGCGGTCGACCTCGGCGCCGAAATAGCGGCGGCAGAGGCCGCCGTAGGGCCCGCGAAAGTCTTCTTCGAGGCTCTCGGCCTCGCGGAGCAAGAGCTCGTTGCGGTAATACCCGTTGAAGAGCTCGTCGGCCCCCTCACCGGAGATGGCGACGACGAAGCCGTCTTTGCGGGCCTGCCGCGCCAGGCAGTAGAGCGGGAGGATACTGAAGCTCCCGACCGGGAACTCGATGAAGCGCGCCACGTCGGAGAAGGTCTCGAAGAAGTCGTCCCGGGTCGGCATGACGATCCGCGGATTGAAGCCGAGCTTGGCCGCGAACTCGAGGACATAGGCCTTCTCGTTGATCGTGCTCTCGAACTCGGCGAACTGGACCGTATAGGTGGTGTCGAGCTTCAAGATCGCCTGGATCAGCGACGAATCGACGCCTCCCGAGAGGAAGAGGGTGACCGGCACGTCGGCCACCTTGCGGATCCGGCAGGCGTCGGAGAACACGTCGATCAGGTCGTCGACTGCCTTCTTGTCGTCGTCGATCTCGTTGGTGCTCTCGGGGAAATTCCACCAGGTCGTCTGGGTGACCTCGTTGCCAGAGGGCTTGTAAATAATGTACGAGCCGGGCCGCACGCTCTTCACGTTGCGGAAGGGCGTGTGCTCGTTGAAGTAGAACTCCAGGGCCTGGCAGATGGCCACCTCGCCGTACTCCAGATCACGGATGCCCTTGATCTCCGAGCAAAACCCGAGGCCAGCCGCGGTGTGGGTGTAGAAGAGAGGCTTCTTTCCGAGGCGATCGCGCGCGAGGAAGAGCTGCTCGTCGTGCCAGATGGCGAGGGCGAACATGCCATTGAACCGGTCGAGGCAGGCCGGGCCCCACTCCAGATACGCGCAGAGCACGACCTCGGTGTCGGTGCGCGTCTCGAAGGTGTGGCCCTTCTGCGCGAGCTCGTCGCGGATCGTGGTCCAGTTGTAGATCTCGCCGTTGAAGGCGATGATCGCCCCGCCCTTGGGCATGGGCGTGGGCACGTCTTCCTTGCAGACGACGCTGAGCCGCGTTTGCCCGAGGACGAGGGGCTTTCCCCCGCGGCTGTGGACGGTGAGGTGGCCGTGCTGATCCGGGCCGCGGTGGTGGATCAGCTTCTCGACGTCCTTGTTGATGAGCTCGGGCGTACCGCCGAAAATCCCGCACATTTAGCGGACTCCGTTCGAGCGAAGGGCGAGGAGAGAAGGAAGCTCGGAGGCGAAGAGAGTCATTGTCGAGACCTGGGCTCCCTCAGGCGAGGACGCAGCGAAAGCAGGCGCGGATCGGCAAGGCGGCGTGGGGCGCCGACGCCTGCGCGGTGACGCGGAAGAGCGGCGTGAGCAGGCGCTCGAACTCGCCCGGCGTCCACTGGTGCAGGTGATAGATGTCGCCGCCCCACTCGATGCGATCGCCGAGGGCCCAGCCCACCGGAGTGCGCTTGACGATCTTCTTCAAACGATTGATGAGCGGATCGTTGGGGACGGTGATCACCGCCACGCCGCTGGGCTTGAGCAGGCGGGCGATCGCCGCGAGGATGGCCCCGGGATCGACGGTGTGCTCCAGGACCTCGGTGCAGATGATGCGATCGAAGCTCTGGGCGGGGAGATCGAGCTTGTCGATCTCGCCCTTGATGAAGCGGGCGTCGAACCCGA
>JBDTXR010000528.1:0-5774 GCA_040006075.1 Byssovorax sp. | reverse complement strand
GGATCCCCCGCCGAAATCCACCGTCCCGCCGAACACGCCGGCGATCACCACGCCTCCGCTCGGATCGGCGGAGATGCTCTTGCCGCCCTGCGCGAAGGTCGCGTCGCCGAAGGTCTTGCTCCAGAGCGGGAGGCCCGAGGCGTCGAGCTTGGCCACGAAGATGTCGTTGCCGCCGGCGCTGGCGTGGGGGCCGTCGCCGAAATCGATGGTGCCCTGGAACTGGCCCGTCACCGTGACGTTGCCCGTGGCGTCGACCGCGAGGCTCGTGAGGTGTTGATCGCCCGCGTCGCCGAAGCTCTGCGCCCAGACCGGGCTGCCGGAGCTGTCGAGTCGGGCCAGGAACACGTCGCTGGCGCCGGCGCTGACCATGGTGCCCTGTCCGAGATCGATGGATCCCTGGAAATCGCCGCCGAGGAAGACGTCGCCGAGCAGGTTGACGCCGATCGCCGTCCCGGACTGGCTCGCCAGGTCCCCGGCGCCGTCGTTCCACTGCGGATCGCCGAACTGGTCGAGCTTGACCGCGAAGAGATCGTCGCCGCCGGCGCTGGTGATGGCGCCGCTCCCGAAATCGATGGAGTAGGCGAAGCGCCCGGTCAGGTAGACGCTCCCGTCGGAGCCGACCGCCATGCTCCCGATCAGGTCCGAGCCCACGTTGCCCGCGCGCTTGCTCCAGAGGTGCTGTCCGTTCTTGTCGAGGCGGAGGACGAAGATGTCGTTGCCGCCGGCGCTCGTCAGCAATCCTCCGCCGAAGTCGACGCTGCCGGAGAAGGTGCCCGTCGCGTACACGTTCTCGAGCTTGTCGACGCCGATGAAGAGGGCCTGCTCCGAGCCGGCGCCGCCGAAGCGCCGGGCCCAGATCTGCTTGCCCTTCGGATCGAGCTTGGCGAGGAAGACATCGTCGCTGCCGACGCTGGTCAGCAGGCCTCCGCCGAAGTCGATGGTGCCCTGAAACGCGCCCGCGATGTAGATGTTCCCCTCGACGTCGAAGGCCACCGCGTTGCCCTGCTGGCTGGCGAGGTTCCCGAACCTCTTGCTGAAGATCGGCGCCCCCGCCGAGGTGAGCTTGGCCAGGTACACGTCGGTCCCGCCGGCGCTGGTCAAGGTGCCTTGCCCGAGATCGGTCGACTCGTCGAAATCGCCGAACAAGGCCACGTTTCCGCTCTTGTCGACGGCCGCGGTCCCGCTCTGGTTCTTGTTGCCGAAGCGCTTGCTCCAGGCGAACGCGCCGGTGCAGCTCGGCGAGCCGTCGCAGCTCTCGTCCTCGCTGGTGCCGCACTGCTCGGCCTGGGGTAGCACCTGGCCCACGCACGGGCCAAAGCCCGATCCATCGCCGTTGCAGACCTGGGTGCCGCCGACGCAGATCCCGACTCCCGACGTGCCGGCGGGACCGTCGTAGCAAGGCCGGGTGTCGCCGTCCTTGCAACAGTTGATCTCGCCGTCGCTGACGCTGCCGTCGCAGTCGTCGTCGACCGGCGTCGAGCAGTCCTCGATCTGGGGGAGGATCTCGCCCACGCAGGGGCTGTAGGCGGTGCCCGTGTCGTTGCAGATGCTGAGCCCGGGCTTGCAGATCCCGACCCATTTGGTGGCCGGAGGCCCGGAGTAACAGCCCACCATCGCCCCCGGCGCGCAGCACCCGGGAAACTCGGTCTGCGAGGCGCCGTCGCAGTCCTCGTCTTCCGGGGTGTCGCACTTCTCGGCCTGCGGCAGGATCTGATCCATGCAGGCCTCGAAGCCGCTCCCGTCGGTCGCGCAGCGGTGCGTGCCGGCTTTGCAGATGCCAACTCCCTCCGTCCCGGGAGCGCCCTCGTAGCAAGATTCCGTTGCGCCGGGCGAGCACCCCGGGCCGCCGGTGCTGCCGCTCGCGCTCGCGGCGCCGCCGCCCGTGCCGCTCGGATCGACGGGCGCGCACGCGGCGGCAGAGAGAACGACGAGGAGCAGAGGGGTGCTCAGGACGGCGCCGCGCGAGATTTTCTTCACGGATCGGGCTTTCGGTGGAGGGCAGCCGATCGGGCTCGGAGCGCGACCAGATGCGGGCCGTGAAGCCGCGTCCCGGGGGACACCGCTTCACGGAGAGCCGCGGAGAGTGCCTGTCAGGACGCGGGCGCCGGCGGGGGCGCGGACTTCACGGCCTCGATCTCGATCTCGAGGGTCACCGTCTCGCCGACGAGCACGCCGCCGGCCTCGAGCACCTGGTTCCAGCCCAGGCCAAAGTCCCCGCGCTTGATCGTGGTCTTGGCGCTGTAGTGAATGCGGGTGTTGCCCCAGGGATCCTGGTTCAGACCGTTGAAGTCGCCCTCGAGGGTGACCTCGTGGGTCTGGTCCTTGATCGAGAGCTGGCCGATGATCCTGAACGAGTCCGCCGTGGCGTTGCCCTCGATCCGGTTGCTCGAGAACTCGATCCACGGGTGCTTGTCGGCCCCGAAGAAGTCGTCCGAGAGCAGGTGAGCGTCGCGCTTCTTGTCGCGGGTGTCGATGCTCGCGACCACGATCTTCGCGGACACCGAGGAGTTCGAGGGGATCTCGGTGTCGAGATCGATCGTCCCGCTCCAGTCGGTGAAGGTGCCGCGGACCTTCGACACCACCATGTGCCGGATCACGAAATCAACGCTGGAGTGTGAGGTGTCGATCGTCCATCGCTCGGTTGCCATCGCTACAGTCTCCTTGAGTGAGCTTCAGCGCCCGCCACCGCTTGGCGCTGGCCGCAGAAGAGCGGCGGCACCATCCTCGATCGCCAGGCAAATTGCAATCGGAGAGCACGGGGCGAACGAGGGAGTTCGAGCCGCGCGCAGCACGCCATCCATGCTCTCGTCGCTCAATTGTCGTGCTCGCAGACATACCCCTTCTTCTTGTCGCAAAGCTCGTTGGTCCAGGTGCCGTTGGGCTGGATCGTCACGCAGTCGAGGCTCTGGCCCTGGGCCGGCGCGTTGCCCGCCCAGTTCAGGAAGCAGAACGGATCGGTGTTGACCCAGCGGAACGCGCCGCCGCGCGAGCCGCCAATCCACATCGGGGCGACGATCCCCGGCTGGAGAAGGCCATTCTCGATCGAGGAGTTGACCGCGGCCAGGTAGGCGCCCTTGGCGGCGCAGGCCGCCTGCGCGTCGCTCCAGGTGGCGGCCAGGGCCGTGACCAGCTCGTAGCAGTGGTGGGTGACCGGATCCTTGATCTGCCCCGCGGGGCAGGTGATCACGCAGCCGCTGCAGGTGAAGGCCGTGGAGGTGACGGCGTCGTCGCACTCCTCGCCGGGCTGGAGGATGTTGTCGTCGCAGGCGCCGCCCGGGGCCCGCTCGCAGAGGGCGTCGTGCTGCTCGCCGCAGCTGCGATCGTCCATATCGCCGGTGTTGAAGAAGACGCCGCAGTTCTCGTTGCCCCCCGAGTTGCTGGGCTCGTTGTTGCGCCAGCGCGGCGCCCATGGCTCGCCGTTGATCCAGTGATAGTCGCACTCGGTGACGACGTCGGTGGCGCCGGACCACACGTTGTCGTACTTGCCCTTGAGGAAGTCGCTCTCGGCGGCAGAGCTGATGCCCACGAGATCGCCGCCCCAGCCCAGGCATTTCGAGCGCGCGGTGGCCCAGTCGACGGCGACATTCTGGAAGAGGCGATAGCAGTGGCGGCTGACGGGATCGAAGACCTCGCCCTGGCCAGCGCACTTGAAGCAGCCAATGCAGGTGGAATCGGCGGGATTATCGCACTCTTCGAGCCCTTGGGCCACGCCGTCACCACACCTCGAGAGGCTGAGCTCCAGCGTGAACAGGGCCGCTTTGGCGTCGACGACGACAGGGTAGGTGACCCCGGCGTACACCCAGCGCGTGACCGCGACGACGCCCGCGCCGTTGTTGCAGGCGAGCTCGGCGTTGGGGCCGTCGGCGCAGCGCGACCGGAGCGAGAGCGATTTCTCGAAGTCGCCTGTGAGCGTCGCCACGAGGGTGCCGCTCACCGTCGGCGTGATCGCGTAGACCACGTCGAGGTGATTCTTGCCGCAGCTCGGAGCGAGATCGTCGTGCGCCCCGGTGAGGGTCCCGTGAATGGTGAGGCCCGGCGGAGCCAGGGTGATCCCGAGGCCCGGGCAGGTGTCGAGCGCCTCGATCGTGCACGTCGCCGAGCACCCGTCGCCGACGGCGAGGTTGCCGTCGTCGCACTCTTCGGCGCCCTCCACGGTCCGGTCGCCGCACACCGCCGCGGCGCCTCCCGTCCCGCCGCCGGCGCCGCTGCTCGACGCGCTGGTCGCGCTCGCCGTCGCGGTGCTCGCGATCGGCGTCCCCGCGCCGCCGGTGCCCGTGGTCCCGCTCGGCGATCCCGGCTTGCCCGCGAGGTCGAGCACGCACGACGCGAGCGCGGCCGCGCCGCCGATCAACAGGGTGGCTCGGGCGGGGGCGCGCATGGCGAAATCAGTGTCGACGGGTACGGTTCGCGCCGCAAGCTGACTCGCGTCATCTGCGCGCGGATCCTGATCGCCCGTCGCGGCCGCTACGCGGGCGGCGTCTCGTGCGATTCGGCCGCGAGGCGCCAGAGGATCGCCATCCGCACCGCGACGCCGGCCTCGACCTGATCGAGGATCACGCTGCGGCTGCCGTCGGCGATCGCCGGATCGATCTCCACGCCGCGGTTCATCGGCCCGGGGTGCATGACGATGGCGTCGGGCCTGGCCAGCGCGAGGCGCGCGGCGTTGAGGCCGAAGGTGCGGCTGTACTCGCGGGTGCTCGGGAGGAACGACCCCGTCATCCGCTCGCTCTGCACGCGGAGCATCATCACCACGTCCGCGCCCTCCAGCGCCGGCTCGATCCGGCCGTGGATCTCGGCGCCGAGCGCGGCGGCGTCGGGCGGCATCAGCGTCAGCGGGGCGGCGAAGCGGACCGTGGCGCCCAGGGTGCGGAGCAAATGCACGTTCGATCGCGCGACGCGGCTGTGGAGCACGTCGCCGCAGATCGCCACGGTGAGGCCGGCGATCTTGCCCTTGGCGCGGCGGATCGTGAAGGCGTCGAGCAGCGCCTGCGTGGGGTGCTCGTGGGTGCCGTCGCCGGCGTTGATCACCGCCGCGCGGGTGCGCGCCGCGACGAAATGCGGGGCTCCGGAGGCCGGGTGGCGGATCACCAGCACGTCGGGGTGCATGGCCTCGAGGTTCTTCACCGTGTCGAGGAGCGTCTCGCCCTTCACGGCGCTCGAGGTCGACGCGCTGATGTTGATCACGTCGGCGGAGAGGCGCTTTCCGGCGAGCTCGAACGAGGTGCGCGTCCGCGTCGAGGCCTCGTAGAACAGGTTGATCACCGTGCGGCCGCGCAGCGTCGGCACCTTGCGCACCGCGCGCCGCGAGACGTCGAAGAACGACTCCGCGGCGTCGAGGAGCGAGGTGGCGGCGACGGCGTCGAGCCCCTCCATCCCGAGCAGGTGGCGGTGCGGGTAGAGCGAGCGCGCCGTCACGCCGCGCCCTCGAGCGACGGCGGCGCGCCGCTCCCGTGCGTGGCGGGGACGATCACCGCGTAGAGCTCGCCCTCGCGCTCGACGACCTCGACCTTGCGCGCGGCCTCGATCTCCACGGTGCGCACCGCGTAGTCGGCCTGGATCGGGAGCTCGCGCCCGCCGCGATCGACGAGGACCACGAGCTCGATCCGCCGCGGTCTGCCGTAGTCGAGGAGCGCGTCGACGGCGGCGCGGATGGTGCGCCCGGTGTAGAGCACGTCGTCGACGAGGATGATCCGCCGCCCGTCGACCGCGAAGGGGATGTGGCTCGGGCCGATCCGCGGGTTGGGCAGCGCGGTCGCCGCGTCGTCGCG
The DNA here is from genome assembly GCA_040006075.1 of Byssovorax sp. Lineage (GTDB taxonomy): Bacteria > Myxococcota_A > Polyangia > Polyangiales > Polyangiaceae > JANYGI01. Next base: position 6 of record JBDTXR010000528.1, on the reverse strand, counting down.
GTAGAG
>JBDTXR010000527.1:0-5803 GCA_040006075.1 Byssovorax sp. | reverse complement strand
GCGGCGATCTCCGGGTAGCTCAGCCCTTCGAAGAAGGCGATCTCCAGCGTCTCGCGCTGCGAGGCCGAGAGCTTGCTCATCGCGCCGCGCACCACCTCGCGCTCGCGCTCGCCCCACGAGATCTGCTCGGGGTCGAGCACCGGCTGCGGCGGCTCGTGGCGCAGCTCTTCGTCGACGATCTGCGCGCGGCGGGTGCGGCGCCTGGCGCGATCGAGCGCGAGGTTGCGGACCATGGTGACGAGCCACGCGACCAGGCTCCCGCGCTCGGCGTGGAACTGATCGACGCGCTCGACCACCGCGACGAACGCGTCGTGGACCACGTCCTCGGCCTCGCTCGGATCGCGGACGATCTTCAGCGCCATCCCCAGCGCCAGCGTCGCGTAGCGATCGTAGAGCACCGCGAGCGCCGAGTCGTCGCCCGCGCGGATGCGCGCCATCACCAGCGCGTCCTCCGCGTCGCGCGTGGCTCGGTTGGGGGGCTCGTCGACGCTCATGGACCCCCAAGCAACAAGAGTTGAGGCTTCGGCGTCAACCGTTTTGATCGGGAGGCGAGGCGACCTCGACCGGGACCGCGGGAGAGGAGACGGCCTCGTCGGGATCGGGCTTCATCGAGACTTCTCCGCCGAACGATGCCTTGCGCAGCGCGCGCCAGAGCTCGACGCGTCCCTCGGTGGTCTCGGAAGAGAACCCGATCACCCGGCGACCCGTCGCCTTCACCAGCGCTGCGAGCGCCGTCTTCCTCGCGCTCCGCGCGACCTTGTCGAGCTTGGTGGCGACGATGAGCACCTCGACCGGACGACGCGTGACCTCCTTCGCGGTTTCGACGAAATCGATCAGCTCTTGATCATCGGGCTCGAGGCCACGACGGATGTCGACGAGCACCACCACCGCAGCGAGGGTGACGCGCGACTGCAAGTAGCCCTCGATGAGACCGGCCCACGCCGACTGCTCGGCCTTCGATCGACGGGTGAAGCCGTAGCCGGGCAGATCGATGAGGTGGAGCCTCATGCCGTCGGCGGCGCGCGCCTCGTACTGATTGATCTGCCGCGTCGAGCCGGGCTTCGAGCTGACGCGGACCAGATTCTTTCTCTCGACCAGGGTGTTGATCAGGCTCGATTTGCCCACGTTGGAGCGTCCGCCAAACGCGATCTCCACGCAGATGGGCGCGGGGAGGAAGCTGCCCGGCGCGGCTCCCGCGAGGAACTCCGCGCCGATGATCCGATGCGGATCCGCGTGCTGCCCCTTCGGCGCATCGGCGGCCTTCACGGGCGCAGGAGCGGACTTCGCCGCCGGGTGACGATCCTTCTTCGGCGGGTTCTTCGGGGCCGCGCTCATGGTGCTCGCATCGGATCGAACGAAGGTTTGCACTCGTCGCACTGACAGAGCGAGCGGAGATAGCGGTACGTGTAGAGACCCGAGTCGTGGCGATCGCCCCAGGTGAACTGGAGCGCGTAGTTGCCGACCTGCTGGATGTCGCGCAAATCGAGATCGCCTCCGGGAACGAACTTGATCGTGCCGCCGTGACCCTGACAATGAGCGCACGGGCAATACCCGCGCAGGATCTCGTGCGGGAGGATCGCCTTGTGGCCGTCTGCCCAGTCGATCTCCATCACGCGAGCGCCGTGCGGCGCCTTCACGTTGGTGGGTTCAGTCTTCGGATCATCGGCCATGGAAGCTCTCCAGAGGGCGGCGAGTAGCACGATCCTTCGTCGTCGCAAAGCCGAGGGCCTTGCCGTGAAAGACGATGCGCGCGACGCTCCGCCCGCGCGCTCGTCACGTGAGCGCGGTGACCGGAGACGATGCGGCGGTTCTGGATTGCTCTCTACTCTCTCAGCGCGATGGCTCACGCGCTCTTCGCTCTCGGGCTCGCTCGAGCGCTCAGCCGCGCTTCGGTCCCGCTGCCCGCGCTCTTCGTCGCTCTCCTCTCCACCTCGATCGCCTCCGCCGCGCTGCTGCGCGGCAGCGTGAAGAGAGCGCGAATGGATGCGCCGCTCGCGCGATGGAGGCTCCACCTCATCGAGGAGCCATTCCATGTTCACTGGTGCGCGACGCTGGGGAGCGCGGCGCTCTTCCTCCTCGGCGCGCCGGTGATCATCGCTCGTCATCTATCCGACGCGAGCGGCTCGATCACCGCGGCGCTGGGCGACCTCGCCATCGTCACGTACGTCGCGGGGCTCGCCCTCTCCTTCTATGGAGTGATGGTGCGGCGACGCTGGGTGCGCGTCCGCACCCTCGAGATCTCCGTGCCCGGCCTCGGCCCCGCGTTCGAGGGGTATCGAATCGCGCAGCTCTCCGATCTCCACATCGGAGGCTTCGCCCCACGACGTCACGCCGAGCGCTGGGTCGCGCGCGCCAACGCACTCGACGTCGACCTCGTGGCGCTCACCGGCGATTACGTGACGACTGGCACCGCGTTCCATCACGACATCGCCGCGGTGGTGACCAGGCTTCGCGCGCGCGACGGCGTCTTCGCGGTGATGGGAAATCATGATTACTTCGGCGACGGCGAGCCGATGATGTCCCTCTTGCGCGCAGGCGGAGTCACGGTGCTACGCAACGAGCATCGCACCCTCTCGCGCGGCGACGATCGCCTGGTGATCGCCGGCGTCGATGATACGTACACGCGCCGCGCCGACATCGCGCGTGCGCTCGCGGGCCGCGACGAGCGAGTGCCTCTCGTCGCGCTCGCGCACGATCCGCAGCTCTTCCGCGAGCTCGCGCGCCGCGGCGCCGCGCTGGTGCTCAGCGGTCACACGCATTGGGGACAGCTCGCGCTGCCGTTCGCTGCCGAGCGCGTGAACGTGTCGCGACTCTCGTATCGGTATCACGCTGGCCTCTACTCCTCGGGCGCCTCCACGCTCTACGTTCACCCCGGCCTCGGCACCACCGGACCGCCGGTTCGACTCGGAGCGCCTCCGGAGATCACCGTGCTGCGCCTCCACCGCGCCGAGGGCCCCTCGACGACGGTGGGAGTGCCCCCGCGCGGTTGATCACCCCCCACCGGGGCGATCTCCAATGTTCCGGACGCCCACCCGATCGCCGCGCCGCCCGGCAGATCGGCTGCGGATCAACCAGTTTCAAACTTGAAACCGGGAGATCTCTAAGTCTCCGAATCAATTCACTGAATACGTCGCGCGCCCCCGCAATGGTTGAGCCCAAAGGCCTCGCCCGGGCGTCGGGCGAATGCGGATCGGCTCCCCCGTCGAGACCCGAAGGCCCACCACACCCTCGTGGTCTCCTACCCTCCCCCCGCCCCCGAGGCCGCCACCCCCGGTCAGATAAAAATACGATTTGTTGAAGATCGGGAGTTGACAATGACTCACAATCCATGAGACTCGATGTCTTATGAGCAACGCCGAAAACCACATCAAAGCCCGTGTCGAAGCATTCGTTAACGATCTGAGCGATCTCATTCGCCAGTCCGCCCTCGAGGCGGTTGGTGAAGCGCTCAAGAAGGGTGGCGGCAGCGCGCACCCCGCGGCTCCCGCGGCTCGTCGCCCCGGCCGCCCGGCCAAGGTCGTAGAGGCGCCCGTCGCCGCCAAGCCCGCTGCCAAGGTCGGTCGCCCGGCCAAGGCTGCCGGTAGCTCCGCTGCCTCGGCGGCCGCTGCTGCCAAGCGCCGCGCTGGTGAGAAGCGCTCGCCGGTCCTGCTCGCGCAGGTCACCGACCAGGTCGGCAACCACATCAAGTCCAACCCCGGCCAGGGCGTGGAGCAGATCGCCAAGGCGCTCTCCACCACCACGAAGGAGCTCACGCTCCCGATCCGCAAGCTCCTCGGCGACAAGAAGATCACCTCCAAGGGTCAGAAGCGCGCCACGCGCTACTTCCCCAAGTGAGGCGACTCGCGGGGCGCTAGCGAGCCGCCCCGCACTGTCAGCCCGAGTCGGAAGGCGCTCCTGGAGCTGCCAGTCCGAACCCGCCGGTGAAGCCCGGAGGGATGTCCTTTCTGTCGCTGACGCGCAGAAGGAGCATCCCTCCGGGCTTCACCGTTTTTGTTTTCCAGCGCGCGAACCAGGGCGATCCGCGTCATAACCCGCCCTCCCATCGGGCCTCGCGTCAGGACACCAATCCACAAGATCTCGTGGCTACGCAGCTCCCGAACACAAGATGTCGTGGGCCACAGCTTGCCGCGGTGAGTCGCGAACCCTCCTGATCTGGAGCAGCGGTGATCGCTCGGCCGGCCTCGAGCCACCTCCGAATCTGGCGCCGAACGACACCAGATCACCGATCCGTCAGTGATTTTCGCCGAGCCGGGTGCGCGGCCAAGGCGGAGGAGGAGCCGTACGAATGTACGGTGACGACGACAACGTCAAGGGCTCGCTTGCGAGCCCGCCTGGGAGCTCCCCGCGCCCGGATCGGCGAAAATCACCGGATGCAACGGAAGCCGCGGTTCTCGGCCCAGCTCGTCGGGTCTTCTCCGACACGCGCCGTCGACTCCAGGTCGCCGGCGGCCCCGTCGCTCCAGCCTCCTCCGCGAGTGACCTTGCGAGCGTCGGTGCAGCGATCAGGCGTCGTCGCGCTCACGCTCGCTGGTGCGGCCGTATACGCGCAGAGTGGGCTCGACGTCCACTCCCATACATTGCCCGCGAGGTCACGAGCACTGAAAGCGCTCTCGCCCTCGGGATAGCTGCCGACCGGCGCGGTGGTCGCCCAACCGTCGCTCTCGGGGAACAGGAGCGGTCCGCTCGGGCCCTGCGCGCGCTCCCGGGCCAGACCGCACTCCTTGTCGCACGCGTTGAGGAGACGAGGCCCCGGAGGCGAATCGCCCCACGGAAATCGTCGACCGTCCCGGCCGCGCGCGGCGTACTCCCACTCCTCTTCGGTCGGCAATCGTTTGCCGACCCACGCGCAGAAGGCCTTCGCCTGCGCCCAATCGACGCAGTTGATCGGGTGATCGTCGCGCCCTTCCCTGCCCCAGTTGCACTGACCGAACTTGATGGACGGCGCGCAGCGATCGGCGTCGACGCAGAGGCGGTAGGCCGCGACGGTGACCTCGGTGAGGTCGATGGAGAACCCGGCGAGGGTGACCTCGTGCGCCGGCCTCTCCACTGCTGCCCCAAGCTCCGCTCCCATCCGGAACGTTCCTGCGGTGACCCGCACCATCGGAGGCTTGCGGGCGACCCTTGCTCTCTGCCAGCCCTGAAAAACGTGAAGGCCCCAGGCGATCACCCCCGCTGCGACCAGGACCGCGAGCACCCGAGCAGCAAGCCGACGCCCGCTCGCTCGGTGGATGAGCTGCTCGGCCTCGTCCGGCTCGCGCTCCTCCGGAGCGGCAGCGGGCTTGCCGTCGACACCATCTCCCGAGTCCACGCGAGCATGCTGCCCGAACGGGACGTCGTCGAACAGAGCGGCCTCAGTGAGACGGGAGCTCAGCAGTCCAGCGCACGCGGCCGAAGCGGCTGGCGCGATGAAAGTTTCCGAGGCCCAGGATCGGCGACCAGGCCACGCCGCCGTTGTTCTTCATTGCATAGAAGTTCATCCGCCAGGCATCGCCGACGGCGGGCGGAGATTTGCCGGCCTTGGTGAACGAGGCCCAGGGGATCTTCGCTTCGACGGTGTAGCCGCGATCGGTGTCCGAGTCGTCGTCGAGGGTCCCATGAAGCACGATCGCGCTCTCCAGGTTGGCGCTCCACTCCTCGTGACCGAAGGGGCCGCGACCGTTCCCGTTGGGAGCGTTGTAGGTGTCGTACTGGGTGTCGAAGACCAGGTTCTGCGGGTTGATCTGGATCTCGTAGTAGTCCTTGTTGTCCCCGTCGCCGTCGGGATCGACCATGATCTCGACGGTGTCTTTCTCCCACAAATGAG
>JBDTXR010000526.1:0-5857 GCA_040006075.1 Byssovorax sp. | reverse complement strand
GAGAAGACCGCGGCCTCGGCCTCGTCGGCCTCGTCGTGGATGCGGCGATCGAGCCACCGGACGAACCTCCCGAGCGTCCCGCCGCGGCGCCGCGCCAGGGTCACCAGGCGATCGACGTTGCCGAGGCGGGCCTCGGCGCGGGGGAGCGCGGCGAGGACGCGATCGAAATCGAAGGCGGTGACGGCGGCGCGGATCGCCTCGGCCGGAGGGAGGCGGAGCGCGGTCGGGCGGAGCTCGGCGAAGCGCGCGCGGAACGCTTCGAGGCGTGATCGCTCGAGCGGATCGAGCGTCGATGGATCGACGAGCGGGGCCTCGGGGTGCTCGGGATCCAGCGCGGGCCAGCGGCCGAGCAGCGGCACCGCGAGGCCGCGGCCGGGGAGCGAGAGCGCGGCGAGCGAGGTCTCGGAGAGCGCGACCATCGGCCCGCGGAGGAGCGTGGCGAGGGCGAGACGATCGCGCGGATCGAGCAAGAGCCGCAAGATCGCCGCGGTGTCGCGGACCTCGATGGCGTCGAAGAGGGCGCGGCCGGCGACGACGTAAGGGAGGTCGAGGCGGGCGAGCGCGAGCTCGACGAGCGGGATCGTGCTGCGGCGACGCGCGAGGATCGCCACGTCGCGGTAGCGCACCAGGGCCTCGATCCGCGCCGCGGGCGCCGCGCCGAAAATCCGGTTCGAGGCGAGCTCGGCGAGGTACGCGGCGGCGACGTGGGCCTCGCGCGCGGCGCCGACCGACTCGCTCACGAGCGGCGCGGCGTCGTCGGGGGAGGCGCCGTCGTCGCGGACGAAGACCACCTCGGCGTGGCGCGGCGGCGTCGCCGGATCGCCCGCGGGGACGAGGTGCTCGGCCGGGCCGTAGGCGATCTCGAAGGCGCGCGGGGGCGTGGTGGGCGCGCGATCACCCGTGAAATCGTGCTCGGAGAACGCGTTGATGAAGTCGAGGATCGCCGCGCCCGAGCGGCGGCTCTCGCGGAGCGCGACGAAGTCGGCGATCGAATCTGCACGCGCGCCCGCGCTCGCCTCGGGCATCGCCAGCGCGCGCGCTGCCACGGCGCCGCAGAGCTCGGCGCAGATGCTCGAGAACACCGCGACGTCGGCGCCGCGGAAGCCGTAGATCGACTGCTTGCGATCGCCGACGAGGAAGAGGCCGTGGGGCGCGAGGCCGCGCGCGCTGGGGCCGACGCCGGCCGCGCGCGCCTCGGCCGCGTCGTCGCGCTCGCGCAGGAGGTAGATCAGATCGCGCTGCACGCGGCTTGTGTCCTGGAGCTCGTCAACGAGGAGCGCGTCGATCGACTCGCGCGTGGCGTGGGCGATCTCGGGGCGATCGCGGAGCGTGTCGCGCGCGATGCGGAGGAGATCGCCGAAGCCGAGGCCGCCGCTGCGGCGCTTCGAGGCGCCAAAGCGCGCGTGGGCGTCGGCGATCACGTCGAGGAGGCGCGCGTCGCGCCGGCCGAGCCCGGGCGCGGCGCGGAGCAGCGCGATCACTGCGTCCGCGCGTTCGGCCCTGGTTTTCCCGGGGCCCGCGGCGGCGAAATCGTGGAGCGCGTCGTCGTCGGGCGAGCGCGATCGCCGCTGCGGGAGGCGCTCGGTGAGCAGCGCGAAGACCGCCGGCGCCGCCGACGCCGGGAGGATTTCGCCGGGCGTTGCGCGGGCGATCGCCGCGGCGACGAGGCGCGCGGCCTCGCGTCGCGTCGAGCTCCCCGAGGCGCTGCAGGCGCGGGCGATCGCGGCGAGGCGGTCGCCCACGACCCGCGCCGGCGCGAGGTGATCGGCGAGCGCGAGCTCGCGCGGCGAGAGGCCGTCCTCGTCGAGCCGGTCGAAGAGGCGAAGGATCCACCGCCGCGCGAGGCCGACGCCGCCGGCCGACGCCAGCAGCCCGCGCGCGGCCTCGGCGCGCTCGCCGCCCGCCTCGAGCGCCGCGCCGAGGGCCTCGTCGACCGCGAGATCCCCGAGCGATTGCGCCTCTTCTTCGTCGAGCACCCGCGCGCCGGGGCCGATGCCGATCGCCAGGGCGTTGCGCTTGACGATCCGCGCGGCGACGCCGTGGAGCGTGTCGATCTTCGCCGACGGGAAGCGCGCGAGCGCATCGGCCGCGCGGCGTCGGATCGACCCGATCACCAGCGGGCGCCCGATCGCGGCGGCGCGCGCGCGGAGCACGGCCTCGAACGCCGGCGGGACGGTGCCATTCCACGCCGCGAGATCGCCGAGCGCGCGCTCTACCCGCAGGCTGATCTCCAGCGCGGCTGCGCGCGAGAACGTGGTCGCGACCAGGCGCTCGGGGCTCATCGGCGGCGCGGGCGTGGCGTCGTCGACTTGCCCCATCGAGGTGAGCCCGAGCGTGAGCAGCAAGTACAGCGCGGTGAGCCGGTGCGTCTTCCCGGTGCCCGCGCTCGCGGCGACGACGACGTTGCGGCGAAAGGCGAAGATCGTCGCGTCGCCCGCGTCTCCGGGATCGACGAGCGACGCGTTCGCAGGCGTTTCGCCGGGGGATCCGGACATCGAGCCCCGCGCGCCGAAGAGAGCTTCTGCCACCGTTCGCGGGGGGTGCGTAGCGTTGCGGTGCCGGTGCTGGAAGGTGATTCGTCGCGGCGGGCGGTGCGCTCACCGGCGCGACGTGGTTCTCTCGCTCTTCAGTCGGCGGCGAGATCGAACGCGGACTCGTACACGGCGTCGATCGCGACGGCGGCGCCGTTCGACAGCGTCACCGTGTCTCCGAGGGTCAGCACGCGGTAGCGCCAGGAGCCGTCGGCCTCGCGCTGGTAGTGCTCGACCCGCACCGACGTTTGCGCCACGAGCAGGTAGTCGGTGAGCGAGGCGAGGCGCTGGTAGGCCTCCCATTTCTCGCCGCGGTCGTAGGCCTCGGTGCTGCGCGAGAGGACCTCGACGAGGATCCGCGGGTTGGCGAGGACATCGCTCGTTCCTGGCTCGGTCCTCATCGCGCCGCAGACCACGACCGAATCGGCGTAGACGTAGCGACGCTCGTGCTCGGCGGAGATCCGTTAATCCGAGCTCAAGACGTGGCAGCCCTTGCCGATGAGCGCCGCGCGAAGCTCGGCGCTCATCGCCGTCGAGAGGAAATTGTGGCGAGGGCTGCCCCCCGCCATCGCGAAGACTTCGCCGAGGTGAAACTCGTGCTTTGTCGGCTGAGCGCGCTCCCACACGAGGTAGTCCGCGGCGGTCATCGCGGCTTCACCGGTGAGCATCGTCGTCCTCGTCGACCCCTTGCCACCATTCCGCGAGATCGATCTCCACAGCCTCGAACGGCTCCACTCTTACCTTCTCGCCGCCGCCGAAGATGCCGAGCTGCAACCACTTGCCCTCGACCAGCCGACAGACTTCGAGCTGCCGGCGAACGGGATCGATGTACCAGATGTGCCCCACGCCGATCTCGGCATAGAAGCGGCGCTTGACGATACTGTCGTAGCTCGCCGTGCTCGGGGAGAGGATCTCGCAGAGCCAGTCCGGGACGAGCGTGATGGCTTGGTTGAGCGGCGGCAGCCTGTCCATACGTCCCCGCCGCCAGCCGGCGAGATCAGGTGAGAGCTCCGGAGAGCGAGGGAGCTCGATACCGGGCTCGGGCAGGAGCCGCCAGCCGCCGGGGCCACCGCGGCCGCGCTCGAAAGGGTTCGTCAGATCCGCGCCGAGCAGCGAGGCGATGTTCGCGTGCTGGGCGTGAGGGCGTGGGAACGCGCGGAGGGTGCCGTCGATGATTTCGCCGCGCCACGTGGGCGGGAGCGCGTCGAGGTCGGCGAGGGTCGCCGAGCGGATGAGCTTGGATTCTCGTTCCATGGGCGGGCTCGCGGACCAGCGTAGCCGATCCGCGAGCCGTGAGGTGCCGCCCGCTCGCCGACCTACTTCCCGACGGGCGCGACCTCCGCCTTCTTCGGCGCCTTCCGCTGCGCCACGCCGAGCTGGATCAGGTGATCGCGCCGCTTGATATCGGCCTTCGCCACCTCGCGCCACTCCGCATACCAGGCGTAGACTGCCACCTTCGCCGCGCGCAGCTCGGCCGCTTCGATGGCCGGATCAACAGCGCTCGCAGCGTCCATGGGCGCCTCGGCCGAGGACCTTTGCGCGACGGCGAGGAGCTTGCGCATCCGCTCGCGCTCGGCGGGAGTGATGCCGCGCGCAGCGAGCTTGGCCAGCGCCGCTTGATCGACCTTGCGCGTGGCCTTGCGGTCTTTGTCGTTCTCCAGGACGTCGAGGCGATTGAGGAAGGTGGTCACCGACACGACCGCTGCGATGCCCGTTTGCGGCTGGAGATCCTGGAACACGAGCTGGCATTGCTCGGGGAACTCGCCGGCGAGCGCGGCGCGGGCGACGCGGAAGGTGGGCTCGTCCCAGCTATCGATGGTGGCAATGGCGCTGGTCGCCTCGGGGCTGTCGAAGACGATCGGTGTCGTGCGGCGATAGCCTGAGGCCTTGAGCGCGAGCTGCCAGCCGTGCTCGTGCACGACCTGGGTATAGCCGCGCCTGGCGAAGGCGGCGCGGATCGCGCGGTTGGTGCTGAGCGCGCCGAGGAGCTTGATCGCGCGCGTCGGGGCCTCGTCGAGAACGGTGTCGCTCGGGGTGTCGTTGGCCATGAGAATTCCCTCCGTGGATGGTAACGAAGGTGAAGAGGCGGACCGTGGCGGTGAAATAATCAATATTTGTCTTCGGTCGCGAAAAGGAGTCCCTTGGTCGCGGGAGTGAGGGCCTCGTTCGCGGGTCGGAGGGCCTCCGCGAGGCACATGGAGCTTCCCGGGCGGCCGGATTGGCCTCATTTCGGAGGGTGAGGGCTCCGGGGCAATGCGGGAGGGCCAAAAAGCGGCGGAATTGGACCTTATTTCGGGACCAGAGGCGCTCGGCGGCGTCCGGGAAGCTCCCGGGCTATCCGGGAAGCCTCCGTCGGCGTCGAGGGTGCTAAGCTGCTCGCCATGACCGCCGCGAGGAAGCTCGAACCCAGCCCTGATCCCGTCCACGCGCCCGCGTCCGACCAGCCGCTCGGAGCCGAGCAGCGCGCCGAGGTTGAGCGGGCCCTGGTGGAGATCGCCGCGGGCCGTATCCCGCCCTTCTCCTGCGAAGACGTGCGCCGAACGATCGAGGACAGGCTCCGGGCGGAGCAGGAAGTGCTCGACGCGGAGAGCGACGAGCTCTCGCCCGAGGAGCTCGACGAGCTCGAGCGCCGGAGCGCCGAGGCGGAAAAGGATCTTGGCGCTGGCCAGTACGTGACGGCGGAGAAGTTCTTCGCCGATCGCGGGATCCCCTGGCGACCTGCGCCGCGATAATGGCGTTTGCCGTCCTCTTCAAGGAGCGGGCGTCGCGCGAAATCGACGAGGCGCGCGCCTGGTTGCTGAAGCATCAAGGGCCGGCGCGCGTCGCCCAGCTCGACGATGATCTGGCCAGGTCTCTGCATTTGCTCGAGGCCTTCCCGGAGATGGCCGCGCTCGTGCCTGGCTCGAAGACCGTTCGCCGAACGCTCCTCGAGCGATGCCGCTACCATGTGTACTACCGGGTGTTCCGCGAAGCGGAGCAGATCATGGTGATCTGCTTCTGGCACAAGGCCCGGCGATCGCCGCGGCTGTAGGCCGTGGGCGTGCGGGCTGGCAAACGCTGTTCGCGATGAGATCTGGAATGTCTGCCCCTCACGAAGCCATCGCCCGACGCCTCGCTGCCAGGTTCGCGCTCGCGCTCGGCGCGGAGCTGCCCGCGCTCACCGAGTGGGTGCTCGCGGATGAGCCCGCCGAGGAGGTGCCGTTTCGCTCGGGCGATCCAAGCGTCGTCCTCGGCTGTGCCAGCTTCCTCGTGGCCCTCTCGGCGCTCGCATGGAATGCGTACCTTCGCCTGACGCTCGGGCGCGAGGTGGCCGCGTTGCAGAGCGA
>JBDTXR010000525.1:0-5881 GCA_040006075.1 Byssovorax sp. | reverse complement strand
GGGTTCGATTCCCGGCGCCTCCACCGTTATTTCTAGCCTTTCTTGTAGCTTCAGGCGATTCCCAGGCGAAACCCCCTCCCCTGCCAGCAGCGGCGGGAGGGGTGCGAACAGCTCCCCGAAGCCTTGCCGCATGAGCTCAGCCTCGCGGACGTAGCCCTCGTCGTCTCGAAATCCTCGTGGCCCGCGCGCCATGACCTTCGACGGATCGTCGCCGCGGATCGCGAGCCACGTGATCCGATCGCCCGCAGATCGCGTCGAGGGGGATGTTCCTCCGCGTGGCGAGAGGTGCCGATCGCACGGCGAGCGATCACCCCACCTTGGCCGCCGCCTCCCTGCGCTGGTTCGCAGGAGCGACAAGAGCGCGGCCTCGATCGGCACCCGGCGAGCCTGCGCGGTCTTCGTCGGCTTCGCGTTGCCTTCGTGATCCATGCTTTGAGGCACATCGACGATCCCGCGCTCCAGGTCCACGGCGTCTCGGGTTTTCCACGCCGGCACTTCCGCTTGGACGCTCGTGTCGAGGCGCTCGACGATACCTTCGACATCCGCACTTGATCTGGATGGTGAGGGTGATTGGCGCCCTTCCTTCTGTGGCTTCCAGGGCAGAGCATGGATGCCGAGGTAGTCAGACCTCGCCGCCGCCGCATCTGCCCGAGATAGCAATGCTTCCGTGGTAGCCTTGATTGTCCTCGAGGGAACCACCGTTGGACTTCGAGCGTGCCGATGTCGCGCCGAGCTCGGCCGGAGCGCGGCTCGGTGGCCGCCATCCGCGCGAAGGCCGCTCTGCGCGCGAGCGCTCGTGGCCGCGATGCGCTACGGTCGTCCCTTTTCGAGAGGGGAACCCTGATGAAATACGCATTTGGACTCATCGCGCTGCTCGCCGTCGGCTGCGGCACTTCCACCGATCCCGTCGACACCCCGGCGCCCTCCGGCGTCGATCTCACGGCCCTGGATCGCTCGGCCAATCCCTGCACCGATTTCTACCAGTTCGCCTGCGGGACCTGGATCAACAACAACCCCGTCGGACCCGATGGGAGCCTGCAAACGAAGTACTTCGAGCCGTACTACGCCACGCTCCCGCCGCTCCGGAAGATCATCGAGGACGACGCCGCCGGCGCGCGCGAGGCCGACGATCCCTTTGCGGCCCTCATCGGCAAGTACCACACGAGCTGCCTCGCCGCGCCCTTCGACACCTCGGGTCGCGCCGCGCTCGGCGCGCTCCTGGCCAAGGTCGACGCCGTCACCACCCTCGACGATCTCGCCCGCCGGATCGCCGCCCATCGCGAGATCGGCTCGGGCGCGTTCTTCCGCTTCTACGTCGGCGTCGATCTCGGCGACGCGACCCGCCACACCACCGGGATCTTCCAGGGCGGGGTCGAGCTCTCCTCCCCTTCGTATTACCTGGATCCGGCGAACGCGGACGTCCTCGCGGACTACAGGAATCACATCACCGCCCTGAGTAACCTCGTCGGAGGGACTCCCATCGACGCCGACGCGGTGATCAAGATCGAGACCGCGCTGGCCACAGCCTACGTCCCGGCGGACCAGCTCCGCGACCCCGAGACGCTGTATCATCCCATGAAGGTGGCCGAGGTGACGGCGCTCGCGCCCACGTTCCCGTGGCAGGTGTTCTGGACCGAAGCGGGCTTTCCCGCGCTCACGAGCGTCAATGTCGCCACCCCGACATTCGTGGCCGCGCTCGAGGCGATCTTCGCGAAGACGCCTCTCGCCGACCTCAAGAGCTACCTGCGCTGGCAGCTCCTTCAAGACCGCTCGGACAGCCTCGATCAGGCCTTCCTCGACGAGGACTTCCGCTTCTTCAGCCGGTTCACGGGGCAGGCCTCGCAGCACGAGCGCTGGTTCACCTGCTTCAACGCCACGCTCGCCACCTTCGGGGAGGCCGTGGCGCTACCGTACCTCGCGCGCAGCTACGACGAGACGGCCACCACCTTCGCGCGCGGCATGTTCGAGGGCTCCCGCGACGCCTTCGCCAAGCGCCTCGGGAGCGCCGCGTGGCTCGACGCGAAGACCCGGAGCGAGGCGCTGGCCAAGCTCGACGCGATGGTCGCCAAGGTCGGTCACCCCGACAAGGCCCCTGATTTCACCGGGCTCGACATCGACGCCGGCTCGTACCTCGGCAACGCGCTCCGGATCCGGCAATTCAGGAGCGCTCGCAGCCGCGCGAGCCTCGATCAGCCGGTGGATCGCTCGACGTGGAACCTCTCGCCGCTGACGGTCAACGCCACGTACAGCCCCACCGTCAACGACGTCACCTTGCCCGCGGCGCTGCTCGCGTCACCCTTCTTCGAGACCCGCTGGAGCAACGCCGCCAACTACGGCGCTCTCGGCGCCGTGCTCGGCCACGAGATGACTCATGGCTTCGACGACCAGGGGCGGCACTTCGACGCCAATGGCACCCTCCGCAACTGGTGGACGCCCGCGGTCGCGGCGAGCTTCGCCGAGCGATCGCAGTGCGTCGTCGATCAGTTCGACGCCTTCGAGCCCATGCCCGGGGAGCACGTGAATGGCACGCTCACCCTCGGCGAGAACCTCGCCGATCTCGGCGGCGTCAACATCGCCTTCGACGCGCTCTTCAACGGCAACGACAGCGAGGCCGGCGGCGACGGCTTCACCGCAGAGCAGGTGTTCTTCCTGGCCTACGCCCAGACCAAGTGCGAGAACGTGCGGCCCGATCTCGCCAGCCAGTGGCTCCTCAACGAGCCTCACGCGCCGGGCAAGCTCCGCATCAACGGCCCTCTCTCGAACCTCCCGGCGTTCCGCGAGGCCTTCTCGTGCTCGGCCACCTCGCCCATGGTGCGCGCGACGCCGTGCGACGTCTGGTGATCGAGCCGCCGCTGAAATCGTCCGTCGACGGAGCTATCTTCTCGAAAGGGCCTTGACCCTCACGCGACGTGAGGCCGCAAAGACACGAGGCGATGGCGTACACGGTCGGAGATCTCGCGAGCCTCGCGCGCGTCAGCGTGCGGACCCTGCACCACTACGACGAGGTCGGCCTGCTCCGGCCCTCCGGTCGCAGCGGCGCGGGGTATCGGCGCTATACCGCGGGCGATCTCCAGCGCTTGCAGCAGGTGCTCTTCTTTCGAGAGCTCGGCTTCAAGCTCGACGAGATCGCGCGGATCCTCGCGGATCCGGGCTTCGATCGCCGGCAAACGCTCCTCGCCCAGCGCGCGCTCCTCGCGGAGAGGGCCGAACGAGCGCGCGCGCTGGTGGATCTCGTGGACAGGACCCTGAAGGCCCTCGAGGACGACGACACCATGAAACCCGATGAGATGTTCGAAGGCTTCGATCCCGCGAAGTACGAGGACGAGGCCAAGGCCTGGTGGGGCACCACCGAGGCCTACGCGGAGAGCAAGCGGCGCACGAGCCGCTACACGAAGGACGACTGGAAGCGGATGGCCGCCGAGTCGAAGGCCACCGTGGAAGAGCTCGCGCAGGCCATGGACGACGGCGTCGCGCCGACCGAGGCGCACGCGATGGATCTCGCCGAGCAGCATCGGCTGCACCTGGAGCGCTGGTTCTACCCGTGCGCGGTCGCGATGCACGTCAAGCTCGGCGAGATGTACGTCGCCGATCCGCGCTTCGCGGCGGTCTACGATCAGCGCCGCGAGGGGCTGGCGGAGTTCCTGCGCGCGGCGATCCTCGCCAACGCGGCGCGCGTCAACGCCTCGTAAACCATGCGTTGCCAGCGTACACCATCGTCAACGACGCACGCGCTCACGGCGCACGCGGAGGAGCGAGGTCGTGGGCGCGCCGTCGCTCTCGTCGCGGCGCATGGCGAGGATCACGTCTTCCGCGAGCGGCCCGGTCAGCCGCTTGCGGGCGGCCTCGATCGACTTCACCGCGCGCCCGTTGACGGAGAGGATCTCGTCGCCGGGCTCGATCCCCGCGAGCTCGGCCTCGCTGCCCGGCGGGACCATCACCACCACCACGGTCGTCGCGCCGCCTGTCGCGTGCTCGCCGAGCGTGACGGCGACGCTGCCCGCGCCCTTTGGCTCGCGCGACGCCGGGGTGCCCGCGCCGAGGGTGATCTTCACGCGCGTCGTGGTGCGGCCCGCGCGGATCGGCACGTCGTCGATCGACGCGCGCCCGAGATCGGCGAAGTACGCTTCGAGCGCGACGTGGCCTTCGGGCAGACCGCCGAGCGTGAAGCGACCGTCGCGATCGGTCGCGACGATCCCTCGCGGCAGCGGGCCGAGCGGCAAATAGGTGGGCACGGTGGCGCGGCCCACGCGCGCGCCGGCGACCGGTTGATCGTCGGCGTCGACGACCTCGCCCTCGACCTCGCCGGCCTCGGCCAGATCGATCGTGCCGAGATCCGCCGGGTGATCGCGATCGCCCTGCGCTTGCACCACGACCTCGACCGGCGCGTGCTCGGCGGCGGTGACCGCGATGCGGACGCGGCCCGGCGCGAGATCGTCGATCTCGTACGCGCCCTCGGCGTCGGTGCGCGCGTGACGCGATCCCGAGGCGGTGAACACGGTGATCTCCGCGCCCTCGATCCGATCGCGGCCGTCGCGCCCGGTGACGGCGCCGTGGGCCTTCAGGCCTTCGTTCATCGTCAATGAAAGCTTCGCGGGCGCGCTCTCGATCGAGGTCACCAGCGGCGCTTTTCCCGGCCGCACCAGGGTGAGCCGGAGCGGCAGACCGACGCCGTCGGGGAGCTCGACGTCGCCCGAGGCGTCGGTGAAGAGCGTGCGGCGCAGGGGCTCGTCGAGCTGGAGCGAGACCGAGCGGACCTCGACGCGATCGACCGGGTAGCCGCGATCGTCGACGACGTGGATCGCCACGGTATCGCGGACTTTTGGCAGCACGATCTCCACCTCGCGGCGATCGCGATCGGGCACGTCGACGACCACGCGGGCCACGACGTCGGAGGGCGACGAGGCCCGCGCGATCGAGAGCAAGACCTCGTCGGGCGCCGCCGCGAAGGTGAACGTCCCGTCGTCGGCCGTGTACGCGACGCGCTCCAGCGAGCCGTGCGTCGCCGCGAGCTCGATCCGCGCGCCGGCCACGGGCGTGCGATCTTCTTCGAGGATCCGGCCCTCGATCCAGCCGCCGTGACGGAGCACGACGTGCACCGTGGCCTCGCCGCCCGCGCGGAGCGTGACCATCTCGGACAGCGCCTCGACGTAGTCCGGGTGGCGGACGATCGCGTGCACGCGGCCCGGCGGCACCGGATCGCAGCGGAACGTTCCATCGGCGCGGGTGACCCACGGATCGCCGCCGCGATGCGGCGGGTCGCCGGAGAGCGCGAGGCCGCTGCCCCCGTGCGGCAGATCGGGGATCGGGCCGGGCATGAAGCCGAGCTCGCCCATGGGGATCAGCGGCGAAGGACCCGCGAGCGTGGCCTCGAAATGCTCCTCGCGAAAATCGGAGAGCGCCGTGGTCTCGTCGATCGGCAGGCCCTCGGCGTCGACGCCGACCACCTCGATCGTCGCGCCCGCCACGGGAAATCCGCGATCGTCGACCACGTCGCCGACGATCACCCCGCCGCGCTCGAGGGCGATCGTCGCCTCGGTCGCGGCGGCCTCGACCAGGACCGCGCTCTTCGCGACGAAGCCCGGCGCGCGCGCCGCGGCGCTGGCGCGCTGGCGGGCGATCGGGCCGAGCTCGACGAGACCATGATCGTCGGTCTTGCCTTGCAGCGGGAACGACGAGAGGCCGGCCTCGGCGAGGACCACGCTCGCGCCCTTCACATCGGGGCGATTTTCGCCGACGCCGTCGGTCACGTGGATTGTCACGCGCTTGCCCGGCTCGAGCTTGAGCTCGACGCTCTTCACCTCGCCTCGCTTCACGGGGACCGCGAAATCGGTCGGGCTCACCTCGTCGCCGCGGCGCGCCTGCAGGTCGTACACGCCGCCGT
>JBDTXR010000524.1:0-5932 GCA_040006075.1 Byssovorax sp. | reverse complement strand
CGAGGGCCTTCTCGGCGGCCTTGAGGTCGGGGTTCGCGGCCATCTTGCCGAGCGCCGCCTCCATCCCTGCGCGCTGCTCGCCGTCGCCGATCGAGAGCCGCTCCGAGGTGATCGCGTCGCGCAGCTTGGCGATGTCGGCCTGCGCTTCTCGTTTCTCCGCGCCCTCACGCAGCTTGGCGCGGATGCGCTTGGCCTCCTCGGCGAGCTTGCGCAGGCGCTCTTTCTGCGCTTCATCGCGCGCGTCGATCTCCGAGAGCTTGATCACCTTCTCGAGCCCCGCGACCTGCGCGAGCTGCACCTTGTCGACCCCGGGCGGCGCCTTCGCCACCTCGGGCAACGGCGGGAGCGGGATCCAGCTCAGGTAGCCAATCGCCGCGGCCGCGAGCGGCACCGCGGCGTGCCAAGGCTTCAGCATCGGCGCGCGCACCTGCTTCGAGGTCGCGTTCGCGAGCGCCGTCGTGGCCTGCGAGATCACCACGGCGCGCGCCGAGTCGTCGTCGCCGCTCTGCCCTTCGAGCTCCACCGCCGTGGAGATGGTCTCGTGCGCGCCGAGCCGCGCGTCGAGGTACAGCGCGACGTGCGGATCGCTCCAGCGTCGTCGTCGCGCGACCGCGAAGCCCACCGCCGCGCCGAGCACGCCGCCGACTGCGCCGCCGGGTCGCAGCGGGCCGTTACGCGTCTTCCAGGCCGCGGCCGTCGCGCCCGCGCCGACGAGCAGGCCCACGGCGGCGCCCGTCAAGATGTGCCCGAGCGCCAGCCGCGCCCGCACGCGGCGGGACCATCGCACGAAGCTCGAACGGAACCCCGAGGTGGTCCCGGTGTGCGCAGCAGGGGGCATGTCCCCTATGTATCGTGAGTCCCGCGAGGCCGCCAGCGAGGCGCCCCGGCTCAGCCACAGGCCGTCGTGCAGGTCGCGAACTGCTGGCTCGCGACCTGATCGATCCCGAGCAGGCCCTCGCAGCTCACGTTGAGAACGCACGTGAAGATGCACAGCGCCTGCCCCTCGCAGGGGGGAATCGGACCGACCGTGCCGACGCCTGGGCACGTCATGAGGTGCGCGACCGCGGCGTCGCAGACGCTCTGCGTCGATGATCCGGTCGTCGGGCTCACCGCGGCGCTACTCTGGGTAGTGCCGCCGGCGCCTCCATCCCCGTTGCCGCCGCCGTCGACGACGACCTTGCCGCCGCAGGCCGCGACCGCCAGCGACGCGACGAAGGCCAGGGCCCCGAGGTACGACCAGCGTCGAATCGACTGCGAAATACGGCGTGTCGAGATCATGAAAGCGCCTCCTCGAAAGAGCGCCTCTTTGCCATGGCCGCGGCGCGCCGGGAAGCTCGGCGACGCTCGACACCTCGTCGGCCACGAACGCCGGCCCGATCGCCCTCCATCGCGGATCGCCCCCTGTAAGCTCGCTCGACGCCGACGCGTTGCTCGCCGCGCATGCGGCCTCGGGATGGGATAAAGATCAATCCGTCGTCGCCGACCAACCGGCGCAACGCTCGATTCGACCCTCCGAGATCCGACGCGAAGCTCACCCGTCCAAGCGCCCTCGAAGCGGAACCGTTCGAGGGCTGCGGGTGTCGAGGAAAAGCATGAAAACGAGACTGCGCGGTGGGGTGGCGATCGTGATCACGGGGGTGCTCTTCGCGGGTGTGGCCGCGCTGAGCTGCACGAGAAAGAGCGAGGACGCGCCGTCGGTCGCGAGCGAGGCGCCCAACGCACCGCCCGGCGCGGCGGGCTCGCGCTTCGGCGAGCAGGGCGACGACGCCAAACGAAAGGGCGGGGCGATGGCGTCGGCGGCCTCTCCGCCTCCTCCTTCTGCCGAGGCCGCAGCCGCAGCGACGGCATCTCCTGCCGATGGTCAAGGCCTCGCCGGCGTCGCGCCGAAGACGCCCGGCGGGAGCAGCGGCGTGGTCGCCGGCGATTCACCGACCACGGGCGTCGCGCCGCTCGTCCCGATCGACGCCAACGGCCGCTTCGCCACCACCTATCGCCCCGGCGGTGGCCACCTCGCGGCCTTCGAATCGGCCGTCTCGCGCGGGATCATCCCCGCCTCCGAGCGCGAGATCGTCAGCGACATCGGCGCTCGTTACACGCCGCAAATGGACGCGCCCACGGCCACCGCGCTCGCGTTCCGCACCGACCTCGAGCGCGGCAAGCTCGCGCCCGGCGGCGGCCCGTTTCACCTTCGCATCGCGCTCCGATCCACGGCGGGCCGCGCCGCCGAGCGCCCGCACCTCTCGGTCCACCTGGTCCTCGACGTCAGCGGATCGATGGCGGGCGAGTCGATAAGCCGCGCCCGCGACGCCGCGCGCACCCTCGTCGATCGCCTCGCCCCGACCGACGATTTCTCGCTGGTGACGTTCTCCAACGAGGCCAACGTCAAGGTCCCCGACGGCCCCGTCGGATCGCGCCGCGACTCGATCAAGAAGATCATCGGCGAGGTCCACGAAGGCGGCGGCACCAACATCGGCGGCGGCCTCGAGCTCGGCTACGCGCAGGCCACCGCGAAGGGCATCCCCGACGACGCCGTGCGCGTGGTCCTCCTGCTCTCCGACGGCCGCGCCAACGTCGGCATCGTCGCCCAGGACAAGCTCTCCAAGCTCGCGCTCGAAGCCTTTCAGAAGGGGATCCAGACCAGCGCGTTCGGCCTCGGTCAGGACTACGACGGCGCGCTGATGAGCTCGATCGCCGAGGACGGCGCGGGCGGGTACTACTACCTGCGCGACGCCGAGCAGATCAGCCCCGCGCTCTCGACCGAGATCGACAAGCGCCTCGATCCGGTGGCCACCGCGGTCGAGGTCCGCGTCCGCTTGAAGAAGGGCGTCGATCTCCTCCGCGTCTACGGATCACGCCGCCTCAGCGAGGCCGAGGCGTCACGCGTCCGCGTGCAAGAGGTCTCGGCCGACAAGCAAGCGGCGAAGCGCGATCACATCGCCACCGATCGCCAGGACGACGCCGAGGGCGGCATGCGCTTCTTCATCCCGGCCTTCGCGCCCGACGACGCGCACGCGCTCCTCTTGCAGCTCTCGGTGCCGCCGGGCGCTGGAAACAAGCCGATCGCGTCGATCGAGCTCAAGTACAAGGACCGCCTCAGCAAGAAGAACGTCACCGACGAGGTCCCGGTGAACGTCGCGTACGCCGACAGCGACGCGCAGAGCGCCGCCACCATCGACGCCTCGGTCGCGCGCACCGCGCAGGGCTTCGCCGCGGGCGAGGCCCTCTCGCAGGCCGCCTCGAAGATCGCCCACAACGATCGCCACGGCGCGATCGCCCTGCTCACCGAGCGCGAGACCATCCTCCGCCAGGCCGCCGACACGCTGCACGAGCCGCTCTTCCTCAAGGACGCCGACCGCCTCGCGCGCCTCCGTCAGCACGCCGGCAGCGACAGCGGCGTGGGCGATCCGCTCGTCCTCGCCATGCTGCTCGAGACCGCGGGCCGCTCGCACCTCCACTGATCGCTCGCGCCGCGCCGCCATGACTGAACCGCTCCTCAGCAACGTCTCGCTCGCTCAGCCGGCGCTCCACGTCGACGTCACGCCGGGCGGAGAAATCATCGTTCGCGGCTCGTTTTCCTCGAAATTCGATGGGTCGGTGGTCGACGCGGCCACCACCACCTGGCCCGCGGGCGCGCCCGGCGGCGCCACGATCGACGCCGGCGGCCTCCTCGATTTCGAGGCCGGCGGCTTCCACGTCACCTCGCGCGATCCGGTCCGTCACGAGGTCCACGCGGTCGCCACGGGCGACGTCGGCGCCGCGTGCTCCGCGCTGCACGTGCAGTCCCCGTGCTTGCCGGTGCGGCTTCAGCCCATGGCGCTCAGCCGCCTGATGACGATCGCCGACTGGAACGCGTCGCTGATCGGCCCGCGCGAAGGCCTGGCGCTCGAGGTCGTCGCCCCGCCGATCTACGCGCCCCCGCCGGCGGCCGTCCCGTACCTGGCGATCACCGGAGCCGTCGTCGCCGTCGGGCTCGCGATCGGCTTCTTTCTTCGAAGGAAACAGCGCCTCGCCGCCTCGCCCGCGGGCCGCCTCCTCGCCCTCGCCGATCGGGTCCGCGCCAAGCTCGATCGCGCCGACGCGGTCGTCGCGGCCCCGCTCGCGCCGGCTCTCGAGACGGCCCTCCGCGCTCTCCGCGCGCAGCGCATCGACGCGACCTCGTCCGAAGGTCGACGCGTCCAGGCCGCGCTCGAGAAGGTCGAGCTGCGCATCGACACCTCCGAAAAACAATCCCGCGCCGAGAAAGAAACCGAGGCCGCCGACGAGCTGGTGCGCGAGTTCGAGAGCGCCCTCGAAGCGGCCGACGAAGCCACGCTCGCGGCCGCGCCGCTCGATCGAAACGCCTAGCGATCAGCGCACGACGCGGGTGATGTCGACCTCGTAGCCGAAGCCCGCGCGCGCGCCGACCAGGCTCACGGTACCGGCCCCGGGAGCGCAGTCGCCGATCACGTCGCTCGCGAGCCGCACGTTGTCGAAGCTCGCGTCGAGCAGGAACGAGAAGCCGCTCCCGAGCAGGAACCGCGCGCCGACCCCGGCCCGTAGCGCGAGGTTCGCCGTAGCGCTCGCCGAGCACGCGTACGCCGACGGGAGCACCCCGATCCCCGGCGTGATCACCCCGCTCACGTCCACGCCTTGCCACGCCAATCCCGGGCCGATCAAGAGCCCGATCCGCACCGTGTCGGTGCTGATCAGGTACGCGCGCAGCCCCGCCCAGAGCAGGTTCAGATCGCGGGTGATCGCCAGGCTCCCGAGGTCGCCCTCGGCCTTCTCGCCCCCCAGGCCCGCGTGCTCGAACGCGAGGCCGAGCGAGAACCGCCGGCTCGGCGCGATGAACGCGCTCACGCCGAACGACGCGCCCGCGCGATCGGTGATCGGAAACGCCGGCGCGTCCCCGGCCCGGTACACGCCGCCGAGGTGGAGCCCGAGATCGAGCCGCACCGGATCGGGCGGCGTCGTCGTCCGCGCCGGCGGAGGATCCGCGGCCGCCGCGCCCGTCGTCGCGAGCGCAAAGCTCGCAAAAATCGCCGCGAAACAAGCCCAGGAACGACTAGGAACGCGCACGCGCATTCCTCTCTCCTACCCGCGACCTTCATTTGCATGCAACACGCCGCTTGACCAATCGGCGCTGTTTTGACATGTTCCGCCGCGGAGAGGTGTCCGAGTGGTCGAAGGTGCCTGATTCGAAATCAGGTGAGCCCGCGAGGGTTCCGCGGGTTCGAATCCCGCCCTCTCCGCCACGCAGTGCTGAGGCCGGCTTCATGCCGGCTTCGTCATTGTTGGGCCCCGCGATTCGCATCGCGGCGGCCTGAGTGACGACGCGCAATTTCCAGGCGCGCCGTGCAGTACCAGGAGAGGTGACCGAGTGGTCGAAGGTGCACGATTGGAAATCGTGTGTGCGGAAACGTACCAAGGGTTCGAATCCCTTCCTCTCCGCCAGAGCGACAGCGGCCGGCGTTCAGCCGGATGAGCTCGTCGCAAACAAGAAAGGCGTCACCCGAGCGGGGTGACGCCTTTCGGCGTTCGCGAATCGCGAATCCGGGGACGCTGACGAGCTAGAACGCCTTCAATCCAGGCATGATCCGCTTGGCGATCACGATCCGCTGGATGTTCCCCGTGCCCTCGAAGATGTCGTACACCTTGATGTCGCGGAACCACTTTTCCAGCAGCGCGTGCTCGGTGGCGATCGAGCCGTGCGCCCCGCAGATCTCGATCGCGTCGATGCAGGCCTGGGTCGCCGCCTGCCCCGCGGCGGCCTTCGACATGCTCGCCTCCTTGGCGTTGGGGATGCCCATGTCGGCCATGTACGTCGCGCGCCACACCAGCATCCGCGCGGCGTCGAGCTTGCGGCTCACCTGCGAGAGCTTCGCCGCGATCGCCGCGTAGCGCGGGATCGGCCGGCCGATCAGGTAGTTCTCCTTCACGAAGTCGCGCGCGT
>JBDTXR010000523.1:0-6003 GCA_040006075.1 Byssovorax sp. | reverse complement strand
TCCCACTACGAGGACGTCCTCATCGTTCGCGTTCATGAGCTCGTCCCCAGGAAGACCTGGGCGAAGCGCTACGACCAGATCAACGACTTCGAGCGACGCCTCGTCGCCAGCGGCACGCATATCCTCAAGTTCTTCCTGCACATCAGCAAGGAAGAGCAGCTCGAGCGCTTCAAGGAGCGGCTCGACGATCCAGCGCGGCGCTGGAAGATCAGCGAGGCAGATTATACGGAGAGGAAGCGCTGGGACAGCTACGAGAGGGCCTACGAGGACGCCCTCGGCGCGTGCAACACGAGCGACGCGCCGTGGTTCATCATTCCCTCCAATCACAAATGGTTCCGCAATCTCGCCATCTCGCGGATCATCACGGCGACGATGGACAACCTCGGGATCAAGGTCCCGGAGCCGACCGTGGACCTCGCCGATATCCGCGAGAGATATCACGACTCCGTCGAGGCGAGGAGAGAGGCCCACCGATGAGAGCGAGCCCCCTGGCAGGCAAGGTGGTCGAGGTCTCTGCGCTGGTCGACGTCCCCGCGCTGATCACGGCCTATTACACCCGGATACCGGATCCGGCGATCGCGGCCGAGCGGGTGGCGTTCGGCACGTCGGGCCATCGAGGCTCTTCTCTTCGAACGGCGTTCAACGAGCGGCACATCCTCGCCATCAGCCAGGCAATCTGCGAGCACCGCGCACAGCACGGGATCGATGGCCCGCTCTTCCTGGGCATGGACACCCACGCGCTCTCCGTGCCTGCGCTCGCCAGCGCGCTGGAGGTGCTGGCGGCGAATGGAGCGGAGGTGCAGCTCGCGGAGAACGACGAATACACCCCCACGCCCGTCATCTCCCACGCGATCCTCACCCACAACCGAGGCAGGACGTCGGGGCTCGCCGACGGCATCGTGATCACGCCGTCTCACAATCCGCCTCACGACGGTGGCTTCAAGTACAACCCGCCCAGCGGAGGACCGGCGGGGTCCGAGATCACGCGCTGGATCGAGGCCAGAGCGAACGATCTCCTGGAGGCCAACCTCGATGGAGTGAAGCGGATCCCGTACGAGCGAGCTCTCCACGCCTCGACGACGCACCGTCACGACTACCTACAGGCCTACGTTGGCGATCTCGACGGCGTGCTGGACATGGAGGCGATTCGCGGCTCGAAGCTCCGCCTCGGCGTCGATCCTCTGGGCGGCGCCGGGGTTCACTACTGGAGCCTCATCGCCGAGCGGTACGGGCTCGACCTGACTGTAGTGAGCGAGCTCGTCGATCCCACCTTCCGCTTCATGACGGTGGATTGGGACGGTCAGGTCCGGATGGACCCTTCCTCGCCGTACGCCATGGTGCGGCTGATCGACATCAAAGACCGCTTCGACATCGCGTTTGCCTGCGACACCGACCACGATCGTCACGGGATCGTGACGCGGAGCGCGGGGCTGCTCCCGCCCAATCACTACCTCTCCGTCGCGATGCTTTACCTGTGCCAGCACCGACCGGAATGGAGCCAATCGGGCGCGATCGGGAAGACCGTGGTGAGCAGCCAGATGATCGATCGCGTCGCGGCGAAGCTCGGCCGCAGGCTCCACGAGGTGCCAGTAGGATTCAAGTGGTTCGTGGAGGGTTTGCTCGACGCGTCGCTCGTCTTCGGCGGGGAAGAGAGCGCGGGTGCGTCGTTCCTCCGCCGGAATGGCACGGTGTGGACGACGGACAAGGACGGGATTGTCCTGGCGCTGCTCTCGGGGGAGATCACCGCGCGGACGGGGCGCGATCCCGGAGAGCTCTATCGTGAGCTCGCGCAGGAGCTCGGCGAGCCTGTCTATGATCGCGTCGAGGCCAAGGCGACTCCGGAGCAGAAGAAGATCCTGGAGCGGCTCTCGCCTTCGCAGGTGACGTCTGCCGATCTCGCGGGCGAGAAGATCCAGGCGATCCTCACCCGGGCGCCGGGCAACGACGCGCCGATTGGAGGCTTGAAGGTCACAGCCGAGAGCGGATGGTTCGCCGCTCGGCCCTCGGGCACCGAAGACATCTACAAGATCTACGCGGAGAGCTTCCGGGGAGCAGCGCACCTGCGCCGGATCCTCGACGAAGCCCGGACGATCGTGGACGCCGCGATCGGGACCACATCGACCGCTCGATAGCGCATTCAAAGGAAGATAGAGTCATGAGCACCTCGACGCGTCCCGGCGACTCACCGCCGGGCGGATCGCCTGCGGACATTGATGGTCTCGACGCCTTGACGAAGCTCTCGCTCGACCTGCGCTGGGCCTGGAATCACGCCACCGACGCGATATGGCGGGAGCTCGATCCGGCGCTCTGGGAGCAGACACACAACCCTGGTGCTGTGCTGCGGACAGCCTCCCGGGACACCCTCCAACGCGCCCTGTCCACCCCCGCGTTTCGCGAGAAGATCGACGCTCTCATGCGGTCCAACGCCGCTGCCACGGCCGAGCCAGCGTGGTTTCAGCGAGCGCATCCCGGCGGGCCTCTCACCTGCGTGGCGTACTTCAGCATGGAATTCATGCTCAGCGAAGCCTTGCCAATCTACTCCGGAGGCCTCGGCAACGTCGCCGGCGATCAGCTCAAAGCGGCCAGCGATCTCGGTGTCCCGGTGGTCGGCGTGGGATTGCTGTACCAGCGCGGCTATTTCCGCCAGGTGATCGACAGCGAGGGTGAGCAGCAAGCGCTCTATCCCTCCAACGATCCTGGTCAGCTCCCGATCACGCCCTTGCGCCGACCGGATGGGGAGTGGCTCCGGCTGGAGATCGCGATGCCGGGAGGCTCGGCCTGGATCCGCGCGTGGGAGGTCCAGGTTGGCAGGGTGAAGCTGTACTTGCTCGATAGCAACGATCCGGCGAATGCTCCGTCTCATCGGGCCATCACGAGCGAGCTTTACGGCGGCGGGCCCGAGCTCCGCCTTCAGCAGGAGATGCTCCTCGGCGTGGGAGGGTGGCGCCTGCTCCGCGCGCTCGGCCTCTCGCCCGAGGTCTGTCACCTCAACGAAGGTCACGCGGCGTTCGCCGTGCTGGAGCGCACGCGGGATTTCATGGCGGAGACGGGCCAGCCGTTCGACGTCGCGCTCGCCGCCACGCGAGCGGGGAACGTCTTCACCACGCACACCGCCGTTGCCGCGGGGTTCGACCGATTCCCGCCATCCCTCGTCGAGCACTACCTCGGCGGGTACGCGGAGCAGAGCCTCGGGATCACGCTCGGCCAGCTGCTTGCCCTCGGACGTCAGCGAGCGAGCGACGATTCCGAGCCGTTCAACATGGCCTATCTCGCGGTCCGCGGGAGCGGGGCCGTCAACGGGGTGAGCCGCTTGCATGGGAAGGTGAGCCGCCACCTGTTCGAGCCGCTCTTTCCCCGCTGGCCCGAGGACGAGGTGCCGATTGGCCACGTCACCAACGGGGTTCACACGCCCTCCTGGGACTCGGCCGCAGCCGACGCCCTGTGGACGAACACCTGCGGGAAGGAGCGCTGGCTTGGGACCGCGGAGGATCTCGAGCGCCAGATCCGCAGCATCCCCGACGCCGGGCTGTGGCGCCTGCGCCAGGCAGGTAGTCAATCGTTCGTGGCGTATGTTCGCGAGCGCGCGGCCGGGCAGCTCACCGCCTCCGGCGCGGCGCCCGCCGAGATCACCGCGGCGAAGGGGCGCTTCGATCCAGGGGTGTTGACCCTGGGATTCGCCCGGCGCTTCGCTACGTACAAGCGTCCTGATTTGCTGCTCCACGACCGCGAGCGATTGCTTCGCCTGCTGACGAGCTCGGAGCGGCCAGTCCAGCTCGTCCTCGCGGGAAAGGCTCATCCAGCCGATCTGGCGGGGCAGGCCCTGATCCGCGAGTGGACTCACTTCATCCGGGACACCGCGGCTCGATCCTGCGTGGTGTTTCTCTGCGACTACGACATGCTCATGGCCGAGCGGATGGTGCAGGGGGTCGACGTCTGGATCAACACGCCTCGGCGGCCCTGGGAGGCCTGCGGCACGAGCGGCATGAAGGTGCTCGTCAACGGAGGACTCAACATCTCGGAGCTGGACGGCTGGTGGGCCGAAGCGTACGCGCCCGAGGTTGGCTGGGCGCTGGGAGACAGCCAGGAGCACGGTGACGATCCGACCTGGGACGCGATCGAGGCCGGCGCTCTGTACGATATCCTGGAGCGCGAGGTCGTCCCGGAGTTCTACGCTCGCGGCGCGGACGGCGTCCCTGGTGCCTGGGTGGCGAGGATGCGTGAGAGCATGGCGCGGTTGACGCCGCGCTTCTCGACGAACCGCGCGGTCCGCGAGTACACCGAGGAGCACTATCTCCCCGCGGCGCTCGCCTACGGGGCGCGGGCCGCCGACAAGGGAGCTGGCGGTGCGCGGATCGCGGGCTGGCGACGCGCCATGAAGCAAGGCTTTGGCGCGCTCTCCTTCCGCGCCGTGACGGTCGAGACCGACGGCGATCATCACGCGTTCGAGGTCCAGCTCGAGCTCGCCACTCTCGATCCGGAGGCCGTGCGGGTCGAGCTCTATGCTGACGGAGTCGGCGACGCGCCCCCGGTGCGGCAAGAGATGACGCGCGCTCCGAGAGCGCCTGGCGCGACGAGCGTGAGCACCTATCGAGGGCAGGTGTCGTCGGCCCTGCCGACGGCGGCCTACACGGCGCGGGTGATCCCGCGCCATGACGGCGCGGCGATTCCCCTGGAGGAGCCGCAGATCCTCTGGTCTCGCTGATCCGAGGGAGGAGAGAGACAATGGTCAAGAGAGCCCCCGCGATCACGTGCATGTTCCTGGACATCGGCGGTGTCCTGCTCACCGACGGGTGGAACCACCTCGCCCGCAAGCGAGCGGCGAAGCACTTCAACCTCGATCTGGCCGATCTCGAGGCCCGTCATCACCTGACCTTCGACACCTACGAAGAGGGAAAGCTCACGATGGAAGACTACTGGGTCCGGGTGATCTTCCACGAGAAGCGCGAGTTTACCCGGGCTCAGTTCCAGCAGTTCATGTTCGCCCAATCGAGGTCATTCCCCCGGATGATCGATCTCGTCGTCCGGCTCAAGGCCAGGTACGGCCTCAAGATCGCGGTGGTCAGCAACGAGGCGCGCGAGCTGAACGAGCACCGGATCCGGGAGTTCGAGCTGAATCGGTTCGTGGACTTCTTCATCTCCTCCTGCTTCGTCCATGTCCGCAAGCCGGACGCGGACATCTTCAAGCTCGCCCTCGACATCGCCCAGACGCCGGCGAACCAGGTGATCTACATCGAGAACACGCCGATGTTCGTGGAGGTGGCCAGGGGGCTCGGGATCCCGAGCCTCCTTCACACGGACCACAGCTCCACCCGCGCCGAGCTGGCCCGGCTCGGGCTCCCATGCTCCGACGGCGACGGCGAGCAGGAGAGCGCATCATGAGCGCGCGAGGGCTGATCGCCACCGCGGCGGCGCTGGTGGCCGGCGACAAGGGCCTGTTGGCGATGGATGAGAGTAACCCGACCTGCAACAAGCGATTCGCCAGAGTGGGTATCCCCCTGACCGAAGAGGCGCGTCGCGCCTATCGTGAGCTGCTCGTGACGACGCCCGATCTCGGCGAGTCCATCAGCGGCGCGATCCTCTACGACGAGACGATCCGGCAGCGGCTGAGAGATGGCACTCCCTTCGTCGAGGCGATCACGCGCGCGGGCATCGTCCCGGGGATCAAGGTCGACAAGGGGGCAAAGGCCCTGGCCGGTCATCCCGGAGAGAAGGTGACCGAGGGGCTCGACGGGCTGCGCGCGCGGCTCTCCGAGTACGCTCGAATGGGGGCGCGCTTCGCGAAATGGCGCGCGGTGATCGCCGTGAGCGACGCTCTCCCCACGCGGGGCTGCATCAAGGCCAACGCCCACGCGCTGGCTCGCTATGCTGTGCTCTGCCAGGAAGCCGGCCTGGTCCCCATCGTCGAGCCCGAGGTGCTCATGGATGGCGACCACTCTCTCAGCCGCTGCGCCGAGGTGACGGAGCAGGTCTTGCGGGCGGTCTTCGGCCAGCTCGTCGGGCAGC
>JBDTXR010000522.1:0-6011 GCA_040006075.1 Byssovorax sp. | reverse complement strand
CGCCGTCGAGCAGCAGCGCCTGGCGATCGTACGAGCCGAGCAGGTTCGGCAGCACGGTCGGCGGAAAGAACGACCAGAGCTCGTTGTTCTCGAGCTGATCGATCTTGAACGGGTCCGCCGGATCGCTCGCGGAGATCTCGAAGCCGTGGAGCTGGCCGTCGGTGGTCGCGGTGTAGAGCATGATCGGCCGCTTCGCCTGCTGCGCGACGAAGGTGTCGTAGGTGTCGTCGCGGAGCAGCTCGCGCGGCGGCGTCGAGACCGCGGGCGTGGAGTGGTAGATGCTGCCGAGCTGGCTACAGACCGCGCCGTTGCCCGCGCAGACGGCCTTGTTGCGCGTCTTCGGCCACGGCGACGTGCCCGTCTCCCACTGGAGCAGCGCCGTCGCGCAGCTCGAGCCGCTCGCGGTGTTGAAGGCCGACGTGCAGGCGGCGGGCGGCGCGATGGGATCGATGCCGAGCGCCGCGCTCTTCGCGGACAGCTGCGTGACGAAGGCGCCCGCGCTTTGCAGCGTCATCCCGGTCGCGCCCTGCGCGTAGGTGCCGAGCCCGTCGTCGACGACGAGGCCGGGGCGGATCGTCGCGTCGGAGTTCACCTTAGTGCCGACCGTCGGCGCGATGAAGCTCAGGAACTGGCGCGGGTGGCTGGGATCGTCGAAGTCGACGTTCTCGCCGAAGTCGTCGCCGCTGCTGATCGCCGGGTTCTGCGGGCTCGCGACGTTGCCGGCGCCGCAGGTGAACCGCTCGCGCTTGAGCTGACCGCGCCAGAGGTGCCCCGACGCGTCGGCGGCGAACTGGGCGATGAAGCGATAGCCCGCGGCCTGCGCGCCGTTGCCCTGCGCCGCGGTGGTGCTCACCGGCGCGAACACGGGAATCGTGCGCGCCGTAGAGCCCGAGGAGATGCTCCCGAGGATGTTGGAGAGCACCTGCTGCAACGCCACCGGATCGTCGGCGAAATAGGCGTGCTGCGTGCCGCCGGCGACTGCCAGCTTGGAGAGGTTACAGCACGGCACCAGCGCCGCGGGCGGGTTCACGCAGATGGATTGGTTGGTCTGATCGAGCTGCGTGCAGCTGGTCAGCGGAGGGACGAGCGAGCCGAGCGCAGCCGGGTTGGAGACCGCGAAGCCGACCACGAACGTGTCGACGGAGTTGTTGCCCGGCTGGCTGGCGAGGTTCTGAACGGTGGTGACCGCCGGCGGATACGGACACTTGCCGTTACCCGTCTTGCAGCTGGGCCGGAGATCGTAGTCCGGGCCATTGGCGCCGTCGGTCAGGAAGATGATGTATTGCTTGCGGCAACCGCCGGTGAAATACGGATCGTCCTTGGGGCCAAAGGGCTTGGAGGTGTTCTGGTCGGTGTCGGCGTCGGTGGTGAGGAAGGCGCGCGCGTCGTCGAACATGCCTGACGTCGGCGTGGCGCCATAAGGGCGCATCGTGATCAGCGCCTCCTGGATGTGATCGTTGGTGGTGTGAACCGCGGTGAGCGGCGCGTCCCACGCTCCGAAGGGGATGAGTCGACCCTCCCACGGCGGAGCGGCCTCGTTGCGGGCGCCGACCTCGAAGGCCGCAGAGGCGCAGCTGGGCGGGTTGCCCTGCGCGTAGCCGCTGCTGCCCGGGTTCCAGCCCTGGTAATAGCTCCACATCCCCTTCATGCCGCCGGGATAATCGGTGGTGGTGCTGCCGAGGAGCCCAGTGCTCTGATCGGGGAGGGTGTCGAACGTCATCATCCCGAAGCGCACGCGGTCGCGGAACGTGTCGAGGAGACCATCGCTCTTCTGCGACCACGACGTGCAGGGGCTACCGCCGGCGTCGTGATAGGCAATCGAGTTACCGGGCCAGTCGTACCAGTTCGCCGACGGGACGCCGGGGCCGGGCGTGCACCCGTTGGAGTACATGCGATTGAAGGGCAGGTAATACGAATAGTCGTAGGGGGCGAGCCACGTCGCCGGCGGCGGGACCACGCCGAGGCCGTACTCGGTCTTGAACGCCGCCGTGTTGCGCGCGGTGGCGTTGCAGGTGAAGTTGTTGATCGTGCCGGTGAGCACCGAGACCAGGCTCGTCCAGCGGTTCTGCTCCGTCGGCAAGGTGGTCAGATCGCACGCGGTGCTGGCCGGCGTGCCGGGCAGCACGTTGTCGCCCTTGGCGTTCGGGTGGATCAGGTACTCCATGGTACCCGACGTATCGATCATCAAGAGCACGTTCGGCAGCGGAGGATCGATGTCGAGCTGCGCGCGCGCCGAGCCGGACCACCCGCCAAGGGCGAGGGTCACGACGGAACCCGTGAGGAGCACTCGTTTCAACGTTCGCATCGCGCCTCCCAATCGATCTTCGAGTGTATCACGGCTGCCTCAAATCGGTCCCACGCGAAGGAACGCGCGGGACAGCTCGCTGCTCTGGGTCCCGGCCGCCGAGGGGTCGAGCGCGTTCCCCCCGGTGTTCTTCGTCCGGATCTGGGCGATCGCCGTCGCGGTGACGTCGTAGAACTGCGGCGACTGCGCGCCGGCGTTCGCCAGCATCCCCGCCTGGGGCGCCGCGGGGCCGCTCACGTCGGTGAGCTCGACCCAGAAATAGCCTTCGATCGTGGGCGATCCCAGGCTGTACGGCGAGAGCACGTGATCCCCGCCGGGCACCATCTGCGTCTCGATCTCGTCGTAGGAGAGGCGGTAGCAGGTGGGGCGCTGCAGGTTCGCCGCCGGCACCGCCGCGTTCTTCTGGGCCATGCAGAGGCCGTAATCGCCGAACGTCGGATCCGACGCATGGTTGATGTAGCTCGAGGGGCTGCTCTGCCCGCTGGGATCGGGCGAGAGCTTGGCGACCGCGAGGAGCATCGCGTATTCGGTCATGTAGTGGGTCTGCGTCATCTGCCGCTCGTTGCCGCTCGCGGCGGTGCCGAGCGAGGCCGAGCGAGCCGCGAGCACGCCAATGCCGAGCAGCAGCGTGATCACCATCACCACGACGAACACAGCGGCGCCGCGCTCGCGACGACGGCGGCGCAGGCGAGCGAGCAGCGGAGTGGGCGGGTTGGGGTTGATCACGGGGTGAAGTCTGCCTGGTTGGGGAGCGCGACCGTCGCGTGGAGCGTGCGGAGCCGGACGAAGCGCTCGCGGATCGGGGGTTGTAGCACGGCGAAGCGGTAGTTACGCCCGCTCGCGCCCATGGCGTTCTCGCGGTCGGGGATGCGCGCGCGGGTGGAGAGCCGCACTTGCACGGCGTGCACCAGCTCGGGAGTCGTCATCACCAAGGGATCGCCGAATCCATACGTCGTCAGCTGCGGATTGAACACGTTCGCGCTGCCCGCCGCCGGCGCCTTGGTGACACCGAACTTGAGATCGGCCGCGAGCTCGGCCACCAGCTCGAGCGAGCCCGGCACGTCGCTGCCGTCGGGCGCCAGCTCGACCCGCACGAGCTCGGTGCGGAGATCCTCGCCGGTGAGGGCCTTGGTGGTCGGATCGGCGGCGACGATGGTCCCGTAGGCCGCGTCGGTCTTGAGGCTGCGCAGATCGTAGAGAATACGCGACACCACGGTGACGAAGATCCCGCGGTTCGAACCGGCGCTGAGGCCGCAGGTGGTGTTCTGCGTCTTGAGCGGGATCGCCGGGTTGTTGTTGAGCGTGATCCGGATCGTCTCGGCGCCGACCGCGCCGCTGGCGCTGAACCCGCTGATGATCCCCCACGCCGTGCCCTGGCCGCGGCCGTCGTCGGCGAACCGGAGGAAGCGGCCGACCGTGAAGATCGGCGTGAGGATCTGGCTGAGCGTCTGCCCGTTCTGCGTCGCCGTCTGCCGGAGCCGCGCGATCGCGCCGTCGAGCTGCAGGTCGACGGTGCGCTGCCCGCCGGCGTCGAACGTCCAGGAGATCGCGAAGCGCTCCGAGGTGTTCATGCTCCCGGAGACGATCATGTTGTCGGGGTTCAACCCGTTCTGCGGATCGACGGCCTGCGCGAGGTCGGCTGGGTGAAAGGCCACCGAGCCTCCGGTGCGGAACCGGATGCCGGAAAGACCCGCCAGGTTGGCCGGGAGCGCCCCGTTCGTGCACAGCGTCTTGTCGGTGATGTTGTTGCGCGACGAGAGGAACGAGGCGCGCTGAATGTCCTGCGTCAGCCGGTTCATGCCCAGCGTCGCCGCGAGCTGCGTCGCGGAGATGCGGGCCTCGTTCTGGAAGAACTTGGTCGCGTTGCGCGAGAGCAACAGCGCCGCCATCGACACCATCAGCCCCGCGCTCAGCGCCACCACGAGCTCGATCAGGGTGAAGCCCCGCTCGGCCCCTCTGCGGATCGTCTTCGGCGTGATCATGGCGCGGTGCTCTGCTGGACGGCGGAGGTGAGGTAGACCGCGCCGTAGTCGTTGCGCAGCACCGTGTCGGCGGGGTTCAGCGTGGTGCAGTCGAGCGGCCGCCCGCTCCGCGCCCAGAGCACGCGGACCTCGGCGCGGATCAGCTTGCGGTAAGTCGGCAGCGTGTTCGGATCGTAGCTGGTGAGCCGGAGCTGCGTGCAGAACGCGGAGGCCGCGATCGGCGCGGGATCGGTGAGGAACGTGTCGGAGCCGGTGACGTCGGCGTCCGAGCCGCCGATCAGCGGCGCGGTCAGCGTCGGCGGGATGATCCACAGCGGGCTCGTGGTGGCGAAGCGCAGCCACGCGGTGTCGGTCGCGAGATCCGGCACGCCCGCGGGATCGTTCCACTGGAACGCGTCGGCGCGGAGCCGCTCCATCCACGTCTCGGCGATGAAGTTCGCCGTCGCGAGGTTCTTGGCGCTGGTGTTGGCGAGGAGCGTGGCCTTCTGCACGGCCATGACCCCGCTGGCGCCGACCCCGAGGATCGCCAGCGACATCATGACTTCCATCACCGTGTAGCCGCGCGCGGCGGCGAACGATCGCGGGCGCCTGGTCACAACGCGATCCTCGCTGCGCCGTTCGGCGGCACGAACACGCGCCGAACGAGGCCGGTGATGTTGCCGTTCTTGTTGGTGACGCTGAACGTCACCGGGCCGGCCAGGCGCCCCGCGACGCCGCCGACCGTGATGTAGGTCGCGCCGCGGCCCGAGAAGCAGAGGCTGGCCGTGGGCTGCTCGACGCCACCGGCGTCGAAGAGCTTCAGCTGCGCGTTCTCGTAGAGGCCGTTGCCGAGGTCGAAGCGCGCGACCTCTTGCACCGCGCCCGGGGCGCCGACGGCGAACGCTCCGAGGCACGAGCTGGTGTTGGCGAAGAGCCCGACCACCGGCTCGGTCATCGTGAGCAGGCCGGTCGCGAGCTTCTGGTTACCCCCGTTGACGTTCCACGCGAGCTGCACCGGGAGGTTGCGCCCGATGGCGCGCATCCGCGCGGTGCGGACCATGTCGACGAGCTGGAAGGCCGCGCGGTTCACGCGTCGATCGCGCATCATCGACACGAACACCGGCGAGGCGGCGACGGCGAGGATGCTGATCATCGCGATCACCGCAAGCATCTCGGCGAGCGTGAACCCACGCAGGTTCGCGCGGCGAGGACGGGGTCGGGTCTGCGGGTGCGACATTGCCGGAAGCGTCGCTCTCGCAAGGCGCGTGCCCTCGTTCGCGCTCGGTGCCTCGCCACGAACCTTCGCGCTTCGCGGTTCGTGCAGTGGAGTCCGGACACTAACGATTGCGACGCTATGAAAAAAAGTGCTAGTTCGAGAGCCCGCCATGCGCTCCTCCGTCAACCATGCTCGCCCCACCCGCCCCGGACTTCCAAGCAAATCGGGGCTCCTCCTCGCGGCCTTCGTCGCTTGCGTCGGCTGTAGCAAGGGTGACGAGCCTCGCGGCGCGCCGCCTCCGCCGCCGGCGCCGGCCGCAAAAGCGGGCGCGTGCGCCGCGGGCGGCGGCAAGATCGCCGACGCCGTCAGCGCCCCGTATTTCCCGCGCGCCACGGGCGGCTATTGCCTCGATCCGAACGGCGGCGACAAAGCCTTCGGCGACGGCGCCGCGCTCCCTCTCGACGAGATTTGCAGCCTCTTCGACGGCGAGTGCGAGATCTACAAAGGCTACGGCGTGCGCCGCGTCGTC
>JBDTXR010000521.1:0-6035 GCA_040006075.1 Byssovorax sp. | reverse complement strand
GAGTCCTGATCGGCGCGCTCGAACGCCGCGCCAATTCGAGCCGAGATCGCCGCCCGCTGCGTTCGCCAGGTGGTGTTGGTCAAGGTCACCGGCAGCCGGATCACGTCCCCATTCGAGACCTCGAGAGGCAGCTTGGCAGCGAGCGAGACAGGCAGTTTGGAAGCCAGCACCACGTCGCCGTGGCCCGCGGTCCCGCCGCGCCCGACGCCCTCCACGGTGGCTCGAAACGTGGTCACCGCGTCGGAGAGATAGAACTCCACCCGCGCCGTGCCCTGCTCGCCGGTCTGCACCGAAGGTTGCCAGAACACCGTCTCGCGGAAATCGGTCCTGGGCCCGTCCAGGCCACCTTGATAGCTCGGCACCGGAAACTGCCGCACCGGCGCCCACAGCGGCGGCGCGGGCTCGTCGGCCTCCTTCGCCATTCCCCCGCGCTTGTCCTCCGCGGCGGCCCGCATCACGGGCTCGGCCATCGGCGCGGGCGGCGGGGCGGGGGCCGCTTCGGCCGCTTCAGCGGGCGGAGGCGCCATGCCTGGCATCATCGCGTCGGCCATCGCGCCCGCCTGCGGCGGCGCCATCGCGGCCGGCGCGCCGGGCATCCCTCCTTGCGCGCTGCACGCCCCCGCGCCCACCAGGGACGCGAGCACCGCCAGATTTCTTCGTCGATGATTCATGAGGTCTCCCGGGGAATAAACCGCAGCGGGGCACGAAACGGGCGCCCTCCGGGCACCTTACAGAGCGGCAGTCGTTCCCTTGGCGGGTCGCCTCGGCTAGGGTGCGCCGCGAGGTGCAGAATGAGTGACCGAGCGACCGGGGCGAGCTTCGAGGCGGGTGGGCAGGAGCAGGCCGCGGACGCCCACCGGCTCTACGTCTACCGCGCGACCGAGACGGGGACGGGTCGCACCTTCGAGATCGCAGTCCAGGGCCCGTGGATCGACGACACCACCGACGTCGTCGGCGGCCCGCTCGACGGCGATCTCGTCGACGGCTTGCTCCACGCCCTCGCCTCGGGCCGCACCACCGCGATCGAGACCACGAGCGGCCGCCACGCGATCTCGGTCGGCGACACCGAGCGCATCCTCGCCTCCGGCGTCGCCATCGCCGTCGACGGACCGATCGCGATCCGATAAAAGGCCCACGCCATCGCCTCGGCGCGGGCCCATCCCGATGAAGCCCCGCGCCCTCGTCGCTCACCCGCAGGTCACTCGGGGAACGAGAGGCCGAGCACCCAGGCCTCCCAGCCCTTCTTGAAGGCGTCGAGATCCCGGGTGGCCAGAGCGCGCTTCAGCGCCTCGATCCCGGTCGGATCCTCGGCCGCGTGGTCGTGAAAGTCCTGGTAGAAGCCGATCAGCAACCCCTGCTCTTGCAGGTAGTAGCAGAGATACCGGGCCTGCCCGTAGTTGGTCCCGGGATCCTCCCGGTAGAACTCGTCGGTGGTGGTCTTCGTGAAGTCGCGAAACGAGGGCACCTGCCCGGCGCGAATGGCCTTCTGGAGCCCGGGAAGACGCCAGTTGGTGTACCCGTGAATGTGCCCGCGCTCCTCGCCCGCCTGCTCGTAGAGCGAGCCCAGCCCCTCGTTGAACCAGGCCGGGCACTCGGGGAAATTGGCCTCGACGAAGGGGTGAACGATCTCGTGGACCAGGGTCCCGCCCCCGGTGCTGATGTTCATGATCAGCGCCCTGTGCTCCGACGAATAGAATCCATACGGCGTGGTCGGGCGAACCCCGAACAGCGCGCGGGTGTGGCTCTCGTAGCTGTCGGCGTCCTTGAACAACCACACCTCGAGCACGTCGGCCGGGTCCCGGGTGAAGTAGTCTTGCTTGAGTAGCCGGGCCGTCCAGCGCACCGTGCCCTCGCTCTGGCGGAGCATGGCCTCGGGCGAGAGGTCGCCGACGACGATGAACGGCGGCTCGATGCGGACGGTGAACTCGCGCCCTACCCGCGCGCGCAAGGCCGCGGCGTGAGCCTCGTAGTCGGCGGGCGAGGTGCCAGGTCGAGATCCCGGGCGCGGCGCGGCGGCGTCGGCCGACGGGGGCGGCGCGGGGGCCGGCCCGCGCGGGTTGCAGCCGAGCAGGAGCGGAGCGACCAGGGCGAGCGCGACACCGCGAAAAATCATTCGGGCTCCGACTCGGGAGCCGGCGGATCCTTGGGGATCGCCTGCCCTTGCCCGCTGAAGCGCGAGAGCACGTCAATCTCGACCAGGTGCTCCGACGCGCGCTTTCGAGCGTCGGAGAAGGCCGCCCCGTCGCCGGACTTGGCGAGGAACGTGGTGAACAGCTCGCGGGCGCGCGCCAGCGATTTCAGGTGCGCGGCCTCGTCTCCGCCCCACCGCGCGCCGTACTCCTGCACCAGGATCCCTTCGTTGAAATACGCCTCGGGCCGCTCGGGAGCGATGCTCTTGGCCTTGGCCAGCTCGCGCTCGGCCTCGGGCACCAGCGCGGGGCCGCGGACCTCGTCGATCTGCGCCCGCAGGGCGAGCGAGAGGCCGAGTCGAGCATCGTAGTCGTCGGGGCGGAGCGCGAGCGCCGCGCGATAGGCCTCCTCCGCCGGCGTGTAGCCGTGAAAGCCCAGGTTCAGGGCCGCGAAGTTCATCTGGGCCTCGAACGACGCGGGATCGAGGCGGCGCGCCTCGCCGAACTCGTTCACCGCCCGCGGCAGGTTGCCGAGCGCGACCTCGATCAGCCCCGCGGTGTTGTGGATCGCGGCGTAGCGAGGGTTCTTCTTCACCGCCTGCGAGCACACGAGCTGCGCCAGCTCCAGCGCCTGCTTGTCCCCCTTCTTCCCCGCTCCTTTCGCCGACCCGAGGTGCGCGAGCGCGAGCTGATTCAACGCCGCGACCGACCCCTCGTCGACCGCGAGCGCGCGCTGCAGGCTCCGACGCGCGCTGGAAATATCGTCGTCGGCGCCGGGGGACGAGGCGGGGCGCCCGCGCTTGATTTGCAGCGTCCCGAGCAGCACCAGCGCGTTCACGTCGGTGAAGCGCGAGGCCACGACCTGGGCGTCGAGCGAGGCGATGGCCTGGTCGAGCCCCGCCGCGCCCGACGCCGCCTGCGCGCGCACCAGCGCGGATCGCGCGGGAAAAAACGAGGGATCGCGCGCCAGCGACGCCTCGAACAGCGCCCGCGACGCGCCCTCGTCGCCGCAGCGACCGCGCGCGAGGCCCGCGTTGTAGCTCGGCACCGGCGTCCCGGCCGCGTCGATCTCCAGGAAGCGCCCGGCGATCTCCGCGCACGTCGCCGTCGTCCAGTCGCGCGCGCGATCGTGCGTGGCCATCGCCCGGAGCGCCTCGTCGAGCTTGCTCTTCGCGGCCGGCGTCAGCACCCCCGCCCGCGCCCCGGGCGGAGGCTCGGCCGCCCTCGCCCGATCGTCGCCCCTCCGCAGCCGATCATGCCCAGCGCGAGCCCGATCGCGGCGGCTGCCGTCCACGCGGAGCCGCGATCGTTGGACCTCAAACCATCTCGTCGCATCCTCACCATGTCGACCTCCGGCGCCCTTGGACTCCGGACGTCGCATCACCTTGGGGAGCGCGTCAGTTGCCAGGCGGTGACTCTGCTCTTGCGCCGGTGTTGGATCGAGAGCGTTCGCCGCTCCGGCGGATCACGCCCGTCGCTTTTCGCGCTGGCGGCGTGCCGGGTCGGGGAGATCCCCGTAGGATGGGCGGCTCGTATGACAATCTCTTCTCGATCTCGGTCTCGATTTCGGCCCCGATCTTCCTTCCTGATCCCCGTCGCGGCGCTGGCGCTCGCGGCGCTCGGCGCGTGCAACGCCATCTTCGGAATCGAGCCCGGCCTCCCGGGCGGCACCACGGGGACCGGCGGATCGTCCACCGCGTCGACGGGCACCACCACGTCGACCACCACGGGGACCGAGACGACCACCGGGAGCGGCCCGAGCTGCTCCGCCGACGCGGCCGCGGGCACCGGCGCGGCGATCAAGCTCCGCCTCTCGGGCGCGGGCGGTAACGATCAGGTCAGCGCCCTGACCCACGATTCCGCGGGCAACCTCTTCGCAGCGGGCCTGTTCGACGGGACCTCGCTCACCATGGGCATGCCGCTCGCGCACGTCGGCGCGCCCGACACCGACAACGCCTTCGTGGTGAAATACGATCCTTCGGGCGCGTACCTGTGGGGCAAGGCCTTCGGCGGCACGCAGGATATCCGCCTCAACGCCGGAGGCACCGACGCCGCGGGCAACGTCTACCTCACGGGCGCCGTCGCCGGCACCGCCGTCATCGGCCCCACCACGATGACCGTGCCCACCGATCCTTCGGAGCCCACGCTCCACTACCCGGATCTGCTCGTGCTCTCGCTCGATCCCCAGGGCGGCGTCCGCTGGGCCAAGAGCTTCGGTACCCAGTACATCGATCGCGGCCTGCGGATCGCGGTGGATCCCGCCGGCAACAGCTACGTCGCCGGCGTCAGCTTCGATCAGGTCGACTTCGGTACCGGGCTCCTCGGCGATCACCTCTCGTGGTGGTCGTTCTTCTTGAAGCTCGACAGCAGCGGCAAGGTCGTCTGGGCCCAGCCCGTCGGCAACTGGGACTCCGACGTCACGCCCGACTACGTCGAGTTCTTCGAGATCGCGATCACCCTCGATACCAAGGGCCACGCGATCATCGGAGGCAATTTCAAGGGCCAGGTCTTCCTCGGCAACGATCTGGTCGCGCCGGTCGGCGGCACCGACGCCTTCGTGGCCTCGCTCGACGCGAGCAACGGCAACGTGCTCTGGCACCAGACGTTTCATCAGCCGGTGGGCGATCCGGCGCCCGACGGTGACCAGTGGATCACGGCGTTGACGACGGATCCCTGCACCGGCGACGTCTACGCGGCGGGCGAGTTCACGCAGGGGATCGACTTCGGATCGCAGGGCGGCGTGAAGGTGAGCACCGGGCCGGCCACGTCGCCGGACATGTTCATCGCCAGGCTCTCGGCCAGCGACGGGACGCCGATCTGGGCCCACGAGTACGGCGACGCCGGGCTCGAAGAGATCACCTCGGTGCGCGTCGGCCCCGACGGGACGGTGATCTTCGCGGGGTTCTTGCTCGACGCGCCCAGCACCGTCGGCGTCGATTTCGGCTTGCCCATTGGCTTTCTCAAGGCGGCGAGCCCGAACCCTGGGCCGGACTACTACTCGGACGTGTTCCTGATCAAGCTCGATCCTGCGGGCAACGGCCTCTGGGGCAAGCGCTTCGGCGACAAGTTCGCGCAGGCGGCCTTCGACGTCGCGGTCGACGAGGCCGGGAAAATCGCCATCGGCGGCATCGTCAATGGCAGCATCACCATCGGCGGTGGCCAGCCCCCGCTCACGGCCGAGGGCTTCGACGCCTTCGTCGCTCGCTTTGATCCCTGAGCATCCAGGCTATGGTTCCCGGATGATGGATCGATCCCGAGGGATGCTCGCGGCGCTGGTGCCCTGCGTGCTCCTGGCCTGCGGCGCGCCCTCTCCCGTCCCGCTCGCGCCGTCGACCGCAGCCAGCGTCCCGGTGGCCCCCGCGGCGCTGGATCCGGCGCGCTATCACGTCCTGATGGTCAGCGGCGGCGGCGTGCCGCAGATCAACTACAGCTCGCATCTCGTCCATTTGCAGCGCCTCCGCGACCTGCTGCTCGCGAGCGGGATCCGGCCCGAGCAAATCAACATCCTCGCCAGCGATGGGGCCGATCCCGCGCCGGATCTCGCGCAGCGCGACGCGCCGCCCGAGGCCGATTTCTGGCTCGTGGAGAGCACCCGCGTCGGTCAGCGCCTCGACACGCCGGTCGAGCTCGTGAGCTCGTCAATCCCCGGCGTGAGCCTCGCGCCCGCGACGAAGACCAGCGTGGGAAAGTGGTTCGACGCCCAGGGCCGCGGCCTCCGCGCCGGCGACGTGCTCTTGCTCTACGTCACCGATCACGGCACGCGGCAGAGCGACGATCCGCTCGATAACCAGATCACGCTGTGGGGCAAAGACAAGGACGACAGCCTCTCGGTGCGCGAGCTCCAGACCGCGCTCGGCGCGCTCGATCCCGGGGTGCGCGTGGTCACGCTGATGTCGCAGTGCTTCT
>JBDTXR010000520.1:0-6059 GCA_040006075.1 Byssovorax sp. | reverse complement strand
ACCTCGCGAACGTCCCAACCGAAGGCGCGGACCATCAAGCTCGGCTCGATCCAGCGCGACGCGACCCGAAGCGCCTGCTCGCGAGCGTCAGCGTTCGGATGGCGGCGGCGGACGTCCAGAAGCGCGAGCTCCTGCACGGTTTGCGTCAGCGCGCAGACGCACTCGAGCTTCTGGGACGCCGACATCTTGCGGTAGCCCTCGATCAGGAAGGCCTCGATCTTCGGGTGCGTGTCGTTCGTGGGGCCGTGTAGCTGACGGCCAATCATCATGGGCCAAGTCGTTACGACTCGAGATTGCGTGACGAATTCGCGAGCATGCGAAAAAGGTCCGCGAGTGAGCCTTTGGTGATCGTGCGAGCAGCGAGGCCGAGCATCGCGTCGTACAGCTGCATCGTCGGGTCTTCGACATGAACACCGTTGATCTCGAGAAAGACCAGAGCTGCGTTCAGCGCCGTCCTCTTGTTGCCATCCAAGAAGGGCTGATTCTCGGCGATATGGAAAGCGTACGCTGCGGCCATGTCAAAGACGGTCGCGTGGAGGAACTCACCGCCGAACGTCACCCACGGAGTCGCGACCGCCGACTCGAGAGCGTTCCGGTCACGAAGGCCTTCGGTCCCCCCGAACAGACGCAGTTGGTCGGCGTGAAGTTCGAGCACTTCGTCGACAGTCAGGAGCTGCGGCTCCTGGTCGCTCACTTGGCAAGCTTGCGGAACGTTTTTTCGTGCGCGCGGAGCACGCGTTCTTGAGCCGCGGCGATCCGGCTCGGCTTGGCGACTCGAACGGGCGTGATGACCAGTCTCTCGCCGTCGGTCGTGATCTCGAGGTCGGTATCCGGAGTGATTCCCAGGAGCTCCAGGATCGGCTTGTCGATGATCAGCCCCGCGCTGTTGCCGATGGCTTGGAGACGCTTCACCATGAAGGTACGTTATAACAGTGTTATGAACGATGGCAAGCCCGATCACATGGCCGACTGCTTCGGAGAACGAGGATCGCCGCCCGGGATGTAGGTCTGCCCGTCGAACGCCATGGCAGTGTGCCGCCCGAAGCGTAGCGCCCGGTCGTGCACCAGTGCCGGGTTCGGCGGCATCACCGGATGCACACAATTGCTTGAGCCTGGCTTTCACGTTGCCCATCTAAGAATTTTTCGATACAAACCTTCGCGTTGCAGCGGTGGCTTCAACTTGACCAAAGTCAAATGGTGCTGTGCCCATGAACTTATGCACACGGACCACGCCGATATCTTCCAAATACGAAACGGCGCGATTGATCCGGGAAGGCGAAAGTGTTGTCGTCTCCTGTAGGTGCGATCCATCGACATTCTTGGATTGCACAATAGCTGCTGCTACAGATTTTACGTCTTCTTCTGGATCATACGGCATCAGGCCGCTTCCTCGTAGATGGAAAGCCAACGATGCCGTGGGCTCCACGTGGCCGAAGTCATATGGAGCAGTGCCTAGAAAATTCGTCACCCGAACGAGACCCAATGCACTCAGTTCATCAACAGCATCGTTGATCTGGTCAGCGTTCAATGAAAGTTGGCTGGAAATTTCACTGCCGGAATATCCCAAAGGGCTTCCGTCGGGCTGATCCATCGTACTCGACAGTAACGACGCGATTCGCGCGGCGGGGTTCGTCAACCCCGACACCTTGAGGTCAAGGTTCGAGGGTGGCGGTCCTAGTGGAGGTTTTCGATCACGTCCGAACGCCACATCTACCAGCCGCGCAACAACGGAATCGATTCCTTCGACTGGAAGATCGAGTCTGAGTAGTGCGCGCAGCGATACAGGAATATCACAGGGCTCGCCCACTACGGGGACGACACGAGTTGCACCAGCGAGACGTTGAACGATTGCCGAATCGAGTTCGTGCTTAACCCAGGTGGAAGTGGTGCTCGCACGTGTCA
This sequence comes from Byssovorax sp., assembly GCA_040006075.1. Lineage (GTDB taxonomy): Bacteria > Myxococcota_A > Polyangia > Polyangiales > Polyangiaceae > JANYGI01. The sequence continues at coordinate 4,157 of JBDTXR010000520.1, read as the reverse complement.
ATAAAACCACGAAAAGCGAGCAATTCCTGACTCCCTCCTCGAAGATCTTTTGCACAAGCGAGTCACCGGGCATAATTTCCCATTCGTCGACCCAGACATCGACGCCGCGATCGCGCAATTTGGTGGCCAAATCACGTGCGATGGGCTTGTCTTGATGGGAGTGCGACAGGAAAGCTCGGGGTGGGTTCATTAGATTTTCTCCTGAATGCACTTTTCGACGAGCGCAAGCGGCCCAGCGTCGACTAGTCGAAGCTTGAGGTTGTTCTTTTTTACCTTATTTTGCTGAAGAGCGTTCTGGTGAAGTGCGCTAATCCACTTTGGTTCTGCTTGAAGGCCGCCGCCATCTGTTCGCTCCGCCCTTACTTCAAGCACCGCTGCGCAGACTTCGACGCCGTGATCCATCATACGGAAGACAGCGAGCAAGCTACCGGGCGGAAGCGGATCCCCTTCGGAGGCCACCACAAATGTGAGAGGCGTTTGCCCCGGTTGCTCTGGGACGAGTTCAACCAGAACAGGATGCGTACGACCTTTGGTATACCAGCCCCAGCTTGCTGAGATCACAGATAGCAATAGGAACACGAGGGTGGATAATACAAAAAGTAATACCCCGAGCCGAATTGGCGTGAGTGTGATTCCTGCCGCCGGGGTCAGCATCGGCACAAGGATCGTAAAAATGCCTGTGATGACTGCCCACCACCAGCGAAAAAACACTGAGAATAGCGCCTGAAAGTACCGCAGGATCATATTGTCCTTATTAATATTGCATCTTGGAATTCATTCATCGGGCCCTGGTAGGTGGAATAATTCCACATGCGCTGGTGCCGCAAAAGGGTGGCACCAGGGTGCCCCCGATCGTACAGGCAGGCCCCCTGCTGCCAGAGCGAGACGTGCTCGGCCGTGCCGATGTGCGGAACTGTGAACTGGCCCCAGATGGTGGGTAGCATTTCGTCCATCATTCCGCCCGCCGAACATCCATTCGATGGCGGCGCCCCAACGATTGACCTGTCGAGATCGCCTCATTCCCGCCTTCGCTCGATCCGCCGATCCCGACCGCTCCAGGTCAGCCCATTCCGATCCACGAAAACCCAAGACTCGCCGATCTCCCCCGCCCAGGCAAGCCCCAACCGTCGCCGAAACTTTTCGGCCAGGTCTGCCAATCATCCCCGCCATTGCCGCCCCTCGCCCACCTCGGCCCTTCCCTCCGCTCACCTCCGCCACCGCCGCTCGGTCGCCCGCCCACGCGCTCATGACCGAGCACGCCGTCGAGCTGGCTCCGCACTCTCCGACCGCCGCGATTGAGCCCGTGCTTGGTGATCATCGTCGTCCTCACGTCCCCGGGCCCGGGCTCGACAGCCCTGCTCCGAGCACCGCCTCAGCAAGTAAAGGGCAAACCGGCGAGGCGGCCGCCCTCCCCGGCCCGCCACCTCGCCGGCCCGCCTCGCCCCTCACGGCGTCCCCGCCGCCCCCACTCCCGGCTTCTCCGGTGCAGGCTCCACCGCCGGCAAATCCAGCCCCGCCCTGCGCCGCACCGTGGGCTTCACCCGGCTCGCCAGATCCCCTTGCCCCGCCAGCTCCAGCAGCCCCGCCGCCACGTCCGCGATCCCGGTGTACACCGGCTCGAACGCCGCCACCGCGGCGTCCCGCCTCGCCAGCGCATGCTCCGCCTCGCGCTCCTCGCGCTTCACATCCTGGAGCGCCGCATGGAACGCCGCGATATGCCCCTCCAGCTCCTCGGCAAGGGCCGCGAAATCGAGCTTCCTGCCCTTCTTCGCGGGGACCTTGGGAGCACCCTTGGCGAGCGCCGCGTGGACCACGCGGGCCTGTTGCAGCAGGAGGTTGTCGGCCACCGGCAAAGCGCCGTCGAGCGCATACGCGTGGACCACGCTCGCGCCGTAGGCGCCGCTCAGGCTGCTCTGGCAATCCGTCAGCGCGGCGCGCACCTCGGCGCGAGCCGCGTCGCGCGCGTCGCGGTAAGGCTGATCGTCGCCGAGCTCGTCGGCCAGCGCGCGGTCGGCCGCGCCGATGGCGTCGGCGTGGGTCGCGAGCACCTTCCCGAGAGCGTCGATGAAGAGCGCGACGGTGAGGTGCTTCGGCGAGCCCTCTGGAAACAGGACCGCGCTCACGTCGGCCGCGGACGCCTTGGCATGAACCTCGAGCGCCGCGATGACCGCGGACGCGTTGCTCTGCCGGTTGGCGACCAGCTTGGTGATCTCTCCCATTCGACTCCTCCGCCGATCGCAGCAGCGACCGGGCCGGCAAACGGTACGGTGGCGAGCTCGCACGTGTCAACGCGCCGTGCAGACGGTCCCGCCGCGCGTCGGGCGTCGTCGATGCAGGCGTGACGACGGAGCGAATTCCTCGGAGTGCTCCGGTCGAGGCGTGCGGAGGACAGCGCCGGCCTTCGGGGCCTCCGAGGCCGCGAAGATCGCGTCCGAGGATCCTCGGACGCGGTCTCCCGGCGGCGATCCCAGTCCGCGCGGGGCGAGGACGGCTCCGGGCGCCGACGCGAGCGCTCCGAGCCCTGCTCCCTCCTTGTGGCGCGGGCAGAGAGCGAGTTATCTGGCGCGCATGTGCGATGACGATTCCTTCGACGACATGGTCGCTTACAACCTTCGCCAGGAGCGCCTGTCGCGGCGCTCCTTCGGCTCACTCGCGCTCAGCGCAGGCGCAGTGTCGCTCCTCCCGCTCGGGTGCGGCCCCGCGGAGCCGGCGACGTCGCCCACGACCGCCGGCGCCGTCGCGACGACCGAGTCCGAGGTCACCATCACGACGCCGGACGGCACCTGCGACGCGTACTTCGTGCACCCTGCGGCCGGCGCGTCGCCTGCGGTGCTGGTGTGGCCAGACATCTTCGGCCTTCGCCCCGCCTTCCGTCAGATGGGGAAGCGGCTCGCCGAGTCGGGGTACGCCGTGCTGGTCGTGAACCCGTTCTACCGGAAGCAGAAGGCGCCCACCGCGCCGCCGCACCCGGATTTCGACGACAAGGCGACGCGCGAGGCGCTGATGGCGCTGATGCAAGCGCTCACGGCAGACACCGCGGCGACGGACTCGAAGGCGTTCACGGCGTGGCTCGACCAGCAGCCGTCGGTGGATAAAGCGCGCAAGATCGGGACGACGGGCTACTGCATGGGTGGCCCGCTGGTGATGCGGACTGCGGCCGCGAACCCGGAGCGGGTGGGCGCGGGCGCGACGTTCCACGGCGGAGGCCTCGTGACCGACAAGCCGGACAGCCCGCACCTCTCGATCCCGAAGATGAAGGCGCGCTTCCTGATCGCCGTCGCGGCGAACGACGACGCGAAGGAGCCCGAGGCGAAGAGCAAGCTGAAAGAGGCCTTCGCGAAGGCGTCGCTGACCGCGAGCGTGGAGGTGTTCGAGGGGACGAAGCACGGGTGGTGCCCCCCGGACTCGCACGTGTACGACGCGGTGGCCGCGGAGAAGGCGTGGAGTGAGCTCCTGGCGCTGCTCAAGGCCGCGCTTGGCAAGGAGGGATGAGCGCGGGACGACGCGGGCCCTTGAGCGAGAGTGCCTGTCGGATCAACCGCGGCGCTCGGCGCTCTCGACGACCGTCGCGACGATAGCGGGATCGATGCGATCCACGGATCCCCGGGCGATCGTCAGCGATCGCTCGATCGCGACGGCGCCCCGCTCGCGGCGGCCCAGCACCGCGGGGAGCGCGAGCAGGACCCAGCCGAGGTGAAAATGGCCGAGCGCGCGGAGCGTGGGATCGGCCTCGCGCTCGGGATCGGCCGCCGCGAGGCGCTGCAGCGCGGGGACGACCTCTTCGAGCAAGCTCGGGCCCGCGTCGTCGCGGCGACGGACCCCGCGCGCGAGCATCGCGCCGGCGAGGAGGATCGGGCCGAGCGGCAGATCCGGGGCCGCGGCGACGGCGCGTGAGAGCGCGGCGAGCGTAGCGTCGGTGGGCGCCGCCTCGTGCGCGGCCCACGCCGTGAGCGGCGCGAGGCGCGGGCCGGCGGCGGCGACGATCGTCGGGGAAAGAGCCGCGAGCGCCGCGACGTCGGCGCAGCCGAAGAGGTGCACCACGAGGGCCGCGCCGGCGTCGCCCGCGCGGGGCGACGCGGCGGCGGCGACGAGCGCCGCGCGGCGCGAAGGCTCGCCCAGGGCCTCTCGACGCGCCTCCGTGAGCGGCGGGACCACCG
>JBDTXR010000519.1:0-6106 GCA_040006075.1 Byssovorax sp. | reverse complement strand
TGGCCGAGGACTTGCACAGGTGAAGGGCGGAGGGCTTATGGATCGAACTGTCTCGAAGCGACGCTATCTCATCACGACCCTGGTTGCGGCCGGGGTTGCTGCTGCCGTACCGGCATGCACCACCACGGAGCTACCTCCGGAGATCGACAATCCCATTCACGTTGCGGCGAAGCCGCCGGCGCCGATCAGCGGCGGCACGCTGCTCGTCACGAGCCTCGATGTCGCGGTCGCCGCGGACTCGGATCGCGACGTCGTGTGGATGGTCGACCTGAAGACCAGCGCCGTCACCCAGGTTCCCCTGAAGGAAGGCGACGAGCCCGGGCGCGTGATCGAGGACGGCGACGGCCGCGTCCACGTCGCGCTCCGTCGCAGCGGCCAGGTCGCGACGATCGATCTCGTCACGCACAAGGTGCTCGATCGCACGGCGGTCTGCCCGGCCCCGCGCGGCCTCGCGTACGACGAGAAGATCGATTCGATCCACGTCGCGTGCGCCGGCGGCGAGCTGGTCACGTTGCCGGCGGGCGGCGGCAAAGCCACCCGCGCGCTCCGCCTCGACGCCGATATCCGCGACGTCCTCGTGTCGGGCGATCGCCTCATCGTCAGCACGTTCCGCAAGGCCGAGCTCATCGTCCTCGACAAGGACGGCAAGAAGACCAGCCAGCAGATGCCGCCGGCGATCGGCACGCCGCTCGATTCCAACTCGGACTTCGGCGGCGGGACGGCCTTCGTCCCGACGGTCGCGTACCGCGTCATCCCGATGCCGACCGGCGGCTTCGCCATGGTGCACCAGCGCGCTCTGGTCGATCCGGTGGTGATCGAGCAGCCCGGCGGCTACGGCAGCAGCGGCGGCGGCTGTGACGGCGGCATCGCCCACCCGGCGGTGACCCTCTTCGACGCCAACGGCAACCCCGACAAGATCGCGACCCCGGCGTTCTCGGGCGCGGCGCTCCCGGTCGATCTCGCGGTCGACCCCGACACCAGCGCGATGGCCATGGTCGCTGCGGGCAGCGACATCGTCATCCGGACCAACCCGTCGCAGCTCGCCGGCGGCAACAGCAACCAGGTGACTTGCTCGGACCAGCACGACTCGTTTCAGGTCCCCGGCGGCCCGGTCGCGGTGGCCTTCTGGCATGGTCGCGCCCTCGTGCAGACGCGCGCTCCGGCCACGCTTCAGTTCGTCGGCGCCGGCGAGAGCGCGCCCCCGATCGTCCTCCCCGGCGTCGACATGCGCGACACCGGTCACGATCTCTTCAACCGCTCGGCGAACCCGAAGAACGGCCTCGCGTGCGCGTCGTGTCACCCCGAGGGACGCGAAGACGGCCACACCTGGAAGTTCACGTCGATCGGCGCGCGCCGCACCCAGACGGTCGGCGGCCACGTGCTCGACACGGCGCCGTTCCACTGGGACGGCGACATGCCCAACATCGACGCGATCATGACCGAGGTCTTCGTGCACCGCATGGGCGGCGCGCAGCAGGGCCCGCGGCACAGCAAGGTGCTGCAGAACTGGCTCGGCTCGCTCAACGCGTTCCCGGCGTCGGCGCCGACCGTCCCGCAGTCGAACGTCGACCACGGCAAGGCGCTCTTCAACGACGCCAAGACCGCGTGCGCGACCTGCCACGGCGGCGAGCACTTCACCAACAACACCAACGCGGACGTCGGGACGAGCAAGTCGTTCCAGGTACCGACGCTGGTCGGCGTGTCGGCCCGCGCGCCCTACATGCACGACGGCTGCGCCAAGACGCTCAAGGATCGGTTCGCGGTCGGCAACGACGCGTGCACCGGCGGCATCAAGCACGGCAACACGTCGGACCTCAGCGCCGCCGACATCGACGATCTCGTCAGCTACCTCGAGACGCTGTAGCCGCACACGCACGACCCGAGCAGGGGGTGATCCTCCCCCTGCTCACGACCGAATAGCTTCCTTTCGTCGTTCGTTCGCGGTTCGCTCTCCACCTGCTCCTCCCTGACTCCCTGAACGCCGAGCCTTCCTCCGAGGCCTCGGCGTTCGGCTTTTGTCCAGGGATTCGCCGCGTGGTTTTGTCACGTGGAAAAGTGCCGAACGAAGACGCGAGCGAGTATGCTCCCGAGGCGTGAACGTCGAGGAAAAAGTCGCGACGCTCGAGGCCCTGCTGGCCCGAGTCCAGAACAATGCCGGGAAGCCGCGGATCCTGCGGCCCGCCGGAGCCATCGAGCCCCACGGCGGCGCCCAGCTCGCGGCGCCCGAGCCGGCGATCGTGGCGCCCGCGGCCGCGAAGCCGGTCGAGAAGGTCGCCGCGGCGCACGATCCAATCGATCTGCAGCTCGACAAGCTCCTCGACGAGAAGGCGCCGGAGCCCATCGCCGCGAAGATCGAGAAGCCGGTCGCTGCGAAGATCGAGAAGCCGGTCGAAGCGAAGATCGAGAAGCCCCCCGCGGCAAAGGTCGAGAAGCCCGCCGCTGCGAAGGTCGAGGCGAAGGTCGAGAAGCCCGTCGAGGCGAAGGCTGAGAAGCCCGTCGAGGCGAAGATCGATCTGATCGATGTCTGGACCGAGGCGCTCCAGGACGCGGCTCCGAAGGTGCAGCCGGCGTCGCCGACGGTCGCGCGCGCTGCGGAAAAGGGTGACGACGCGACGGCGAAGGTCGCGCCGATCGCCGCGCAAGCGATCACGCCGGCGGCCACGAAGCCGGTCCCGGTACGGCCGACGACCACACCGGCTCGCCCGATCGCGCCGCGGCCGGCGTTCGGCTCGAAATCCGAGGTGACGCCGTCGCCTTCGCCGACGGTGGCGAAGGTCCCCGAGGTGGTGAAGGCGGTCGAGAAGATCGAGCCCGCGATCACCGCGCCCAAGCCGGTCGAGAAGGCCGCGCCGGTCGTCAGCGCGCCGAAGCCGGTCGAGAAGATCACGCCGACGGTCGCGGCCGCGAAGCCGGTCGAGAAGGTCGCCGACAAGGTGGAAAAAGTCGTCGATGCCAGCGCGGCCGACGCCGAGATCCGCTTCGACTTCGACGTAGCGCCGCCGAAGCCGGCGGAGACGAAAGCGGCCGAAAAGCCCGTTGAAACAGCGATTGTCGCCCCGCCCGTGAAGGCGCCTCCGATCGTCGATCCGCCGACGCTCCAGGTGCCGCCGCGCGCGATCGATCTCGCCGACGAGGACGATCCCGTCACGAACGACGACGAGACGATGCTCATGCACGGCTCCATCCCGGAGCCCGACGGGATCGTCGACGAGACGACGTCCGACGACGAGACGATGATCGCGCTCCCCAAGACGGGCGCGCTCGCCGCGAAGATCGCGGCCGATCTCGCCGAGGACGAGCCGACGACCGAGGCCTCGAGCAGCGACGGCGAGGAGGCGACGCACGTCTTCGCGGGGCGCACCTCACGCCCCGATGCGGAGCCGACCGCGCCGGTCACCCTCGGGCCCGAGAGCGCCTCGGCGCAGAAGGTCGACGAGCTCAAGGTCGTGGTCTCGCCGTCGGTTCGCGCGCCGATCACCGAGTCCGTGTACTCGAGCACCGAAGAGACGGTGCGCGCCGTCAAGATCACCGAGGCCGTCCCGACGCCGCGTCCCAGCGACTCGGGCGAGGCCACCGCGCCTTCGCGGCGCTACCCCAAGCCGGAGAACGAAGAGCTCGACGTGCTGCCCATGAACGGCGGCAAGCGCGCTTCGGGGCTGATGCTGGGCCTCGTCGCGGCGGCGCTGATCGGCGCAGGCGTGTTCCTCGGGCTCCGCAACGGATGGTTTGAAAGCTCGAACCCGAAGGGCGTGCCCACCTCGCCGACGAGCTCCGGGCCCGCGCCGAGCGCGTCCACCGCGGCGATCACCACCACCACGGCGCCCTCGGCGACCGTCGCGCCGATCACCTCCGCGGCCGTGCCGCTGCCGACCACCAGCGCGAGCGCCGAGCCCGCCGCGTCGGCTTCGACGGCGCCCACCGCGAGCGTTGCGCCGACGGCGACCGCCTCGACTGCGCCCACGGTCGCGCCGACTGCGGTCCCGGTCGCCGACGGCGACGGCACCAACCTGCCGCCCAACCGCGGCTATGTGATCATCAACTCGGCGAAGCCCGCGAGCGTGTTTCTCACGGGCAATTTCGCGGGGCTCACCGGCAACAAGCTCGAGGTCGAGTGCGGCGCGAAGTTCCTTCGCCTCGCGGCGCCGGCGGCCGAACGGCCGGCCACGCCCGACTGGACGTCGGACGGTCGCAGCATCAGCGTCGTCTGCCGCAGCATCACCACCGTCACGTTCGAAGCCTCGCGCTGAGCGCCTCTTCTCGAACTGCGCGCGGGCGCGTGGTGGTAGTCTCCGCGCCCCATGGACACGGCCACCTCGCACGAGCCCGCCGAGAGCGGCAACGACACCGCTGCTCCGGCAGAGTCGCCCTCGCCTTCCCCGGCGCCCGCCCCCGCGATCCTCTCCCCCTTCGCCACGCGTAGCCCGCTCGACGACACCGAGCTCACGCCGGTCGAGCCCACCGATCCCGCCACGATCCAGGGCCTCGTCGACCGCGCGCGCGCCGCGCAGCTCGCCTGGGCCGAGGTCTCGGTCCGCGATCGCGCCCTGGCGATTGGCCAGGTCAAGCAGCGCATTCTGGCGCGCGCCGAGGAGATCGCCGAGCTCGTCCACCGCGAGTGCGGCAAGCCGATCGAGGAGGCCGCGCTCGCCGAGGTGCTCCCCAACGCCGACCTCATCGACTACTGGACCGGCGCGATCGAAGAGCTCCTCGACGGCACCACCATCGAGCTCGACGCGCTCTCTTACCCCGGCAAAATGGGGCGGATCCACAAGGACGCGCGCGGCACGCTCGCGCTGATCACCCCGTGGAACTACCCGGTGGCGATCCCGCTGCGCACGCTGATCCCCGCGCTCCTCGCGGGCAACGCGGTGCTCTTCAAGCCCAGCGAGATCACGCCCCGCGCCGGCGCGCTCGTCGCCTCGCTCTTCGCGGGCCTCTTGCCCGAGGGCGTCCTCACGCTCGTGCAAGGCGGCGGCGACGTCGGCGGCGCGCTCGTCGCGGCCGAGGGCATCGACCTCGTGGTCTTCACCGGCAGCGTGGCCACCGGGCGCCGCATCGCCGTCGCCTGCGCCGAGCGCCTGATCCCGTGCTCGCTCGAGCTCGGCGGGAAAGACGCGGCCATCGCCCTCGCCGACTGCGAGATCGAGCGCACCGCCAACGGCATCGTCTGGGGCGCCTTCACCAACGCCGGCCAGAACTGCGCCGCGGTCGAGCGCGTCTACATCGAGAAGAGCGTCGCCGACAGGCTGATCCCGAAGATCGTTGCGGCTGCGAAAGCGCTCCGTCCCGGCGTCGACACCGCGATGATCACCACGCAGAAGCAGTGCGCGATCGTCCGCCGGCACCTCGCCGATGCGGTCGCCGCGGGCGGTGAAATCCTCGTCGGCGGCGCGCCCGACGAGGGGTCGCTCGCGTTCTTGCCGACCGTGATCAAGCTCGCGAGCGAGGACACCGCGCTGATGCGCGAAGAGACCTTCGGGCCGATCCTCCCCATCGTGATCGTCGATGGCGAGGACGACGCGATCGCCCGCACCAACGCCTCGAAATTCGGCCTCACCACCAGCCTGTGGACCCGGCGCTACAACCACGCGCACACGCTCGCGAAGAAGCTCCGCTCCGGCGTCGTCACCATCAACAACCACGGCTTCACCGCGGCGATCCCCAGCGCGCCGTGGACCGGCGCGGGCGACAGCGGCTACGGCATCACCAACAGCGCGCACGCCCTCGGCGAGCTCACGCGGGTCCGCTTCGTCCTCGAAGATCGCAACGGCGCCAAGCGCGAGCTCTGGTGGTACCCGTACACGCCGGTGCTCCGCACCATCGCCTACTCCATGGCCAAGGTGCGCGGCGGCGCGGGCTTCTTCGGCCGGATCCGCGCGCTCTTCAAGCTGATCGGCGCGCTCCCCAAGCGCCTCATGGGCGGCTGATCCCGTGAGCGCCGCGATGCGACCGCTGATCCTTCTCTCCAACGACGACGGCGTCGCCGCGCCCAACCTCGCGGCCGTGCGCGCGGCGCTGCTGCCGCTCGCCGACGTCATCGTCTGCGCGCCCGAGCTCAACCAGAGCGCCACCAGCCACTCGCTCAGCCTCCACCGCATCCTCCGGC
>JBDTXR010000518.1:0-6116 GCA_040006075.1 Byssovorax sp. | reverse complement strand
ACCGCGCCGATGTTGCCGAGGATCAGCGTCGTCGGCGCCACGTCGCGCACCGCGTAGGTGTCGTCCTTCTCGTCGCGGAGCATTGGCCGCTGGCTGCCGACGCCGAAGCCGTAGCCGCGCTCCTCGGCGATGGAGGCCAGCTCGCGGTTGATCTCGCGCGAGCGCGCCGTGCCGCCGGTCATCGCGGCGACGAGGATCGGCGCCTTGAGCTTCTTTCCGAGCAGCGTGACGCCGAGATCGATCTCGTCGAGCGCCAGCTCGGGCAACGCGTCGTGCACCAGCTCGACGCACTCGAGCAGCGTGGTCTTCTTGCGAAAGCCGACGTCGCCCGTGGCGCACAGCTCGATGTGGTCGGCTTTTCTCCCGGCGATGTCGCTCGCTTGGCTGCTCATTCGACCGACCTTACCGCAGCCGTAGCGCGGCTGGCCTGGAAGTCGTCCGGGCCCCGACGAGTTCCGTCACGAGCGCGCAGGCTTTGCGTCTCTGGTCCCTTCGCGGCGCGGGTGCGCTAGCATCGGGGATCATGGACCTTCCGGCTGAACTGCAGCTCCGCTGGCTCCTCCGTCGCACCGCCATGCTGCTCGAACTCGGCGCCGAGCCGGTGAACGGGCTCATCCTCCCCACGGGAGAATTTTTCCCGGACAAGTTCGACGGCAGCCCGGCCGGATTCGCCCTGTTGATGGGCCGGATCCAGCGCCACGCCGGCCTCGGCGATCTCCCGGTCGAGCTCATGCTGATCACGCCCGAAGGCGAAGCGCAGACCGTGAGCTGCGCGAGCGGCGCCTGCGGCGGCGGCGGGAAAATCGACACCCGCCTCGACCGCGTGATCCGCCGCGACGACGGCAGCTACGCGGTGGCGATCAGCGTCGCCGAGGCCAAGAACCCGACGGTGCTCACGACCACGCTCGTCCGCTCGGTCGCGGCGATGTTCATGATCGAGAGCGGCGCCTACGAAGGCCTGATCCCCGCCGATCGCGAGCCCACGACCGATCTCGCGGCGGTGCTCCTCGGCTTCGGCGTCATCGTCGCCAACGGCTCGTACATCTACATGAAAGGGTGCAGCGGCGTGTCGGTTCACTCGGCGACGCGGATGCCCGTCGACGAGGTCACGGTGGCGCTCGCGCTCTTCTGCAAGCTCCACCGGATCGAGGGCCGCACCGCCGCGCGCTACCTCGAGCTCACGCCGCGCGAGCACCTCGACGAAGGCCTGGTGTGGGCCTCGTCGAACGGCGCGCTGGTCGAGATGCTGCGCGAGGCGCCCGCGAAGATCGAGGCTGACACCTACAGCATCGCGCCCGCGCGGAGCTGGCTCGCCCGCGTCCTCGGCGGCCTCGGAGGGAAGAAGAAGGCCGATCCGTCGTCCGACGACGATCTCGACGCGCTCGAGCGCGCCTTCGCCGGCGCCCCCGCGGTGAAGCGCTTGCCCGCCGACGCCGCGAAGGCCCGCAAGCTCGCCGAGCTCCGCGCGCTCGTCGACGAGAGCCTCGAAGGCTGATTCGCGCGGCGACCGATCCCGCGCGACGAGCAACCGCGCGCCGGGCTTGTGATAGCTTCGGCCGCGATGCGATCCTCCGATTTCACGCACGCGGCCAGCGACGGCAAGCGCCTCTTCGTCTACCGCTACCTGCCCGACGAGGGCACGCCCGTGAAGGCCGTCGTCCACATCTCGCACGGGATGGCCGAGCACGCGGCCCGCTACGCGCGCGTGGCCGAGGCGCTCACCGCGGCGGGGTACGCCGTGTACGCCAATGACCATCGTGGACACGGGAAGACAGCGTCCACGGACGAGCTCGGCTTCTTCGCCAAGGAGCACGGCTTCGCCCGCGTCGTGGCCGATCTCGCGGAGCTCGTCGCCCACGAAAAGAAGGAGCACCCCGGCCTCCCGGTCGTGCTCTTCGGGCACAGCATGGGCTCGTACATCGCCCAGCAGTTCCTCATCGATCACGGGAGCGAGCTCAGGGGCGCGGTGCTCTCCGGCTCGGCGGGCAAGCCCAACTTGCTGGCGTCGGCGGGGCGCCTCGTCGCGCGGATCGAGCGCCTTCGCAAGGGCGAGCGCGGCACCAGCAAGCTCCTCGGCGATCTCTCGTTCGTGGCCTTCAACAAGCAGTTCGCGCCCACGCGCACCGGGTTCGACTGGCTCTCGCGCGACCCGGCCGAGGTCGACAAGTACGTGGCCGATCCGCTCTGCGGCTTCGACGTGACCACCTCGCTCTGGGTCGACGTGCTCGACGCGCTCACGGCGATCGCCGATCCGGCGCAGCAGGCGCGGATCCCGAAGACGCTGCCGATCTACGTGTTCTCGGGCAGCGAAGATCCGGTGAGCGAGAAGACGAAGACCCTGGAGCAGCTCCTCTCGGCGTACAAAGCCGCGGGGATCCGCGACGTATCGCACCGCTTCTACCCGGGCGCGCGGCACGAGACGTTGAACGAGACCAACCGCGACGAGGTCACGCGCGATCTGCTCGCGTGGCTCGACGCGCACGGGTGACGTCTCCGCGCGCGCCCGTCCCGGGCTACTCGCCGATCCTGCGCACCGGGATCCTCCAGGCCGACGTGCCGTCGCTCGAGCTGCTCGACGGCGGCGAGCCGATCCCGTTCGACGACGAGGCCTTCCGCAAGCACACGCTGCAGTCGAGCGCCTCGATCAAGGTCGCGTCGGGCTGGATGTTCGCGACCGAGGCCGAGGCCGAGCCCTGGTGGCAGATCGATCTCGGCGAGTCGATGTTCATCGCCTCGATGACGGTGTGGATCGCGCCGCTCCCGGAGGGGACCTCGGTGAGCGTCACCGCGCACGCGTTCCCGACCCCGCGCGGTGATCCGGCCGGACCGAGCTTCGAGTCGCACGCGCGCGCCGCCGAGCTCCCCGTCGCCGTCGACGGCAGCGCGGTGATCCACGCCGTGCTCGGCGCGGTCGCGCGCCACGTGCGGGTCACGCTCCACGGCGCGCCGGACGTCCCGGTGGTGCTGGCGGTTCGCGGCGCGGAGATCGTCGCGACGCCGCTCTTCGCCTCGACCCTCTTCGGCAGCTACGCGCGGGCCTTCTCGCTCTTCGCCGACCGCCCGCTCTTCTCGGCCCGCGCGACGCCGGGCGAGGGGCCCTTCGTCGTGACGCACACCTACCGCGAGGTGTGGACGCAGGCCCGTCGCCTCGCCGCCGCGCTGGCGAAGATCCTCGAGACCGGGCCCGACGACGCGCGCGTGTTCCTGGGCCTCTGCGTCCACAACCGGGCCGAGTGGATCGTCGGGGAGATCGCCGCGTTGATGCGCGGCTACGTGGTGGTGCCGCTCTGCCCCGACGACTCCGACGAGCGCCTGGCGGCGATCCTCGCGCGGTGTCCGATCGACGCGGCGCTGGTCGAGGGCGACGGCGACCAGCGCTTCGCGCGGCTGGCGACGGCCTGTCCCTCGCTCCGGATGATCATCGCCTGCGACGCGCGATCCGCGCCGCCCCGCGGCGACGGTGGGCTCGCGCTCGCGAGCTTCGACGCGATCGTTGCATTCGATGATGACACCAAATTGACGCCTCCGGCGCGACCCCGCGATCCCGGCGATCTCTTCACGGTGCTCTTCACGAGCGGCTCGACCGGCGTGCCCAAGGGCGCGATGCGGAGCTACGCCACCTTCCTCGCGATGATCCGGAGCTACGGGATCCCGCAGCCGTCGATTCATCTCTCCTTCCAGCCGCTCAGCCACCTGAGCGAGCGCATGGGGCTCCCCACCCTGCTCGTGCACGGCAGCCGCGTCGGCTTCTCCGGCGGCGGCGCCCACCTGCTCTCCGATCTGCGGGAGCTCGAGCCCACCTCGGTCGCGTCGGTGCCGCGCCTCTTCGAGCTGGTGTACGCGTCGCATCAGCGGAGGCTGGCACACGCGCGCGCCTCCGACGACGGCCCGCTCGCCGGGCGCGATCGGCGGGTGTGGGCCGAGTCGCGCGCCGTCTTCGGCTCGCGGATCCAGTCGGTCTCGGTGGGCAGCGCGCCGTGCAGCCCCGAGGTCCTGGAGTTCCTCCGGCGCTGCTTCTCCGACGTGTGGGTCGCCGAGGGCTACGGCAGCACCGAGTGCGGGACGATCACCGCCAACGACGTCGTTCGCGCCGACGTCGACGTCAAGCTCGTGCCGGTCTCGGCGCTCGACGAGAGCCGCGTCGAGCGCGGCGAGATCTGGGTGCGCACACCCCACCTGATCGACGGCTACTTCGGCGATCCCGAGGCCACCGCGGCGAGCCGCGACGCCGAGGGCTTCTTCGCCACCGGCGATCTCGGCGAGCGCGACGCCGACGGCCGCGTGCGCGTCGTCGGCCGCCTCAAGAACGTGATCAAGCTCAGCCAGGGCGAGTTCGTCGCCATCGACAGCATCGAGGCCGAGCTCGCCGGATGCCCGCTCGTCGATCGGATCTTCGTCCACCCCGACGCCACCTCGTCGACGCTGCTCGGCGTGGTGGTCCCGCATTTCGACGCGCTCGCGCGAGCCCTCGGCGTCACGGATCTGCTTCCAATCCAGCTCGCCGCGCACCCCGGGGCCGCCGCGACGATCGTCCGCGCGCTGCGTGAGCACGGCCGCGCGCGGGGGCTGGCGAGCCACGAGATCCCGCGAACGGTGCTCGTCGAGACCGCGCCGATGACGGTCGAGAGCGGCCTGCTCACCGCGAGCGGCAAGCTCGCGCGGCCGGCGGCGGTGGCGCGCTACGCCGCGCAGCTCGCCGCGCTCGGGGCTGCGGTGGAGGACATCGTCGACGACGGCGACTCGCTCCTGGCTCGCCTCGCGGGCGCGGTGAGCCGCGTCGTCGGTCGCCGCGTCGATCCGGCGGAGTCCCTCCACGAAGGCCTGGGGATCGACTCGCTCGTCGCGGCCGAGGCCCTGGGCGCGGCCGGCGACGCGCTCGGCCGCGAGCTCCCGCTCACGCTGTGGTTCGAGTCGCGGACGCTCGGCGATCTCGCGCGCAGCCTCGATCGCGGCGCGCTCGGCCGCGCCGTGGCGAGCGCCGATCTCCCGCGACAGGATCTCGATCTCGATCTCGATCTCGATTTCGATCTCCCGGCGGCACCCGCCGCGGCGCGCACGCCGCCGGCGATCGTCCTGCTCACCGGCGCCACCGGCTTGCTCGGCGCGCACCTCCTCGAAGCCCTGGTGGCGCGCACCGCGGCGCAGATTGTCTGCCTGGTCCGCGCCGACTCGGACGAGGCCGCCGCGGAGCGAATTCGAGTCACACTGGCCCGCCACGAAATTCCTTGCCCCGACGTCGCGCGCTGGTCGGCGCTCGCCGGCGATCTGGCCGCGTCGCAGCTTGGCCTCGCCGACGCCGCGTGGAGCCACCTCGCCGCGAGCGTGGACGCCATCCTTCACTCCGGCGCGACGGTGAGCTGGCTCCAGGCCTACGAGCCGCTGCGCGCGCCCAACGTGCTCGGCACGCGCGAGCTCCTCCGCCTCGCGAACACCACGATCCGCAAGCCATTCCACTTCGTCTCCACGATCAGCACCGTGTCCGCGGACGGCGCGGAGACAACGCAGCTCCCCTTCGAACAGGCGCGCGCCGGCGGCGGCTACGGCCTGACCAAGTGGGTCGCCGAGCACCTGGTGCGACGCGCGGGCGAGGGCGGCCACCCCGTCGCTGTCTATCGACCGGCGATGATCGCCGGCCACAGCCTTCGTGGGCAGGGTAACCCCGACGATTTCGTGAATCGCTATCTCCGCGCCTGCGCTGGATCCGGCCATTTCCTCGACGCGCCGGGCGAGCGACTCGATATGACGCCGGTGGATTATGTCGCGGAATCGATCGTCGCGCTGATGGCCGCTCAGCCGGAGGGCGGCGGCACCTATCACCTCACCAACGTCGATCAGTCGATGACATATACCGCTCTCGGCGAGTCCATCGCGCGCGCCGGGTTCCCCGTGGTCGCGAGCGATTACGCCGTCTTCCGGGCCGCCGCGGTGCGATCGCCGGAGTCGCCGCTCCGGCCTCTGGCGACCTATTTCCCCGAGCAGGCCTTTGCGATGCACATGGGGCCCTGGCCGTCGGGGCCGACGCGCCGAGCGCTCGCCGAGCTCGGGATCGTGTGCCCCGCGGTCGACGATCGGCTCATCGCTGCTTATCTCGGGGCGATGATCCGGAGAGGGATCCT
>JBDTXR010000517.1:0-6122 GCA_040006075.1 Byssovorax sp. | reverse complement strand
GGCCGCCGCGAAGGCCGAAGCCGATCGCCTCGCGAACGAGGCCGCCGCGAAGGCCGAAGCGGAGCGTGTCGCCGCGGAGATCGCTGCGAAAGCCGAAGCCGATCGCCGCGTCGCGGAGATCGTCGCGAAAGCCCAGAGCGCCGCGAAGGCCGAGGCCGAGCGCGTCGCTGCCGAGATCGCCGTGAAAGCCGAGGCCGCCGCCCGGGCCTACGAAGAGCGCCTCGCCGCCGAAGAGCAGCGCCTCGCGAAGCAGGCGGCCGAGGCCCACGAGCGCGAGATCGCCGCGCAGGCCGAGGCCGAGCGCGAGGCCTCGCAGCGCGCCGCCGACGAGCAGCAAGCGCGCGAGGAAGCGCGGCGGCTCGCGGAAGAGCAGGCCGCCGCCGCGAAGCCCGAGCCGATCGCCGAGGCGCCGCCCGCGTCGGCGCGGCAGCCGCGCGACGAGTCGCGATCGGTCGACGAGCTGGTGCTCGACGACGAGGAAGACGCGCCGCCGGAGTCGGGACAGGTCCAGAGCCAGCGCAAGCCGACCATCCACGACGAGCTCACCACGCCCGCGTCGGCCGCGCTCTCGGGCTGGGAAGAAGAAGAGACCATCGACGCGCCGACGGCGCTCGTCGCCGCGCAGACCGAGGAAGAGCTGCGGATCGCAGGCAAATCGCCGGTCGATCCGCTCGACGAGCCGACCTCGCGGACCACCGCGCTCCACAGCGTGCCGCCTCCTCCGGCGCGCCCGCTCGAGCTTCGTCTCGCGGTCGAGCCGCCGCCTGCGCACGAAGCGCCGCGCGATCGAGATCGCGATCGTGATCGCGATCTCGATCTCGCGCCGGTGGTCGTCGCTGTCACCGCGCAGATCACCACGCGCCCTTCGACGGCCGCCGACGCGACGAGCTTCCTCGGCGCGGTGCGCGCCGCCGCGCCCGACACCTTCGGCGAGCTCTTCGACGACAGCCTCTCGCTCGGCGCCTGATCGATGCGACCACCCGGCCACGCGCGCGCGCCCGCCGCGCGCTCGTGGCTCGCGTCCCTCGTGCTCGTGGTCGCGCTCACCGCGTATGTCGGCCACGCGATGATCCAGCTCCGCCGCGCCGTCCGTCCCGCAGGCGCCGCGCCGTCGGCGAGCGCGCCCCCCGCGCCGCCGGGAAGTGACGATCGCAGTAAGTAAGTCTTGCCTCAAGAATCGTTGTCACCCGAAGGTCGACGCGTGCGCCGATTCCTGCCCCTGATTGTCCTCGCCCTCGTCGCCCTCGCGTACGGCGGTTATCGCCTCTACGACGCGCGCAAACCCTACGAGTGGAGCGGTACCGTCGAGGCCCGGGTGATCACCGTGGGCTCGCGCACCGGCGGCCGGATCAAGGAGATCCTCGTGCACGAGGGCGAGCACGTCGACGCCGGCAAGGTCCTCGTCCAGCTCGAGCCGGGCGATCTCGACGCGCAGCGCCTCGGCGCCCAGGGCGCGCTCGATCAGGTCAAGGCCGCGCTCGAGAAGGTGAAGGCCGGCGCGCGGCCCGAGGAGATCGAGCAGGCCAAGGCGCGCGCGTCGACGGCCGCCGCGGCGCTGCAAGAGGCCCGCGCCGGCTCGCGCAACGAGGAGGTCGCCGCCGCGAACGCGCGCCTCGTCGGCGCCCAGGTCGCCGTCGACAAGGCCCAGCTCGACTCCGATCGATCGCACAGGCTCGTGGAGAGCGGAGCGATTTCCCAGGCCGAGGTCGACCTCACCGACTCCGCGCTCCGCGGCGCGAAGGCCCAGCGCGACGCCCAGAAGCAGATCCTCGATCAGCTCCAAAACGGCGTGCGCCGCGAGCAGATCGCCCAGGCCTCCGCGCGCTCGCAAGAGGCGCAGGCCAGCGCGCGCCTCGTCCAGGCCGGCTCGCGCGTCGAAGACATCCGCGCGGCCGAGGGCGCCGTCGTCGTCGCCGAGGGCCGCCTCGCCTCGATCCAGGTGCTCCTCGACGAGCTGGCGATCAAGGCCCCGCGCGCGGCCCTGGTCGAGACGCTCGACCTCCGCCCCGGCGACATCCTCGGCCCCAACGCCGCCGCCGCGACGCTGCTCGAGGACGATCAGCTTTATGTCAGGATCTACGTCCCCGAGACGCGGATCGGCCGGATCAAGATCGGCGAAGAGGTCCCGGTCACGGTCGACTCGTTCCCCGGGAAGACCTTCGCGGGCGTGGTCGAGCACATCAACGTCGTCGGGGAGTACTCGCCGCGCAATTTGCAGACGGCCGACGAGCGCGCCGATCAGGTCTTCGCCACGCGCGTCGGCCTGCGCGAAGGCAAAGACGTGCTCCGCGCCGGCATGGCCGCGTTCATCCAGGTGCCCAAATGACCGGCGTCGCGCCGGCGATCGAGGTCCAGAGCGTCACCCGCAAATTCGGCGATTTCACCGCGCTCGACCGGGTGAACCTCGAGGTCCACAAGGGCACCATCTACGGCCTGCTCGGGCCCAACGGCTCCGGCAAGTCCACGCTCATCCGCATCCTCTGCGGCCTGCTCGCGCCGACCGAGGGCACCGCCCGCGTGCTCGGCCTCGACGTGGCCAAGCAGGGCGAGGAGATCCGCCGCAACATCGGCTACATGAGCCAGCGGTTCGCCCTCTACGAGGACCTCACCGTCAAGGAGAACCTCGAGTTCTACGCGAGGATTTACGGCCTCTCCGGCGCGCGCCTGCGCACGCGACTCGACGCCGCGGTCGCGCTCACGCACATCGGCCCGTACCTCGATCGGCGCTCGGGGCTGCTCTCCGGCGGATGGAAGCAGCGCCTCGCGCTCGGCAGCGCGCTGATGCACGAGCCCCGCGTGATCTTCCTCGACGAGCCTACCGCCGGCATCGATCCCGTCGCGCGCCGCGAGCTCTGGGACCTGCTCTTCAAGCTCGCGGCCGAGGGGATCACCCTCCTCGTCACCACCCACTACATGGATGAAGCCGAGCGCTGCGGCGAGGTCGGCTACCTCTACCTTTCGAAGATGATGGTCAGCGGCACGCCCGACGTGCTCAAGGCCCTCCCGGTGGTGAATCGCCCTGGAACCAGGCGGATCGAGCTCGAGTCACCGCAGACGGCGCGGGCCCTGGCCTGGCTCGGGACGCAGCCCTTCGTGGTCAGCGCCACCATCTTCGGGCAGGCCGTCCACTCGGTCGTCGACGGCGCCACCACCGACGACGATCTCCGCGCGCGGATGGAGCACGCGGGCTTCCGCGGGACGATGATCCGCGACATCGCCCCCACGCTCGAAGATGTCTTCGTGGCGTTGACCGAAGAGTCGGCGGCGGCGCGCGCGCCGGCCGACCGAAGCTGAAGAGGGCCGCCCCATGAACGGCATGCGATCGATCTGGAGCTCGTTTCTCGCGGTCTTCCAGAAAGAATTCCTCCACATCCGCCGCGACCGCGCGACGATGATCACCGCCCTCACGATCCCGATGTTCCAGCTGATCTTGTTCGGCTTCATCGATCAGACCGTGAAGAACGTGCCGACGGTGGTGGTCGATCAGGATCAGACCCGCCAGAGCCGCGAGCTGCTCGATCAGCTCCGCGCCACGCGCACCTTCAAGATCGCCAAGGTCACCACCGATCCCCACGTCGCGCGCGACGAGATCACCGCCGGCCGCGCCCGCGTCGGCGTGGTGATACCCCCCGACTATCACGACCGCCGCGTCAGCGGATCGGGCGCCAAGATCCTGGTCCTCATCGATGGATCCGACTCGACGGTGAGCGCCCAGGCCCTCGCGGCGATCAACGGCCTCGTCGCCACGCAGAACCTCGCGGCGGTGACCAGGAGCATCGGCACGGCCGCCGCCGTCCCCGCTCCACCGCTGTCCGCGCAACCGATCGTCCTCTTCAACCCCGACGGCCGCACCGCGAACTACATCATCCCGGGCCTCGTCGCGATCCTCCTGCAAATCGTGGCCACCGTGCTCACCGCCGTCGCCGTCGTGCGCGAGCGCGAGCGCGGCACGCTGGAGCAGCTCCTGGTCACGCCGATCAACCCCCTCGGCCTGATGCTCGGCAAGCTCGCGCCGTACCTGTTCATTGGCCTCTTCGAAATGGCGGGCATCCTCACGGCGATGCGCTTTGGCTTCAGCGTGCCGATCCGCGGCAACCTCGTCTTCCTCTTCGGGATGGCGATTGTCTACCTCTTCGCCCTGCTCTCCATGGGCCTCTTCATCTCCACGCGCGCCACCACCCAGGCGCAAGCGCAGCAGATGGCGCAGTTCCTCTTCCTGCCGTCGATCTTCCTCTCGGGCTACATCTTCCCTTCGGCCGGCCTCCCGCCGGTGCTCTGGGCCATTGGCCGCGTGCTCCCCGCCACGCACATGGTGGAGATCATGCGCGGTGTCGTCCTCCGCGACGCCGGCCCGATGGAGCTGATGCCCAACGTGCTCGCCCTGGTGGCCATGAGCGTCTTCCTGGTGTGGGCCAGCGTGCGACGCTTCAAGAAGGTCACTCTGTAGGGAGCCCCGCCCCGCACCGATCCACCCGGAGCAGCGTCAAAAAACCATCTTTGTGCCGGGCATTTCCTGGCCTTCCCAGCGGGCGCGCGATGAACGATGCTTCGCCGCTGCGCCCGCATGACAGATCCCACTCTCGTCCACGATCTCGAGAAGCTCTTCCTTCGCGCAGCGGTCGGCGGGCTCCCGCAAGACTGGTTCGAACGCGTCGACGATCGCACCCTCGCTGCGTGGCTCGAGCGCGCGCCGCGTGAGGTGCGGGCGCTCTTGCAGAAAACGCTCGGCGCCGATCGTGCGCTGCGCTTCATCAGCGCCCTCGAACGTCGCGTCGACGTGGGGCTGGACAGCCTCGACGACGCCCGCGCGGTCGCGCCGGATCCCGACAAACCCGTGGTCGTCCTCTTGCCCGGCTTCATGGGCGTTCACCTCGCCGACGCGACGGTGGGGCGGATCTGGCTCGATCCCGCGGCGGCCCTCCGCGGCGATCTCGCGGCCCGCGCGACCCTCGACGAGAGCGGCACGGTCGACACCTTCCCGGAAGAGAGCCTCTCGCCCGACGGCCTGGTGCGCCTGATCTACGCCGATCTGATCCAGGCGCTCCGCGCCGCCGGCCACGCAGTGCATCCATTCCCCTTCGATTTCCGGCGATCGCTCGTCAACTCCACCCTTCTCCTCCGCGACCTCGTCGAGGGCCTCGTCGCGCAACAGCCCACCTCGAAGATCGTCCTCGTCGGTCACTCCATGGGAGCGCTGCTGGCCTGTCTCCTCCCCGAGGAGTGGCCGGCGTTCACCGAGCACGTCGAGCAGATCATCTTCCTGGGCGGCCCGCTCCGCGGCACCTTCGATGCGGTCGAGTCGGTGATTGGCACGCACTGGATCCTCCCCCGCCTCGTCCAGCTCTCGCCGAGCGAGAGCAGCCTCGATTTCCAGACCTCGCTCGCGACCTGGCCGGGCGTCTTCTGCATGCTCCCCGATCCGGTGGCCTTCCCCGACGGCGACTGCTCCAGCGCCTTCGACCAGACCCGGTGGCCGCCCGAGGTCCCGGTCCGTCAAACGATGCTCGACGAGGCCCTGATCCTGAAGGAGAAGATCCGCGAGAGCGCGATCTTCAAGCTCGAAAAGCCGGTGATTCAGCTCCTCTCCACGCGCTATCCCACCGTCGGCGCCCTGACGCAGACGCCCGAAGGCCGCTTTGCCGCCGGGCCGCGCACGTCGCAAGGCGACGGCGTGGTCGCGGCGCGCTCGGCGCTGGTCCCCGGCGTCGTCGGATACCGCACCTCGTACCCGCACACCCTCGCGCCGGTCGAGCACGCGGCGATCCAGGCGGTCCTCGATCTGATCCGCACCGGCACCTGCTCTCTCCCACCCCTCGACGCGAGCGACGTCGCCGCCGAGCTCACCCCCGGTCAATCCCCCGAAACCGACATCGCCGAGGGCCTGATCGCGTCCGGAGCTGAGTTCATGAAAGGCGGACTCCTCTCCTTCGCCGGGATCGCCTGGCTCTTCTCCCCGCTCCGCTAAATCAGCGAGCAAGATTCTCGCTCGACTGCCGCATAGCCGCGACCGCCAGGGAGCGGGCCTTGCGCTTGTTTTCAGCGCGCTCCAGCCGGAGCCCGCTCCCTGGCGAGGCTGTCTCAAAACTCTGGGTGCGGTGATCCACTCCCTGCGCGTCGAGCGT
>JBDTXR010000516.1:0-6141 GCA_040006075.1 Byssovorax sp. | reverse complement strand
TCCATCGCGTACTTGATCGTCGGGATCGCCTCGCGGATGCGCGCGTCGTCGGTGATCTGCCCCGTCTTCTTGTCGAGCGGGCAGTTGAAATCGACGCGGATGAAGACGCGCTTCCCGAAGAGCGCGGGGTTCTCGCCCGTGCCCTTGTTCAGCTCCTCGATCGAGCGGATCCCGGTCAGCTTCACGACTTGGCCTGCACGCCCTTCTTCGCGACCAGGACCGCGAGATCGACCATGCGGTGCGAGAAGCCCATCTCGTTGTCGTACCAGCCGAAGATCTTCACGAACTTGTCGCCGAGCACCAGCGTCATCGTGGAGTCGAAGGTGCACGACGCCGCGGTGCCGATGTAGTCCGAGGAAACCAGCTCCGTCTCGGTGTAGTCGAGGACGTTGGCCATCGCGCCGCTGTCGGCCGCCGCCTTCATCGCCGCGTGGATCGCCGCCTTCGAGGCCGGCTTCTCGGTCTCGATCGTGAGATCGACGAGCGAGACATCCATGGTCGGGACGCGCACCGCGGTGCCGTCGAACTTGCCCTTGAGCTCGGGGATGACCTCGGAGAGGGCCTTCGCGGCGCCCGTCGACGAGGGGATCATGCTCACGGCCGCGGCGCGCGATCGGCGCAGATCGCCCTTGCGGTGCGGCACATCGAGGAGATGCTGATCGTTGGTGTACGAGTGCACCGTGGTCATCAGCCCGCGGACGATGCCGAAGCTGTCCATCATCACCTTGGCCATCGGCGCGAGGCAATTCGTGGTGCACGAGCCGTTGGAGATCACATGGTGCTTGCTGGGATCGTAGAGGTGATCGTTCACGCCCATGACCACCGTGAGGTCTTGCCCCTTGGCGGGCGCGCTGATCAGCACCGTCCTGGCGCCCGCCGTGAGGTGCCCGGCCGCCTTGTCGCGATCGGTGAAGAGCCCGGTGCACTCGAGCACGACGTCGACGCCGAGCGCCTTCCAGGGAAGCTCGGTCGGGCTCTTGAGCGCCAGGACCTCGATCCGCTTGCCGCCGACGCTGATCGACTTCTCGTCGTGGGTGATCTCGCCGCCGGCCTTGAATTCACGGTGAACCGAGTCGTACTTGAGCAGGTGCGCGAGCGTCCGCGCGTCGGTCAGGTCGTTGATGGCGACGATCTCGACATCGGTGATCTTGCGCTCGACGAGCGCGCGCACGATGCAGCGTCCGATCCGTCCGAACCCGTTGATCGCGATTTTCGTCGGCATCTGCACAGCTCCCGGCAATTTGTGAGGGTGAGGGGCGCTAGTTAGTCACCCCGGGTGGGGGGGTCAAGCCGCGCGATTTGGCGGCAGTTGACGGTACGGCAGGGGCGGCCCCTCCCGCTTCGCCGAGCGCTGCGGTAGCGTGCGAGCCATGACGAAGACGCCGCGGTGGAAGCTGCACGTGGAGGGCCTCGGGAAGATCCGCGAGGCCGACGTCGAGATCCACCCGCTGATGCTGTTCGTCGGGGACAACGACAGCGGGAAGAGCTACCTGGCGTCGCTGCTGTGGGGGCTTATCGCGCTGCAAGGCGAGCTTGCGCCTCCCGCTGGGCCGCTGTTGGAGGCGTGCGAGGCATGGTTCCGCGCAAAGCTCTCGGCGTACCCAGACGATGAGGGATTTGCACTCACCAATGAGGATCAGATTCTTTTCGTGAAGCTCTTCGCAGATAGCGTGGAAGCGAATCGTTCGCGTCTGGTGCAGAGAGTTTTCAGCAGCAAATTTCCTGGGCTATCTCGCATCGTCTTTGACGCTGTACCGGCAGACGAAGTCCTCCCACGCATTGCGTTGAGAAGAGGGGAGTCGGGCAGCGCGCACGTGGCCTTCGTGGGAGACGGCAGTCACGGGCTCGCATCGAGTAGCTTGGCCTCGATCGCGATGCTTGTCGCAACGCATCTCGCGCTGACAAAGTTCGCAGATTCCTGGACTCACAGCGACATGCGGCGCCCCGGAGCGCCTCTCTTCCTTCCCGCGTCACGTACGGGCTTCATGCTGCTCTACAAAGCAGCTGTGCGGCGACGGTTTCGGCAGCTTGAAGTGCTCGATGAGCAAGAGCTGGGCGTGAAGCTCACCCTGCCGACCAGCCGGTTCATCGAGATGCTCGCTGTGGGGCTCACAGACCAGATCGGGCCTTATGCCGAAGAGGCTGACTTCCTGGAAGAGGCATTGAACGGTCGCGTTGAGCGAACGGCCGTCGCAGGCGTCGGTGTGAATGACTATCACTACCGCCCGGGAAAGGGCGAAGTGCGGCTGGACATGTCGTTGGCTTCGTCCCTCGTCACTGAGCTTGCGCCCATCATTCTGGTCCTGCGCCACAGCCAAGATCTCCCCGTCCTCATCCTCGAAGAACCCGAAGCGCACCTGCATCCGAGGCTCCAGCGCAAGCTCGCCCAGGTCATCGTGCGGCTCATCCGCAAGGGCGTGTACGTGTGGATCACGACCCACAGCGAGAATTTCTGCCAGCAGATCAACAACTTCATGAAGATCGGCGCCTCGGAAGATCGAGCGAAGCTACGTACCGACCTCCAGGAGAAGCTGGGTTACTCCTATGGCGAGCAAGATTATCTGACCACGGACGACATCGCAGCATACGAATTCATCAATGAAGGCGACCACTCCGTGGTGCGTCAGCTCAAAAAATACCCGGATGGCGTCGTCATGCCCAGCTTCAACAAGGAGATGGTCGCGGTGACAAAGGAAGTCCTCTTTCTCGACGAGCAGATGAGCGAGAAAGAATGAAGCCCTCTGGCGACATCGAGCGGCGGCTCGCGGACCATATCCGCGAGAACGTCCCGACCGGAGCAGGCGGCCAAACGCCATTTTACCTTCTCGTGCGGCATCCCAACAAGGCGGTGGTCGTCGAGCAAGAAAAGGCTGGCGAAGCCAGGATCGAGTGCGGTCTCCCGGATGGCGCGCTGTGCGTGCAGTGGAATCTGCCGACCGGGTTGTTCCAGTTTCTCAAGATGGAGAAGAACGCGGACGGCGCGCTGCTCCTCTGGAGAGACGATGGCTCCAGCGATGGGCTCTTCGAGGCGCACGTCATGGAGTGCAAGAAGACCGTCGACCAGTCGAAGTGGAATCAGATCCTTCAGCAGCTTCGCTGGACCTTCATGAGGCTTCGCGCCATATCGGGCGTCCTTGGTGTCCCGCTCCGGCGGGTCACGTTTTACACCGCGTACCGCGAAGACAAGCTCTCCAGCGACAGCTCGCGGAATCCGCTGCTCCCTCGCAATGCCATCACCTCGCGGTTCGCGAAGCAAGACGAGGAGATCGATAGGCCTCGTCAGCTCCAAATGGACTGGCAAAACGACGACGTCCGCCTCGGGGACTTCGACGGACGCTTCGCCCATACCAAGATCGAGCTGGACGGGCTCGGCAACGGCGCCACCGACCTCGCCTGAGCCCGGGAACCAGGGTCCGGCCGCCGCGGAAATGAGCGTCGGCGCTCGTGCGGCGAGGCCCTCCGCGCGCGAGCCACCCCGCGTGCCGCGATTTCTGCTTCCATCTCGACGAGATGCCCAGGCCGGTCGAGTACGCGGTCGTTCTGCTCCGCACCGAGCTTTCGGTTCTCTGGTTCACGCTCCCGATGTTCGGGCTGGGGGTGTTCCTGATGAACGCGGTGTCGTCGGTGGTGCTCGGCCTCGCGCTCACGTGCGGCAGCGTGCTCCTGTCGTTCAGGCTCGGGCGGGGGAAGCCGCGGAGGACGATCCGGGTGCCGGGCAAGCTCACTATCGACGCGACGCGCGTGGCGCTCAACGGCGCCACGATCGCGACGCGGCGATCGTTGCGGGGAGGGATCCTGGCGACATCGGCGGACGATCTGATCGTGCGGCTGACGCGGGCGTTCCCGCTCGGATCGATCGCCGTCGAGGTGCGCAGTGAAGCGGATGGCCAGGCGGTGCTGCGCGCGCTCGGCTTCGGTACGACGCAGCGGACGGCGAGGTTCCGGCTCGGATCGATGGCCGCGATCCGCAAGATCCCCTTGAGCGCAGCGCTGGCGTTCTGGGGCTTCGCGATGATCTTCGTCGCCGAGAGGACCCTGTCGGCCCCGGGCCTCCCTCAGCCGTCCGATCTGCGCTTGCTGGTGGCCTGGGTGCTGGCGCTGGCGGCGTGGCTCGCGCTCTATTTCACGTCGACGTCGTTTGTCGTGGGCGCCGATGGGATCCAGGTTCGCTGGCTGTGGACCAGGCGTTTCCTCGGCTATGCCGAGATCCGCGGGGTCGGGTTCGACGGGCTCAAGCTCGCGAAGACCGGGGTCATCGTCGAGCTTGCGCGCGGCCCGGCGCTGCGGTTTCCGGTCCGCGCCGTACTGGGGGCGGGCTACGCGGAGGATGAGGCGAGCAGCGTCGTGGCCCGCGTGCGAGACGCGCTGACGCTCTTTCGTGGGCAGGCGCGGGCCGACGAGGTGCGTTTGCCCGATCGCGGCGAGCGGCCGATCGCGGAGTGGCTGCAGGCGCTGCGATCGGCGGGGAACGAGGGCGCGGTCGATCACCGGACAGCGCCCATCGCGACCGAGTCGCTATGGCACCTCGCCGAGGATCCGGGGGCCGAGAAGACCGCTCGCGCCGCCGCGGCGGTGGCGCTCGGCGCGCGCCTCGACGCCGCGGGAAAGACCCGCTTGCGCTTCGCGGCCGAGGCGACGGCGGCGCCGGATCTGCGCGGCGTGCTCGAGGCCAGCGCCGAAGAGGCCGACGACGAGCACCTCTGTCGAGCGCTCGCGCGGCTGAAGAGAGGGTGACGATCGGGCTCAGCCCGACTCGGCCGCTCCCTCGCGCTCCGGCGTCGATCCGGCCTCGGGAACCAGCTCTTTCCCGTTCCACCAGTGGAGCCCGCCGGACACCTCGCCTCCCTCTCCGGTGAGCCAGAGGACCGGCCGCTTGCTCAGGACCGGCTTCGTGCAGTCCTGATCGTGAAACGCCGGGCACCACGAGCCGCTGTTGCCGTAGAACCGCCGGAGGCCGCCGCGCTCCTCCCACTCGCCATAGGGACGGTGGGTGTGGCCGAGGCAGACGGCGCGGGCGTCGTGGATCTCGAAGAGGCCTTTGACCTCGGGAGGGGCCGAGTCGTAGGTGCGAATATCGGGCTTGGGGACCGCGATCTCGTAGACCACGAAGAGGGCAATCAGCGCGCCGAGCACGTAAATTCCAGCAGATCCGAGGATCGCAAAACCGATCAGCGAGAGCAGCAGGATGCCCGCGATGAGGAAGACGCGGTCGAGCCAGAGCTCGCGCAGGATGGGGATCATCCACGCTTCGGCGGGGCGGGCGACCAGGGCCTGGGTGGCGTCGATGGCCGCGTCGCCGGCGCCCGTCTCCTCGCGGGCGAGGGCGCGGGCCTCGGCCTTCCAGTCCTCGTTGTGCCGGTGGCGCCAGATCTCGGCCGCGGTGCGCACCGCGCCGAGGAACCAGGTGCGGATGATGTGCCGGTGGCTGCGAGCATAGAAGCGATAGTAATGGGTGAGATACCCGCGGAGGCCCATGTAGAAGGTCTCCTCGTAGTAGGGGTTGAAGTAGCCCATGCGCGATCCGGTGCGCTTGAAGGCCAGCTTGCCCATCTGCGGGTGGATCCAGTCGCGCGCCTTCACCAGCGGGAGCATGGCGTGGCGGACGCCGTTGAACATGTCGTATTGACTGCCATGCTCGATGTACACCCGATCTTCGGTGAGGTGGAACCAGGCGCGAAAGCGGATCCGGGACTCGATAGCAGCAGAGTCGACCGGGGCCGTGGATTCGGAGCGACAGAGGGCCACCAGCTCCTCGCGGATGGCTGCGCGGACACCGGGCCAGTAGAGCTCGACGTCGTGATTCCCGGAGAGGATCAGCAGGCGGTGCCCTTCGTTGAGGAGGCGGGCCGTGGCGCGGAACCAGGTGGGGTGATCGGCGATGAGCCGCCGCGCGTGGGCGGCGCAGCCGGCGTCGGTGAGGGGAAACTCGTCGAACGAGCTGGTACCGTCCTTGACCCAGGGGGCGTCGAAATCGAGGACGTCGCCGTTGAAGACCAGCTCGATCGCGTCTTCGCCGTGGGTGATCAAGAGATGATCGACGAGGCTGGCAAAGTCGGTATCGGGGTGAAACTCGCTCCGTCGGTAGCGCATCCAGAGCGGATCGGCGGCGTCGTCCGGGTGGGTCTGGCTGAGGTGGACGTC
>JBDTXR010000515.1:0-6152 GCA_040006075.1 Byssovorax sp. | reverse complement strand
CGTGGCCCTGGGGATGATGCTGGTGGCCATCGCCCACCACGAGAGCGGATTCCTGCCCTCGGTCGACACCTGCACCCGTCGTGGGGATACCGGGCGGAGCATTTCGATGTTCCAGATCCTCCACGGCCCCAACTGGGAGGGGCACTCGGCCGAGGAGATCTGCGCCAATCGCAAGCTCGCGGTGCGCCTGGCGCTCAACGTGCTGGTGCGGCCGCTCGCGCAGAGGGGCAAGGGAGGCAAGCCGCACCTCACGCCGCAGCAGGTGCTGAACGCCTACGTCAGCGGCTCGGCGGGCCACGCCACGGCCGCGGCCAGGGACATGTGCGTGGTGTGGGAGCGCCTGGCCCGCGGGGCGGGCCTGAAGAACGCGCTGTGTGGGGCCATGCGGAGCTACGACGTGAAAAACTGAGCGTGCTCAGTTTTCTGCGGGGCGGGCCTCGCGCTCGGCGATCATCGCCATGAGCTCTTCCTCGGTGATCAGCCTGGTGCCGAGCTTGCGGGCCTTGACGGCCTTGCTCGAGGTCGACGCCGGATCGGCGATCACCAGGTACTGAAGCTCCTTGGTGACCGCGGCGAGGGCGCGACCGCCCTTCGATTCGACGAGCCGGGTGAGCTCGGGGCGCGGGAGCGTGCTGGCGCCGGTGAAGCAGAAGCTGATCCCGGCGAGGACGCCGCCCTCTTCCGGCGTGACCGGGACGATCCCGGCCGCGAGGAGGCGCTGGATCTCGTCTTCCCGCGATTTCAAGCCCCGGACGATGCTCGCGGCCTTGAGCGGGCCGAGGCCCATGAGGCCCGCGAGCTGCTCTTCGCGGGCCGCGAGCATCTTCTCGATAGTGTTGAAGCCGGCGGTTACGAGCAGCTTCGCGGTCTGCAATGCGAAGCTGTCCATGCCGAGCGCGGCGATGAAGACCGGGAGCGTGATCGGGAGCCGCGATTTGAGCTGATCGAGGCACTTCGTCGCGCTCTTCTCGCCGCGGCGATCGAGCGAGGCGATGTCTTTCACGGTGAGCTTGTAGAGGTCGGCCGGCTCCTTCACGAGGCCGGCGGTGACCAGCTGCTCGACGAGCTTGTCGCCCCACTCGAGCGCGCCGACGGCCGAGATCCAGTTCTGGATCCGGCCCTCGACCACCGCGCGGCAGGCGTTGTTGCGGCAGACCAGGTACTCGCCCTCGATCGAGAGCGTGGAGTCGCAGACCGGGCAGCTGGTGGGCGGCTCGGCCGGCGTGCCGCGGCGCTCGACGACCTCCTCGACGTACGGGATGACGTCGTTGCGGCGCGAGACGAGGGCCTCGTCGCCGACGCTGATGCCGAGGGCGCGGACGTTGGCCGCGTTGTGGAGCGAGGCGCGCTGGACGACGGCGCCCGCGAGCTCGACCGGGGCGACGATGGCCACGGGCGTGACCCGGCCGCTGGCGCCGGTGTCCCAGCGAATTTCGAGGACCGTGGTGACCTTGGCGGGCGAGGCGAACTTCAGGGCCACGGCGCCGCGCGGGCGGTGGTTGACCTCGCCGAGGAGGGCCTGCGCGTGGAGCGAGTTGGCGTAGACGACCAGGCCGTCGATCTCGTAGTCGAGCGAGCCGCGGACGTCGGCGATGTAGCGGCGGTAGAGGGCGATGGCGTCGTCGACCGAGCCGTGCGCGGTGCGCGGGGTGGCGAAGCCGAGGGTGCGGAGGAAGGCGAATTTCTCGACTTCGGTCGGGAAATTGAGGTGATCCGCGACGTCGTAGAAGAGCACCGTGCAGTGCTCGGCGCCCGAGCCGTCGAGGCGCTTCGAGGCGCCGGCGGCCATGTTGCGCGGGCTGGCGACCCCGGGGAAATGCTGCTTGAGGTCGCTGATGCGGACGATGATCTCGCCGCGCACCGACATGGAGTGGCGGTCCTTGATCCTGGAGGGCACGCCCTTCATGCGCGCCACGTTGGCGGTGATGCGCTCGCCCCAGTCCCCGTCGCCGCGGGTGATGGCGTCGACCATCTTGCCGTCGCGGTAGATGACCTCGATCGAGATGCCGTCGAGCTTCTCGGCCACGAAGAGATCACCGCCGATCGGGCCCTCTTTGTCGTCGGCGAGGAGCTCGTTGCAGCGGGTGAGCCAGGCCTTGAGCTCGTCTTCCGAGACCGCCTTGTTGAGCGAGCCCATCGGGATTTCGTGGCGGGCCTTCTGCCACTCGGCGACGAGCTCGGACGAGCCGACGCGCGCGAGCACCGGGTGGGTGGGATCGAGATCGCGGAGCTCGTCTTCGAGGGCGTCGAACGCGGCGTCGGAGATCTCGGGGTGGCCCTTGTAGTACGCGGCGCGGTAGCGCTCGACGCGCTCGGCGAGCTCGGCGATCCGCGCCTTCGCTGCGGGGTTGGTCTCGATCCCGCCGGCGAACGCCGCGGTGGGGGTCGCCTCGCCTGTGGCCTGCTTGGTCATCGCGGTCTCGCTGCTCCTCGGGGGATCGTGGTAGCTTGCTCCGGGTGAAGCGCGCTCGACCGTCTGGCCTCGTTCGGGCCGGGATCGCCGCTTCGCTCGGGCTCGCGTCGGCCGTCCTAGTGCCGATCGCGTGCGGCGTCGACACCCACCCGACGGCTCCGCCGCAGGTCGCGACGAGCGGCGGCAGCGGCGGCGCCGGCGGCGCGAGCGGCTCGACGACGGCGTCGACGGGCGCGGGCGTCGGCCCCGACAGCGTCTGCGCGTGCGCCGTCGCGGCGTTCGAGGTCGGCTCGGCCTGCAACGACTGCTTCCATCAGCAGGCCGGCGTCGACTGCGCCGCGCCGGTGACGGCCTGCACCAGCGACGACGCCTGCGTGGCGCTGATCGTGGCGCTGACGAGCTGCGGCGCCAACGCGCAGTGCGTGGCCGACACCCTCGCGACGCACCCGGCGCGCAACGAGTACCTCGACGTGCTGGCGTGCGTGTGCGTGTCGTGCGCGGAGGCCTGCGCCGGCGAGTCGACGGTGAAATGCGACGCGGGCAAGATCCCGATCGAGGCGGGAAACGACGCCGATCTCGAAGCGGAGACCGGCAGCGACGCCGCGGACGACGCCGACGATGCGAGCGCCGACGCGGCGGATGCGATGGATGGGACGAATGGAATGGATGCGGGGGACGACGCGGCGATGGACGCCGCGGACGACGGGGGCTGAAGCTACGCGGTGCGGGCGCGGCGGGTGGTGCGCCGGCCCATCATCGCGCCGAGGGCGGCGAGGCCGGTGGCGAGCGCCGCGAGATCGCCGAAGCCGCCGCGGGGACGCGGGATATCGCCGCCGCGCTTGGGCGGGAGGATCGGCGCGGCCGCGAGGGTGCACGGCGGGTTCACCGGCGTGACGGCGGTGAGCCAGTTCTCGACCTCGGCCTGGCCGCTGCTGGCGCCGATCTGGAGATCGTCGACGAGCGCGGCGTGGGGGAGGTTCGACTCGAGGCGCGTGAGCCAGACGTCGTTCGGGTGGGTGCCCGTGAGCGCGACCGCGAGATCGTCGAGCGGGCCACACGCGAACATGCGCGCGTCGATTTCGCCTGGATTTGTCGTTCCGCACGCGGGCGCGCCGCCTCCGCCGCTGCTGCTCGTGCCGTTCCCGCCCGCGCCGCCCGCGCCGCCCGCGCCGCCGGCGCCGCCTCCACCCGCGCCGTTGCCGCCGCCGGTGTACGGGCAGACGTCGACGACGAGATCGTTGCTCTGCTGGTATTGCGGGAACGCGCCGAGGCAATCGCCGTTGGCCATGACGTCTTCGGCGAGGCCCTGGCGGATGTAGAGCTCGGCGATGGTGCTCGCGCCGAAGGTGTTGCCGGTGGAGTCGGCGGCCGTCGTGTACTGCACGTTGGCGCCGGCGTTGACGGGGTTGGCGACGGTCGAGAGCAGCGATCCGCGCTTGGCGTAGGCGCTCATCCAGGTGCGGCCCGAGCCCGTCGCGAGGAGATCGTTGCGGAGCGAGGCGTAGTTCGACGCGTTGGTGCTGAAGTCCCAGCTGAGCTTGGTGGCGTCGAGGGTGGCGCCGGGGAAGTTCGTGGTGTCCCAGCGGCCTTCGCCGATGACGAAGAGGGTGACGTCGACGTTCGCGCCGGTGCCCGCGGCGACCATGCGCAGCGGGAGGACGGGGACCGCGCCGGGCGAGACGACGCGCACCGGCTGCATCTGCTGGATGCCTTGATCGGGCTTGAGGCGAAGGGCGATGAAGTCGAAGCCGTCGGCGCTGTAGGCGTCGATGATCGGCTGGATCGTGGCGTCGATCGCGAAGCCGTTGAGCTTGAGCCACTTGGTGAGCGCGCCGGGGACGGTGGAGTGCAGCGTGACCGTGTCGTACGGGCCGACCGAGCCCTGGTGGACGACGGTGACGGGCGGCGGCGCGACGATGCCGGGGTCGCCGCTGCCGCCCGAGGCGCTGTCGAAGCTGGAGGCGCCGAGGGCCCCGCAGCCGCAGCCGGAGCTGCCGCCGCCCTCGGTGAAGGCCTGCTGAGCGCAGTTGAGCTGCGGCGGGACGACGCGCGTCGAGGTGGCCGCGTCGAGGGCCTCGAACCAGGCGTTGTTGGCGATCTCGATGTGCGCGCCGGGCTTGACCGGGAGGACCCACGCGAACTCCGAGGGCGAGCCGGCGTACTGGACCTGATCCCACAGCACGGTCTGCGCCTGCGAGATGGAGAGGGCCATGCGGTGGCCGGTGACCAGCGTGGTTTCAGGCTGGTTTTCCGGGTGAAAACAGCCACCGCAGGCGTGGGCGTCGCTGGTGGCGAGCAGCGCCGCGGTGAGGGCAGCGACGCCCCCGAGAGCGAGGGGACCAAAGCGAAGCATCATGGGTAAGGCTCCTTGTTGTGCCGACCGCGCATGACAGCGATGTCAGCAGGGCGAGCGTACCGGAGGGGCGCGCCGCGCGTGGAAAAGCAGGTGCAGGGCCCCGAGGCGCCCGCTGCGGGGAGCGGGCCAGGCAACGTCGGTGCCAGCCGATCGGCCGTCGCCGCGCGCTAGGCGCGGTGGCCGTTCGATGATAACGCGGCGGCTCACCCCGATGCGTCTCCGGCTCACAGGTCGCGCCCGCCATGTTGCCTTCATCGTTGCAGGCGCAGGCGCGCTCGCGATCGTCGTGCCCCACCGCGCCGATCCGGCGGGCGGTCGCGCCGTCGCGCTGACGCGCGCGCTGAAGGAGCGGGGCATCCTCGCCGTCGCGGACGACGTGGTGTGGATCGATCCACCGAAGGCGCTCGGGACGGCGCGCGCGATGGTGCGGGCCGCGCCGGCGCCGGGCGAGCCGAGCGATCTGTTCCTGGTCGAGACCAGCCTCTCGCCCGAGGGCGTGCTGCTCGCGGTCGGCGACGCGTACAACCTCACCGAGACCAGCAGCGCCGACGAGTCGCGGCCGCTCGTGGCCGACGGGCGCGTCGCGTACATCGCGCGGCCCGCGGCGTCCGAGGGCGCGCCCACGGTCCACCTCATCGATCTGGCGGGGCGCCCCGCGCCGGGCGACTGGACGCGCCTCGAGCGCGCGCAGAACGCCCTCGGCAATCTCCAGCAGGTGGGGCAGCTCAAGGGGCTCGATCGGCGCACGTTCGCGGTGGTGATCCCCGAGACCGACGCCGCGGCCGCGGGCAAGGCGCTCTCGCGCGACGTGACGGTGTCGTTCGCGGGCGAGAGCCTGGTGATCACCGCGGCCGGCAAGACGGCGAGTCTGCCGCTCGCCAAGCTCGACGGCGCGCCGACGCCGCCGTGGCTGCGCGCCGAGAACGCCGAGATCGCGCGGCCGAGCACGCTGGTGCAGTGGTCGGTCGATCGGGTGCGAGCGATCCCGTGGATCGGCGACGATCGCATGCAGACCGTGAAGGCCGTGGCGTTCACCGCGCTCGACTTCGTGATGCGCAACAAGGAGCAGGTCACGGGCGACACCGGCGCCGCCGACATCGCGAAAGATCTCGGCCAGAGCGAGCTCGAGCCGCCGGTGCGCGCGATGCCGGTCGATCCGGAGATCGGCTGGCCGCCGCCGCCGCTCGAGCCGTACGTGATCCCCGCCTTGCCGAGCGAAGGGCAGTGGAACCCGCAGGACAAGGATCCCTTCGTGCGCAAGAACGAGGGCCTGCCCGCCGCATTTCTCACCACGTACATCCGCTCGGATCGCACGCGCAAGGCCACGCGCGTGTACATCGCGCTCTGGGATCCGCGCCAGGTCGAGCTCCACATGATGGCCGG
>JBDTXR010000514.1:0-6164 GCA_040006075.1 Byssovorax sp. | reverse complement strand
TCCAGAGGACGTTGATCGTCGGCGTGCTCTGCCCGAGCTCGATCTGCCCGAGCATCGCCCGGCTCACGCCCGAGGCGCGCGCGAGGCGCTCGAGCGAGAGGCCGCGCTTGGCCCGCAGGCGCCGCAGGTTGGCGCCCACCACCGGCGTGAGATCGGACGAGGCCTCGGGCGACGCGACCTCGTACGACCAGGCCTGGGTCGCCTCCGCGGCCGAGTCGGCGTCGGGCCGTGATCCGGCGGACTCGGGCGGCGGGCTGGCGAGCTCGATCGCGTCTTCTCCGCCGAGGGCGTCGACGTCGACACCGCGTTTGCGCGTGGATTGTCGGGTGTTCTCGCGGACGGACTTCATGGCGATGGTGAAGTGGACATCTATCCGTCATGGCGGACGGGTCGTCAAGACACGGCCCTCGCGCGGCACGCGCACCGTTGGCCGCCTCCGCTCGCGGGCCCGTGCCCGGCCCGTGCCCGGCCTGTGCCCGCAGATCCGCGGGGCGCCCGCGGACCAAGATCGCGTTTTCCCCGGGGGAATTTGCGGGATCGATCGCGGCGCGCGGCTGGCTTGAAGCGTGCTCATGCATCGGCTCGAGGTCCTGCCGTGATTGATCAAATCCTGGATGGTCGTTACCGCCTTCTGCGCCTTCTCGGGCAGGGGGGCATGGGCTCGGTGTACGAGGCCGAGCAGCTCGACAGCGGCCGACACGTCGCCGTGAAGGTGCTCGCGGGCGCGGGCGCAGCGGAGAACCCGTCGCTGGTCGCGCGCTTCGCCAGAGAGGCGCGCGCGGCGGGGAAGCTCGAGACCCCGCACGTCGTCCGCGTGCTCGACGCCGGCGTCGACGCGGCGCTCGGGGTCCCGTTCATGGCGATGGAGCTCTTGCACGGCGGCGACGCGCAGGCGCTGATCCTCGAGCGCGGCGCGCTGCGTCCCGACGTCGCCGTGCGCATCACCGCGCAGGCGTGCCTCGGGCTCGCCGACGCGCACGAGGCGGGCGTCGTCCACCGCGACATCAAGTCGGCGAACCTCTTCCTCGCGCGCGACGACGGCGACGCGATCACGGTGAAGATCGTCGATTTCGGCCTCGCGAAGTCGAGCTTCGGCGCGAGCCTGAAGCCCGGGGATCAAGGGCTCACGCGCACGGGTACCATCCTCGGATCGCCGCTCTTCATGGCGCCCGAGCAGGCCCGCGGCGCGCGCGACGCCGACGCCCGATCCGACATCTGGTCGATGGGCGTGGTGCTCTTTCACCTGCTCACCGGCCGCGTTCCCCACGAGGAGATCGACGGCCTGGGCGAGCTCTTGATCACCATCTGCTCGGAGCCGCCGCCGCGGATCCGCGACGTCGCTCCGTGGGTCTCCCCGGCGATCGACGCCATCGTCGATCGCGCGCTGCGCCTCGATCCGCGCGAGCGCTTCCAGAGCGCGGAAGAGATGCTCGAGGCGCTCTTCCGGCTCCTCCCGGCCGGCTCTGCCGTGACGCAGGAGATGCTCCTCGCGTCGTCGTCCCCGCTGGCCGAGGCGCCGATCGCCGCGCCGGTCGAGAAGGTTATCGTCCCCGGCGGCATCGCCAACATGACGAGCGACACCGTGGAGGCGCCGCCCGAGTGGATCGTGCGCGCCCTCGAGCGCGCTGCCGCGCCGATCGCGGCGCCGCGGCCCAGCGTGGCGCCGTCGACGAGCTTCGGTGACAGCGATCAGGCCGTGGCGAGCCCGATCCTCCCGCGCCCCGCGCCGAAGCGTCGCAGCTACCTCGCTCCGGTGGTGCTCTTCGCGGCGGCGCTCATCGGCGGGTCGGTCGGCGTCGGGATGGCGCGGATGGGGCGCAGCGCGCCGCCTGCGCTGGCGAGCCAGGCGCAAGGCCCGACGTGGACGGCCGCGGCGCCGCTCCCTCCTGCGGCGCCGGATCCGGTACCGGCTGCGGTCGACGCGGGCGCCGACGCCGCGCCCACGGCGCCTCGCGGAACGGAGTAGATTGCTCGCCTCTTGAAGCCTTCCCCGATCGCTCCTCTCGCCCTCGTCGCCTCCCTCGCGCTCGGCTGTGTCGGCCTCACGCCGCCGCTCACGCCGCCCGAGCGCGGCGGCGCCGCGTGGAGCGAGCTCACCTCGAAGCACTTCGTCCTCGACACGGATCTCGAGGCCGACGAGGCGAGCTCCACGCTGGCCGAGCTCGAGGGCCTGTACGGCGCGATCGAGGACGTGGCGTTCCCCTCCGAGAGCGAGTCGAGCCTGCCGATCCGCGTCGTGCTCTTCGCGCGCGAGAAGGACTATCTCCCGCTCGGGCCGAAGAGCACGCGCGGCTACTTCACGCACCAGCTCCCCAACGATCTCGACGGGGTCCCGACGATGGTGCTGTGGGGCGGGCTCGTCGAGGACACACGGGTCACCTTCCAGCACGAGCTCACGCACCTCTTCGTGCGCCGCAGCCTCGGCTGGGCCCCGCGCTGGCTCAACGAAGGGCTCGCCGAGTACTACCAAACGTTCGAGCTGCGCGATGGATCCGCGGTGCTCGGGCTGCCGCTGCAATCGCTCGGGATCACCACCGAGAGCCAGTGGCGATCGAAGCGCGTTGGCTTGTGGGAGCGCACCCTCGTGCCTCTCGGCTCGCTCCCGCCGGTGTCCGATCTGCTCCGCGCCGACTACGAAGAGTTCAACGCGGCCGACGTCCAGGAGCGGCCGCAGCTCGACGATCGCCGGAAGCAGACCTGCTACTACCTGGCCGCGTGGGGCTTCGTTCACATGCTCTACAGCGTCCCCGAGTACAAGACGCTGTTCAACGCGGTCGTCGACGACGTCGCCCACGGGACGAGGTTCGAGGCCGCCTGGGCCACGCGCTTCGCGGCGGTCGATCCCGGGAAGCTCGAGGGCGATTTTCGCACGCAGATGGTCCGCACCGAGGGGATCGAGGCGCAGGCCTGGACCACGAAATACACCCCGCGCCCGCGCGCCTTGCCGCTGCAGCAGCGCGCGCTCTCGCCGGCCGAGGTCCACGTGCTCTGGGCGCGCCTCCGCCCCTGGAACGCCGAGCACCTGCTCGTGGCGCGCACCGACATGGCCGCCGCGCGATCGCTCGACGCCGCGTCCCCGGAGATCGCCTACTGGAGCGGGCTCTTCCACCGCGCCGAGGGCGATCGCGCGGGCGCCGAGGCCGATCTCACGCGCGCCCTCGCCGAGCGCCCCAACGACGCGCGCTACCTCGTGGCGCTCGGCACGTACTACCGCGGGCTCGAGGGTGGCGCGCCGAAGGATCGCCTCGACGACGTGATCGGCCGCCTGAGCAAGGTCGCGGTCTCCCCGCGCGCGCTCGAGTTCGTGGCGAGCTACGACGCCGCGACCGGCCAGACCGACGACGGCCTGCGCTTCGCCGCGCGGGCCACGAAAGCCGATGCCACCTGCTATCGCTGCTTCGCGACCGGAGCGCGGCTGCTCTTCGCGAAGGGGAGAGTCGACGAGGCGGTCGACGCGGCGGAGCGGGCGGTGAACCTGCTGCCGGACGGCGTGCGCGCGCCCCAGCTCGCGAGGGATTTGTTGATGTACCGGCAGGCGAGGGAGCGCGCGAAGCAGGGAAAATAGAGCGGTTTCCTGTCGCGCTGGAAGACGCCGCGTCTCCCCGATGCTCTGGAATCACCCCGCCTCGACGGGCTCCTCGCGCGGCATCCGGGCTCGCAGCAAGAGCTCCGCCGCCAGCAGCGCCAGCAGCGCGATCGCCACGTACGGCGACGCATCGAGCGCCGACGCGACCCCTCCCATCGCGGAGGCGTGGGCCTCGTCGCGCACCGGGCGAGGGCGGAAATCAATCTCGCGATCAGGCACCGCCGCGACCCGCGTCGTCGCCTCTCCGTCGAGCGTGAGCTCGTACAGGCCCGCGAGCGGGGCGTCGGCGCGCAGGCGGCGATCTTGCTCGATCACCGCGATCGTTCTCGGCGATCCCGCGCCATCGAGGGGCAGGCGCCGCACCTTCACGTTGGAGTAGCCGTCGAAGGTCCACGCCTGGCCCACGTCGATCCGTCGCGCTCCACCGCGGGCGCGCGCGGTGTTGACGAAGCTCTCGAGCAGCGAGAGGAAGGCCGGGCGCAGGGCGAGATCGCTCTCGTCGGTGCTGAGCGGGAGCGTCAACGAGAGCACCGCGCCTCGGCCGAGCGAGCGGCGGATCAGGAACGGCGCGCCGTCGATCCATTTCGCCAGCACGTCGACGCCCTCGATCGCCGCGGGATCCAGCGTCGTTCGCCCGCGCGGATCGAGGCGAGCGAGCCCCGGCACCGAGCTGCCCAGCGTCGGCGCGCTCGCGGGATCGACGCCGAACGATCCCGCGGCGCCGTCGGTGGGCGCGGTCAGCGCGGCCCAGCGGACCACGCCGGGGATGAGCGGCTCGAAGCCTGCGCCGAGCGGCGCTGCGGCGGCGCGCGGGCCCAGCGTCAGCAGCACCACGCCTCCGCGCGCGACCCAGGCCGCGAGCTCGCGTCGCACCTCGGGGGTGAAGCCCGGCGCGTCGTCGATGATCAGCGCCGAGTACGCGTTGAGCTCGGCCTCGTGCTCGGGCACCGAGGGGAGCGGGTGAACCTGCGCGTCGAGCTGCAACGCCGCGAGGGCCTGCTCGATCGGCGGCGCCCCGCCGGTCGCCACCGTGGTCGCGGCGGCGTCGACGACCACCGCGATCGGCAGCGCTCCGCCCGCGGAGATCACTGGCGCCTCGTCGTCCTCGGCGATCGCGTCGCTGCCGGTGAGCGCGGCGCGCAGCCGCTCCGGCGCGCCGTCCGGGAGCGTCAACGTCACCTCTTCGGCGCGCGCCGATCCGCCGAGCGAGGCCGTGGCGATCGCCTTGCTGCCGGCGCGGATCTCGATCGATCGCGCCGGCGTCGCGCCCGCCTTCGGAGCCGGCATCGCGCTGGCCGAGGCGCTCGCGGCAGCGCTCGCGGGCTCGCGCCCCGAGCACACCACGCGCGCAAACACCTTGTTTCCCGAGCGCTCCGCGCGCGTCACCGCGCAGTCCTGATCGGTCGCCGAAAGCTCCGGCAACGGCAGCCACAGCGCGACCTCCTGATCGCCCTGGATCGGCGGCGCGTCGGGCGCCCCGTCGGCGAGATCGCTCAGCACCACCACGCGCTTGTCGAGCTGCGAGAGGCCGCGCACCAGCCCGCGCGCGAGCTGCACCGCGCCCTCGAGATCGGTCCCGCGATCCGACGGCTCGACGGCGTCGAGCGCGGCGACCACCGCCGCGAGGTTCGTCGTCGATCCCAGGGCCACCCGCGGCGGCGTGCCCGCGAGGACGATGGCCACCGCGTCGCCGCTCGCCAGGCCTTGCGAGAGCTCGCGCGCGCCCGCCAGCGCCCGCTCGAAGCGCGTCTTCCCGCCGGGCAGCTTCGCTCGCATGCTCAGCGAGTCGTCGATCACGAACGCCAGCGCCACCGAGGCTCCATGGTTGCGCGTCAGCGAAAGCCGCGAGCAGCGCACGAACGGCGTCGCGCCGAGGATCGCCAGCCCGAGCACCGCCAGCGCGCGCACCGAGAACAGCGCCCGATCCTCGAGCAGGCTCCGCTTGCGCGCCGAGGGCTGCGTCGGCGGCACCAGCCGCGCCGGCGGGAAGAGCTGCTCTTCCGCCTGCTTTCGCCGGAGCAAATGCGCGGCGATCGGCGCCGCCACCAGGAGCGCGATCAGCAGGCCGCCGAGCGTCAGGAAGCTCATCGCCGCGCCTCCTGCACCGCCTTGAGGATCGCCCGCACCACCGCCACCGGAGGGTCGGCGCTGGTCGCGCGGATCAGCCGCCCGCCGCGCGCTTCCAGCTCTTTCTCCCACGGCGTCGAGAGCGCCAGCAGCCGCTCTTTGTAGACCGCGCGCACGGCGTCGGCGTCGGCCTCGATCACCGCGTCGCCCTCCATCGCGCGGAGCCGCACGTTGCCGTGGAAGCCGAGATCGGCCTCCACCGGATCGAGCACCTGCACGGTGATCAGCGTCCGCCCGCTGGTCGCGAGCGCCGTGAACGACGACAGCGATCCATCCGGTAAATCAAGCAGATCCGAGAGCAGCACGATCACCGAGCCCCGCCGCGCTCGCCGCGCGATCGGCCCGAGCGTGCGATCGATCGCCGCCGCGTCCGCGCTGACGTCGCCGGCCGCCGCGGCGCCCTCGAGCGCGCCGACGACCCGCTCGAACGCCTCGCGCCCGGCCATCGCCG
>JBDTXR010000513.1:0-6167 GCA_040006075.1 Byssovorax sp. | reverse complement strand
AGCCTGGCGCGCCCGCGCCGCTCCACGAGCTGCCGGATGTCCTCGATCGGAATGGGGCCCCCGGCGTTCCAAGCCTGCCGCCGGGCGCACCTCATGGCCCGCGCGGGCCGCGGCGCCCTCGTCCCGAAGCACCCGTGGCCACCGCCACGCTCCAGGCGCCGCCCGACGTCTACGACCGGGCCAATACGCCGGCCGCGGTGCTGCCCGAGGAAGCCCCGCTGGCGAGAGCGCGGGAAGAGAAGCCGCCCGCGAAATCGCGGAAAGACGATGACGGCATCCTCCTCCCGATGGCGCTCGCCGGACTCAGCTTCGTCACGGGGGTCATCTGATGGCCGCGCCGACAGCCACTCTCCCGACGTGGACCCACTCCGACAGCGACGGCCCTGCCGAGATGGCGCGCGCGCTCGACGTGAAGAGCTTTCGCACGAAGCCGGACGGCTCGCCGATGACGACCACGGATCGTGTTCGCCTCGTGCGCGCCCTCGCCTGCGCCACGGAGTTCAGTGTCGAGAACGGGTGCGAGGGCGGCGTGCCGCCGGCCGACAAGACCGGTCAACTCAAGCTCGGCTCCGACGTTCGCGGGAGCCGCTTCCAAACGCGCGCGGACTGCTACGCGGCAAGCACGATCGCGCGCACCTGGCAGCTCTTCGCCGATCCGGGTCGGCACGTGGTCTACACGGCGGTCACGCGCGATGGCGATCCCGCCGTCCTCACGCCCGATCCGACGCCCAAGGACGCTCCCGGGGATGTGGCCTTCCCACCGCTTCTCCTTGGCATCATCGTCGTCGTGGCGATCGTCGCGTGCGCCGGCGCGGTCTGCTACGTCGCCCAGGCCGCCGCCGAGGTCATCGACCGCAAGCTCACGAGCGATGCGCTGACGGCGCGCCTCGTGCTGACCCAGGCGCAAGCGGTCGGCGTGGTCCACGATCACACCGAGCGACAGCGCACCGCGAATCGGCCGATCCCCTGGGATCCGGTCGAGCTCAAGGTGCTCGATTCGCTGCTCGAAACGCAGAAGCAGATCGCGGGGCGCACCGGCACGCCGCTGCCCAATCCGTTCGAGGGGGCCGTCGAAGGGGCGCGCTCGGTCGGGAAGAAAATCGCGGAAGTGGGGACGAGTCTGGGCGTCGTCGCGGCACTCGTGGGCGGGGCCTACGTGCTGACGAGGTAGGGCGCCGAGCCGATTGGCACGGTGTGAGGCGTCGTCGCGGTGGTCGCGGACGGTGTCTCTCTGCGGACCAGGTAGGCCGTCGGGCCGAGCACCACGAGAGAAGAAGAGGAGCGGATACGCCATGTCAAACGTTGTTGTCGACGAGGGTCTATTCCACCGCATGCGCCACGCCGCGAAGGAGTGGAACGCGCGGCGTCCCGCGGGCGAGGCCGAGGCCATCGAGGTCTACAAGCAGGGCGATAAAGCCCACGGCATGCTGAGCTTCGCCGGGGCTCAGGCGCCGCTGCTCCACCCGGTCCTGGCCGGCGCCGCGATCTACGCGCTGGTCACGTCGTCGTACTTCGACAAGATCGAGTTCCTCAAGAACCACTGGCTCTTGAAGCCTCTGCTGGTCTTCCTGCTCGGGTACTACCTCTTCCGCAAGCAGTCCCCCTGGGCCCAGGCGGTGCTCGCGGCGTCGGCGATCCTGTTCGTCAAAGCGTGGAAGGAGCGGCCCGAGAACGCGAAGGAAGCCGCCGGCCTCGACGACGAGGACGCCGGACGCTGGGAGTGGGACCGCCGCGAGAGCTGGCGTGAGCGCGAGCGCGACCGCGAGGAATGGCGCGACAACCCGCGGGGTCGCCAGATGGGCGAGGGGCGCTCCGGGCGCAACGCCGAACGCCTGGCGGACCGCATCTTCGAGCACGCCCGCGCGGCGTGACCGCAGCACCCGCCGAGCCGATAACGAACCAAGAACAACGGAGCCTGTGATGACTCAAGACAATACAGCGATGGTGCTGCGGGGCGTCGAAGATGGCCTTCGCGCGGCGGCGAACAAGTCGAGCGAAGCGGCCGGCGAGGACGAAGCCGCGGGGCTCTCCTCGGATGCCGGCGAGGTCGCCAACGACGCCGGAGCACTTCCGGATCTCCTGCTCATGGAATTGGACCTCATCAAGGCGGTGCGCCAGATCGAGGTCGACGGCAACGTGAGCCAGAAGCGCGTCATCGAGCTCGTGCGGCGGGCCTCGCGCGTCGAGTCGGAGTTCGCGCACCGGCGCGGCCACGTGCGCGGGTTCAAGAAGGGCTTCGAGCACGCGCGGCGGCACCACCACGGGTACGACGATCCCGCGGTCCACTGGCGCCGTTCGCCGCAGATGCACGAGTTCCGCAACGACATCATCAGTCGCTACCGGCGCCTCCACGGCGGCCACGTCCGTGAGGGCCTCGGGCAGTATTACTCCACCATCGAAGTGCAGATGGAGGTCCAGGGCAGCCCCACGGACGCCGCGTTCATCATCTCGGTGCCGTCGGCGCCGGACAACCCGGTGATCAACCAGTGCTTCCAGTACGGCATCGACGACGCGGTCCCGGGGTGGTTTGGCGGGCCTCACATCGCCAACGCCGGTGACACCAACCTCCAGGAGCCGGGACAAGGGCTCTACCAGGACGAGCTCTTCATCATCGAAGCGTGCGGAGCGTACCTCAAGGGGCTTCGCATCGCGTACCCCACTCCCACCACGACGTTCTCGCCGGCGCCGACGGCGGACATCCTCAAGGCCCTGTCCGGTCAGGAGCTCATCTGGGACCGCGCCGGCCGCATCTTCCCCGTCGAGACGTTCAACCAGTTCGACGACTCGTGTGAGATCGCGAAGGCCGTCGCCGAGGCCTCGACGTTCTACTTCAACTGGATCGACAAGGCGATCGGCGGCGACAAGGGGCAGAACACCAAGCTCGTCGATCGGTTCTGCCGCATTCCCTCGGTCGGGCGTCGTGGGTTCCGCGAGACCAGCGGCGGCGGGCTCAGCCACGATCTGCCGCGGGGCTACATCTGGTGCATCGACAAGATGTTCCAGGCCAGCTCGGACATGGGCGGCAACGGCCTGTTCAACGCCGAGCTGCACACGGACGAGTCGGTCGTGTTTCCGTTCCAGCCCATTCGCCTCTACGGGAGC
This sequence comes from Byssovorax sp., assembly GCA_040006075.1. GTDB lineage: Bacteria > Myxococcota_A > Polyangia > Polyangiales > Polyangiaceae > JANYGI01. Next base: position 3,065 of record JBDTXR010000513.1, on the reverse strand, counting down.
GGGCCGCCCGTGCTCCCGACCGGGATGGCGCTCTACTGGCAGTTCGTCGTCCACGGGACGTCGCTCACGCCGGGGCGCGATCTCGATCGCTACGAGGGTCAGCCGCGCAAGCGGATGTGACGGGCGCTCGCTGGAGTCGTTAAACCATGCCGCCGCCGAATGTCGTCCGGGGAAGCCTCGATCCCCGGCTGGTCCAACCGGGCCAGAACGAGCTCAGCTTCCCCCTCGTGGGCATCCGGCGACTCCATGTCTTCATGCTCAAGAGCAAGGACAGCCGGGCCTCGGAGTCCGACGTCTGGTGGTATCTCAACTGCTGGGCCACGCTCGTCGATCCGTTCGCCGATCTGCCTCGGTTGCCGAGCTACGCCAACGTCACGCTGGCGCCGAGCGTGCTGGCGATCCCGCCGCTCGGCGCGTCGATGATGCATGTCGCCACGGCATTCTGGCCGGGGGAGCCGCCGGCCGCGCAGTTGAGCGTGAAGTTCACGACGCAAGGCAACCAGCCGCAGGGCCACGCGGTGGGGTTGATTTACGGCGACACGACACCTCACGACTACGCGGGGTTCTTCCGGACCCCCTTCGGCTTTGCCCAGGCGCGTCCGCGCTTGGTGGAGCCGTTGCCTGAAGATCCGGAGATCCTCGAGCGGCTCCAACTGGACGACCAGCTTCCCCCGCTCGCCCTCCCCGAACGCGCCCGCAAGAGAAGGACTGGACATGAGTAAACTGGCAAACCAGATCGTGAACCCCATCGTCTGCAAACCCATTGTGAAGGGCCAGCAGAACATCAGCATGCTCGCGCCGCTGGCCGGCGTGACGCAGCAGGATGCCACGCCGTTCACGTCGCAGTGGCAGTTCATCGGCGCCGGGAGCGCGATGCAGGTTGTCCTGAACCTCGCCAACTTCGTCGGGACGCTCAGTGTCCACCTCGAGACCGTCGGGACCTTGGGGAATCCGCCGCGCACTCTCGGCGTCTTCAAGCAGACGCCGGGAGTCGCTGGCACCGTCGAGCTGAGCGGCCCGATGCCGGTCTGCGATGACTACGTGCGCGTGGTGGCCACGCCGGGCACCGGCGGGGGCCAGACGTGCGATTGGACGATCACCGGGCAAGCCATCGTCCCGTACGCCCCGATCACGTAGCGAGGAATTGTGGGCGTCTCGATCCTCCAACCGGCCTCGGGCGGCGCGCGCGTGCTGCTCCTCGGCGACTCGCTCGCGCAAGGCCTCGGCCCGCCGCTCGCGCGGCTCGCCGAGGCCGCGGGCGTGTCGCTCGTGGCGAGGGGGATCCAGAGCAGCACGATCCGGCAGTGGCTCGCCGGCTCGTCGCTCGTGGACGCGGTACGCCAGTCGGACCCCTCGTTGACGCTGGTCTGTCTCGGGACCAACGACATGGGCGCGGCGGACGCTGGCGCGGAAGGTCGTCGCGCCGGGGCGCTCGTTGACACCCTGTATCGGACCAGCACGGCCGCGGTCGCGTGGATTGGCCCGCCAAGCTTGCCTGTCGATAAGAGCGCCTTTCGCGCGGCCCTCGCGGCGATGTGCAGCCCGAGGGCCGTGCGGATCTTCGACAGCCAGGCGCTCGATCTCGCGCGGGCCCCGGACCGGATCCACATGACACCTGCCGGGTACAGCGCGTGGGCAACGTCGATTGCGGCCTGGGTGCCGTTCAACGCCCTTGGCTCGAGCACGCCCCCCGCACCGACGCCGAAGGAGGAACCGCTCGGCGCCGAGCTCCCGACGCATCATGTGGAGCTCCGCGATCCGCTCGTCGTTGTCGGCCTCGGCGAGCTCGCCCTCGACGACTACGTCGCCCGCGTGGTGACTGGCGAGCTCGGCAACTCGCGCCAGATCGAGGCGCTGAAAGCGCAGGCGATCGCGGCGCGCACCTATGTGCAGCGCGCGCTCCGCGATGCCCCCTCCCTCGGAACGGCGGCAAACCCCGTGCGGAATGGGCAGAACTTCCAGGTCGCGGCGGCACGCGCGATGGTGCTGCCGTCGCGCGCCGCCGACGAGACACGCGGCGGCGTCGCGTTCTACCGAGGACGCCTCATCCTCGCAAACTATGTGGCGGGTGCGCCGTGGGCGCCCGGCGCGTGGCAGGGGACCACGAGCGCGAAGCACCCGACCGAGAAGTACGTGACCTACAACGCTGGACGCGTGGGTGCGTCGGTCGTCCCAACGCGCCAGGCGGATCCGCGGCGCTCCGACAACCGCGGCACGCTCAGCCAGAATGGCGCCGATGCGCTGGCCGCGCGCGGCTGGACGTGGCCCCGCATCCTGCGGTTCTTTTACGGCGAAGACCTCGAGTTCACGCTCCCGGAGCCGGCCGATTCGGTGGCCCCGTCGAGCACTCCAATCCAGAGCCCTCCAAAACGGAGCGCACCGAAGCCGAGTGCGCCCCGGAAGGCGGACTCGGACGAAGGGTCGCTGCTCGTGGCACTGGGCGTTGCCGCCTTCCGGCTGTTCGGCTGAGACCATGGAAGCAAGCACAAAAGGCAACAATCGTGGGGCGCACGAAGAGGCCCACACCGCGGAGAGACCAATGAACGTAGCCAAGAGACACATCGAAGGATCAACGACGATCGGCGGCGCCGCGGGCGGCTCGCCGACGCGCGCCATCATGATTCCGCTGCTCCCGTCGCAGGGAGCGTGGGTGGTCACCGGGGTCGTCCAGGCGGTGCGCGCCGACGGGCAGTATGGCCCGGTGACGTTCTTCCCGCGAATCACGGGCACGTGCTCGGGGGGTGTTGCGATCGCGAACAGCACGGGCCCGATGCCGACCGAGCCTGTCGATGGCGGGTTGGCGCAAGGCTTCGAGCCGGGCGGTCTCTCGCTGGCGGGGGCCGGTGCGCAGGGCCTTCAGCTCGAGATCGAGCTCACCGGTGTGGCGAGCGTGGTCGGTGCGCCGGGCGTGGCGATCTGCTGGTCCTGGGACCTCGAGGTCCTCCTCGTCGCGACCCCGTGACAACGCACGTTCCCGATCCTCCGGCGGAGCCGTGTCCTCCGCCGCTCTGACTCGTGTTTCGCCCTTATCGGGCGGAGTCCATGGTGATGGCGGTCGCCTGACA
>JBDTXR010000512.1:0-6173 GCA_040006075.1 Byssovorax sp. | reverse complement strand
CGCGCGAGCAGACCAAGGGGATCCTCGGATCGCTCTGGTACATGTCGCCCGAGCAGGTCACCGGCCGCCGCGATCTCGACAAGCGGGTCGACATCTACGCGCTCGGCATCGTGCTCTACCAGATGCTCACCGGCGAGGTCCCCTTCGACGCCGAGAGCGAATACGAGATCATGCGCAAGCACGCCGAGGAGCCGATGCCGCGCGCCTCTGCGAAGCGCGCCGACGTGCCCATCGCCGTCGACGAGATCATCCAGAAGGCCTGCGCCAAGGACCGCGCGCAGCGCTACCAGAGCTGCGAAGAGCTGGTCGCCGCCATCGATCACCTCGCGGTGCGGCCGGCGCGCACGAAGACCCTCCCCGACTCGCCGCTCCCCCCGATCGAGACGTCCGATCACGGCGCCGCCGCGGTCGCGGCCTCGATCGACGAGCCGGTGCACGCGCGCTCCCGCGCGGGCATCACCGGCCAGGGCGCGGAGATCGTCGCCACCGGCAGCGCGCCCGCGAAGGGCCGCGGCGGCCTCCTCGCCCTGCTCGCGTTCGTCGTCGTCGCCGGCGGCGCGCTCGTCGCGGTGGTGCTCGGCCTCGTCCCCGGCGTCACGCTCGGATCGACCCCGCCGCGCAAGCCGATCACCAACCGCGACGGCGCGCACCCGCGGGCGTCCGCCTCGGCCACGAGCGCGAGCGCGAGCGCGAGCTCGGCCGCGCCGGTGCCCCCGACGCCGCCCGCGAAGACCGGGATCGAGCTCCTCGAAGGCGCGTGGAGCGCGAACGGCAAAGATCTCGACGCCGTCCTCGTCGGCGACGTGCTCGAGTTTCGCGTCCGCACCCCGTCGCAGTTCGATCGTCAGGGCTACCTCGCGGGCGAGGCGCGCTTCACGCTGCGCGACACCGAAGAGCCCGACGTCTTCGCCGTCGAAGATCGCATTCGCCCCATTCCGCCGCTCGGGAAGACGTACACCGCGGCCGCGCGCAACACCTGCCAGGAGTCGTGGACCAGCGCCGGCGGCGCCCCGCTCCGCGCCCGCGGCGACGCCAAGCGCCTCTCGGTCGATCTCGCGAAGGTCGAGCCCTCGACCGAGAACTTCACCATGTCCGGATCGACCGTGACCGAGTGCCGCGGCCTCCACGCCCTGGCTGTCGCGCGCTTGGTCAACACCCTCTCTCGGTAGCCTCCGAGATCGATTTTCCACGTTCTGGATCCAGCGTCGCCGCCGCGGCTGGATTTCTACAGATCTCCCTCTATTTCAAGCGCTTCGACGACAGACAAAGCTTTTGATCGACTGGAGTCAGGCGTAGAGAGCCGCATGCGCGCATCACTTCGCCTCGGCGGCCTCGCTCTCGTGCTCTCTTCCGGCGCCCTCCTCGGCGCGTGCGGCTCCACCGTCGAGGACGCGAGGACAGCCTCCGGCGCCACCTCGACGACCGGCAGCTCCACCACAGGCAGCGTCGGCGGCAGCACCAGCGCGACGACGACCAGCGCCACCACCGGCGGCGTCGGCGGCGGCAGCGCCACCGGATCGGGCGGCGGAGGAGGCGACGCCGAGATCCCCTACCCCGCTCCGCACCCGGGCATGCCGCAGATCCCCGACAACGGCGGCCACGCGCTCAAGGCCCCGGTCATCGTCACGGTCACCTTCCCGGGCGACGCCTTCGAAGCGAAAGAGCAGCAGTTCGGCGCGGAGATCGGCGGCCTCAAGTGGTGGGCCACGGTCCACGACAGCTACGGTGTCGGCGCGGCGACGAGCGGCGGCAACGTCAGCGTCACCGAGTCTCCCGCCGCGACGATGACCGACGGCGACGTGCAGATCTGGCTCCAGGATCACCTCACCGACGGCACCCTCCCCGCGCCGACCGACCAGACCATCTACGCGCTCTACTTCCCCACCACGACGGTGGTCTCGTTCGATCCGAACCAGGGCGGAGGCTCGCTCTGCCAGGAGTTCCTCGGCTACCACAGCTCGATCAACGCCAACTTCAACATGGGCCAGGTCAACGTGGCGTACGCCGTCATCGGCCAGTGCGGCGACCTCAACAACATCACCGAGACGGCGAGCCACGAGTTCACCGAGGCCGCGACCGATCCCCACCCGCTCAGCGGCACGCCGGGCTACGTCTACCTGAAGAGCAGCCCGTGGACGACGCTCGGCGGCGAGAACGGCGACATGTGCGCCGGCGTCAGCGGCGTGGTCGAGAACGGCTGGTCGCTCACCCGCGTCTGGAACAACCCCAACGCCGCCGAGGGCAACCAGCCCTGCGTCCCGGTGCCCGATCCCGTCAATGGCCAGGTGCTCCCGTACTTCAACGCCGCCGTCGTCCACGACACGCTCAAGGCCAACCCGGGCGACACCGTCTCGACCGAGGTCGACTGCTACTCGTTCGGCCCGCTGCCTTCCGACATGACGCTCGTGGGGCAGGCGTTCTCGAAGAAGAACCTCACCTTCAGCTTCGACAAGGACACGTGCAAGAACGGCGACAAGGTGACCATGAGCATCACCGTCGCCGCGACCGCCAAGCACGCCACCGACTACCACTACTCGCTGCTCGCGCAGCTCGACGCCAGCAACGCCCACGCCTGGCGCGGCATGGTTCACGTCAAGTAACGTCGTCTCCCTTCGTCAACAACGCTCGCTCGCGCATCGCGAGCAACAGCGCTCCCCACCACTGGCCGAGGCGCGAAAGGAACGGGACCACCGCCTCTCCATGGCGCGCGGGGTGATCGTCCCGCACCGCGCTCCACCCGCGGTGCTCGACGGTCACCATCGTGCCGTCGCCCGAGGCCTCGAAGCGCACGTCGACCTCGGTGCGCTCACCCGGCGCGAAGTTGGGCAAGCGCCACTCCAGCAAAAGGCGCGCGCCCGGCTCCCACACCAGCACCCGGCCGACCTCGAACACGTCGGCCGGCGCGTCGGAGAACGCCTCGAACAGGCGCCCTCCCACGCCGGGCTCCAAGGTGAGCGCTCCCCTTCGTTTTCCGCCAAATCGAAAGCGCGGACCGCGCCTCCACCAGAGATCGGTCTCGCCGGTGAAGACCTCGAACGCGTCGAGCGGATCGACCGCCACGAAGGTGGTCGCCCGCGCCCGATCGCCCGGCGTCGGCGTCGCCGTCGCCGTCACGATCGCCTCTTCGTCACGGTCGCGGTCGCGCTCTTCTCGCGCTTGCGCTTCTCCGCGTGGGCCTTGAAGGCCGCCAGTTGATCGGTCCAGTAGCCCTCGACCTCGTCGAGCCAGCCGCGCATCGCGGCGAAGCGCTCGGGCCGCAGGTGGTAGACCCGCACCCGCGCGTCCTCGTCGAGCGACTCTTCCTCGACGAGCCCGCTCTGCCGGAGCACGCGGAGGTGACGGCTCATCGCCGGCGCGCTCATCCGGAACGCGGCGGCGAGATCGCCCGCTCGTTGCGGCTTCTTTCGCAGCAGATCGACGACGCGGCGGCGCGTCGGATCGGCCAGCGCCGCCAGCGTCTCGTCGAGGTGGGTCGGGCTCATGCGCGCCTCCTCGTCAGCCGCGCATCCGCTGCGCGAACCACCAGAGGTGCCCGTCGAGATCCTCGGCCTGGTAGGTGCGGTCGGCCCAGTAGTCCTCGCCGTAGTCCTTGGTGTCGGGCTCCATCAGGATCTTCGCGCCCGCCGCCTTCGCGTGGGCGCAGTGCGCGTCGACGTCGTCGACGAAGAGCATCAGGCTCTGGGTGTTGATCCCGCCGTTGCCGCGCGGGCTCGCCTGGCGCTTCTCGGTCGACTCGCCCGAGACGAAGATCAGCGCCTCGCCGTACTCGAGCTCGGAGTGGACGATCGCGCCGTTCTCGCCGTCGATCTTCAGGCGGATCTGGAAGCCGAACACGCGGCAAAGCCAGTCGATCGCCGCGCCGGCATCCTGGTAGAACACGGCGGACGTCAGCCGCGGCCAGCCCTTGGGGGTCTGCTTCATGGGAGCGCTCCTCGGTCTCGTTGTTTGTCGAACCGAGGTAATAGTTACTGAATTCGTTAAGCATCGTCAAGATCGTTCGCGCCGGGCTTCCGGCGCGCCGATCGTCGGAGCGGGCGCGGCGGGCATCGACCGCTTGCGGCGGCGCTGCTACGGGTCGCCCGATGCCCGCGTCCGAACAGCAGCTCACCCTCGACGCGCCGCCGGCAGCGGCGGATCCGAGGAGCGACCGCGCGCTGGCGGACACCTTCGAGCAGGGCCCGCGCGGGACGATCGTGCCGGCGACGCCGACCATGGGCACCACCGAGCGGCACGCGCTCGCAGCGGTCGCGAGCCTGCAAGGGCTCACCACCGACGCTTCGGCGCCCTCGGCGCGGCTGATCTTCGGCGAGACGCTGGGCCAGGGCGGGATGGGCATCGTCCGCTCCGGCACGCAAACAGCGCTCGATCGGCAGGTGGCGATCAAGACGCTTCGGGCCGATCACCGCGCCGGCGGCGAGACGCTGAAGCTGCTTCAAGAGGCCTGGGTGACTGGCTCGCTCGAGCACCCCAACATCGTGCCCATCTACGATCTCGGCCTCGACGACGCCGGCGCTCCGGTGATCGTGCTCAAGCGCATCGCCGGGATCGACTGGTCGCAGCTCATGCGGAACGGCGCCGAGGTCGAGCGGCGGTTCGCGGCGCGCGATCTGCTCGAGTGGAACCTGCGGGTGCTCTTGCAGGTGGCGCGAGCCATCGAGTTCGCGCACAATCGCGGGATCCTCCACCGGGATATCAAGCCCGAGAACGTGATGGTGGGGGAGTTCGGCGAGGTCTATGTCCTCGACTGGGGAATTGCGGTGAGCCTTCGGCCCGACGAGAGCCGCTTGCCGCGCGCGGTCGACGCCGTGGCGATCGCCGGGACTCCCGCGTACATGGCGCCCGAGATGCTGGGCGGACAGACCCTCTCGCCGCGGACCGATGGATATCTCCTCGGGGCCACGCTCTACGAGATCCTCACCGGGCTCCCACCCCACCTCGGCGCCACGCTGGCCGAGACGCTGGAGAACGTGCGCCGCTCCTCGCCGCTCGCGCCGGATCGAGGCCCGGCCGAGCTCGCTGCCGTGGTGCAAAAGGCCATGGCCGCCGATCCTGCGGCGCGCTTCGCGGGGGTCGCCGAGCTGCGCGCGGCGCTCGAAGCGTTCCTGGAGCACCGGAGCTCGGCCAACCTGGCCCAGGAGGCCGAGGAGAGCCTCACGGCCTTGCGCGTGGAGATCGCCGCGTCGGCGGCGCTCGCGCCCGGCGCGGCCACCACGCACGAGGTGCGGAGTCGCGTTCATCACCTCTTCGGCGAGTGCCACTTTGGCTTCCAGGCAGCGCTGCGGAGCTGGCCCGAGAACGCGCCGGCGCGCGAAGGCCTGGTCCGGGCGACGAGCCTGGTCGTGGTCCACGAGCTGGAGACAGGAGATATCCAGTCTGCCGCGGTGCTGCTGCGCGGGCTCCCCGATCCCCCGGCCGATCTCGCGGCGCGCGTCGCCGCAGCCGAGGCCGCCGCGCGAGCCGAGGAAGACCGCCGCCGGGCGATCGAGCGGCGTCACGATCCCGAGATTGGCCGGGGCAAGCGCGCCCTCTCCGCGGGCGTCTTCGGCGTGCTCCTGAGCATCATGCCGCTCTTGATCCGCCAGCCGCTCGCGGGCACGACACCAACCCACCTCAAGCTCGCCTTGATCCCGCTCGGGCCCCTGGCGGTGCTCGCGGTGCTCGGCCTCTGGATGCGGCGGACGCTCCTCTCCACCGTGCTCAATCGCACCTTCCTCGGCGCCGGGGTGCTCTCGCTCGTCGGCCAGTCGGTGCTCCACCTCGTGGCGCGCGAGGCGGGCATCCCCGCGGCCCAGAGCGAGATCCTGACGTTCTTTCTCTGGTTCGTGGTGGTGAGCATGCTCAGCGTCACGGTCGAGCGCCGCCTCGGGCTCGCGGCGGCAAGCTACCTTGCCGGCTTCGTGATCGCCGCGGTGCACCCCTCGTGGCGGTATTACCTGATGACGACAGGCAACCTCGCGCTCACGGGGACCATGCTGGCGATCTGGTTTCGCCGGAGCGCGACGCTGCCCGCGCCGGGCTGATCTTCAATCGACACAGATCGAGCCGGTCCGGATCGGCAGCGTCGCGGGAGGCTCCTTCGACGCGCCGCGCGCGATCTCGCCGTGGCACCCGAAGATGGCCATTCGATCGCTGCAATGGCCGACGAGGCGCCCGGTGCCCAGCGAGGCCGAGCA